>JBLIRT010000142.1:0-8264 GCA_049472445.1 bacterium
AAAATAACTCTTCTGTATCATCATCTGCTTCGATTCGTCTCTCGTTATTCCCTTTCACCTGGCCTAGTCCGGTTTCTGGTGATTCGCTGTTCTCTCTCGTAAACAACTGGCTGGACTGCGCTTCCAACTCCGGCTGCGGCTGCTGCTCTGACTCCAGCTCAAAATTCGGTTCTCCCCCTGAAGAGGTTTGATTGGTGGGATTTACTTCAGCACCCGATTCCTCCTGTGGTTTGCCCGGCAACACTTCCTGTTCAACTGAAGCATCTGATCCCAGCTTTTCCAGATCAGATATCCGGTCAATGATGTGGTTCAACTCAGCTTCAGGCTTTTCTTCGGCCTGAGATATCTCATTTTCGAATGTAAATTCATCATCCTTATCCCCGGTATCCGTATTCAGACCCATGATATCCGTATCCGGATCCTGGGAAAAGGCGCTGCTGTCCACCTTATCTCCATGATCATCACAAAGCCAATCTTCGGCGGGCTCTGGTGGAATATGGCTCTCCGGCTCTACCAGGGAGGAATTTTCAGGCTCTGACATGAATTCAGGCACAGCATCCTGATTTTTTTCAAATGTCAGGGCATCTTCGGTAAGTACATCTTCACTCAAAGCCTCAACGGCAGATTCCTCCTTGTCATCAATATCCTCTGAATAATCCATGATATTTTCAGCAGGAGTTTCCCGGGATGTGTCTTCCAGTGTCCGTTCCTGTCCAGCCGCTTGTTCTTGTTCAATCATATTGTCGGCGTTTATATGTTCACCGTTTTTATCAGGTGTGAATTCGTGGTCCGTATCAGGTGTAAATTCACTATCTGCATCTACGGTACATTCATTGTCCTTATCGACGGTATCCGTACTCGGGTCTTGTAAACATGCGCCGCTTTCTGCCGTATGTTCATGATCATCGGTAGGTTCATAATCATCACCAAGCCAATCATTGATACGCTTTGGAGGTATATCGCTCTCCGGCTCTCCGAGAGAGTCATTTTCAGGCTCGGTCATGACTTCATCAGATACCGTCTCTTCAATTTCCGTATTTGCAGCATCCGTACTCGGGTCTTGTAAACATGCGCCGCTTTCCACTGTATGTTCATGATCATCGATATCTTTAAGATCATCACGAAGCCAATCATTGACAAGCTTTGGAGGTATATCGCTCTCCGGCTCTCCGAGAGAGTCATTTTCAGGCTCGGTCATGACTTCATCAGCTATCATGGCTTCAGTGTCTTCGGCTTTCTCATCCGCCAGGACATCATCACTTGATGCCTCCTCACGCAGAGCCTCAATGACAGATCCTTGCTGATCATCGACCTCTTCCGCCTCTTGAGGGTTTTCTGCCATATTGTTTCCAACAGGAGGATTTATTACCTCCTTGTCATCATTCTCCTCTGCTGCCGAGAGTGTTTCTTTCATCCGGTTTTCAGCGGAAGGACTTATTACCTTGGAATCGTTATCACTTTCCGGCATCAGTTCTGAAAATACTTCATTTTGAACCTCAGGGTACATCTCCTTTGATTCTGGTTCGGTCTTCTCGTCCTCCTTCTGAGTATTCATAACAGGATCTGAGGTCTTCGGGCCTCCTTCCGGCCTTTCAAAATCCACTTGCTTTATCTGGTCATCAATACATTCCTTCGTTATCTGATCATTGTCCCCAGTCGATTCCTGACTTGGTTCATCTTGCTTATCTTCTTCACCTTTCCCATATATTGGCCTTTTTCCATTTCCACCCTTATGAAATTCTGGGATGTTGGCTTGGGTCTCGTCAGCATTTGGAGCCTGATCTAAAATATTTTTTACTTTCACCTTTATGGTGTAGGGACCGATGGTTACACAATCCAATGGCCCGAGGATACGGTCAGTTATGAACTTGCCATTCACTCTGACCCCGCTTCCAAGGTTCCCATCCGATACCGTAATCTGGCCATTTTTGAGATAGAAAAAGGCATGAAGATCTGAGACATTTTGGCCATTTAGGACGATATCTACATCTTTGCCCTTGCCGATCGTGACTGTCTCTTTATGAAAGCACTCCCATCCAAGGCAATCCTCACCCTGGAAAATAAAGAATTGGGCAACGGTTTTGCTTTTTAAGTCAGATGGCATAGCCTCTTTATCCTGCACTTCCTGATCCTGCAATTCATTTACTTCTAAGGTAGATGAAGTTGAAGCTGAGCCTTTTGTCTTGTCTGGGATTATCTTGGCTTTCTTTTTCATCTTAAATAGTGCCCCTTATCTTTCTTATTTTTCGTGAATAATCTATAACTTATAAGGTAGCTGCGAAAGGGTCCGAAATTCCTTCAGATATTGTATCAACGTTACCGGAGAACTCCCTCTTGTTTTATGGCTTGTTGTTCCACGGATTGACAAAGTAGTTCTTTATCCCTATTTAAGGAAGAGAGAATGTTAAAGAGGCTAAGGGCCTTTTCTTCAAATTGCTCGATGAGATGGGTTCCACGATACGCGAGGATAAAATAGCCTATGAGACAAGGTATAGCTATAATGAAACCAAAGGCAGCGGTAAGCATGGCATCTGCTGCCCCTTTCATGATGATTCCATGACTGGTGACTTCACTGAGAGCGCCGGCACTTCTGAACACAGAAATCAAACCTGCCGTAGTTCCAAACAATCCAAAGAGCACAGCAAGACAGGCCAACATAATCATATAATTGATTCTTGCTTTCATGGGAGGGATTTCACTCAGCATTTTTTCTTTTATAGCCTGTTCAATATCTTTGTCTTTTTTCCCTGATTTGAGGAGTCCGGCTTTCAAAATTCGTCCAAGGGGATGTTTCTCGGCCCTGGTACATTCCTCAAGAGCACCACGATAATTCATTTTTTCAAGGAAAAAGACAATTTTCTGGAGGAAGCCGTCAGTGTCTAATTTCAGGTGAAGAAAGAGAAAGGTAGCCCGTTCACAGAACAAGACGAATCCGGCAATAGATATTCCCAGGATGGCATACATCATCATCCCACCCTCTTGCAGCATTGAGAGCATATACATCCTCCTTATTTTCGAAAGCAGATTTTATCTTCTGAAGCCATGCCAGCATTTTTTATGCCTGATTGACTACCACATTTTATGTATGCCAAATTTCATCATAACTGATTTATTAACTATGAAATATAGATTATTTGCTTTCGGACATGAGTGAATTTCAATTGTGTAATTTTTTAATATCAATTTTGTAATTACAGGAACAATTGTGTCATTACGATTTGGTAATGATGCTCTCCTCTGTGTTTTTTCCAGGATAAGTCACCTTCGAGTCAGGATCAAATAGTTCAGCCATCATGATAGAAGAGATTATTGAGAACATCGGCGCTACTTTTGATATCGGCTCAAATTCAACCAAAATTCAGTCATAACTTTTTATTGGGGTCTGACCACTCTATCTATTTGTTTTTATTTAGATAATAATCTGAAACACTCATGTCGGCCAGCCGCCACAAAGGACCATGAAAATCTTCCTCAATTATCCAAGGGATTATGAATAACATGGAGAGCGGAGAAGGGAGCGAGAACAGGTGCAAAAATTATCGGTAAGGAACCGAAAAGAGTGAGGAATGGAAAAAGCTTCCAGCCGTAATTCATCGGGTGCGGAGATGTTCATTCACATGCGGAAGGATAAGAATAGAAAAGATATGAAGGAGTGGAGATGGTGAGGGCCGCCTCAACAATGCAAAATGTCAGAAAAGTTGGGTCTGTAATTCAAAATGAGCGCAAAGTCGGATCTGTTCTGGTGGTTGGGGCTGGCATTGCCGGTATTCAGGCCTCTCTTGATCTGGCGGAGTCCGGGTTTTATGTTCATCTGATAGAGCAATCTCCGGCCATTGGCGGTACCATGCCGAAGCTGGACAAGACCTTTCCTACCAATGATTGTTCCCTTTGCATTTTATCTCCCAAGCTCGTGGAATGTGGAAGGCATCTTAACATCGAAACGTATACCAATACAGACCTGATCGATGTCCAGGGAGAGGCGGGTAATTTTAAGGCCGTGATACGCAAGCGACCCCGATGTGTCGATCTGGACAAATGTGAGGACTGCGGTCAATGCGCCAGGGTCTGCCCTTCAACAGTTCCCAGCGAATTCAACCAGGGCATCAGCCAGAGAAAGGCCATCTATAAACTCTATCCTCAAGCCTTTCCTGATGCCTACTGCATAGACCTGGATAGTTGTAAGCAGTGTGGTGCCTGCGAGAAAGCCTGCCCGGCTGGAGCTATCGACCGGCGCATGCAGGAGGAACTTCTTGAGCTGAACGTGGGTGCCATTATCCTGTGCCCGGGTTTTGAGACTATTGATCCCAGGCCGCTTTTTTCCTACGGATATGGGAAGTTCCCTCATGTCCTCACCAGCCTTGAGTTTGAGCGGATCCTCAGCGCCAGCGGCCCGTTTCAAGGCCATCTGGTCAGACCCTATGACCGGAAGGAGCCTGAGAAAATAGCCTGGATTCAATGCGCCGGGTCCCGAAACTTCCATGAAGGACATGGATACTGCTCTTCGGTATGCTGTATGTACGCTACCAAGGAAGCCGTGCTGGCCAAGGGGCATAGCCGCCAGGGGCTTGATGCGGTTATATTTTTTATGGATATAAGGGCTTACGACAAGGGTCTGGAGAAGTATTATAATCGAGCCAGGGATGAGTACGGCGTAAGATATATTCGATCGCGGATTTCAGAAGTTATTGAAAGGCAGGATGAGAAAAAAAATTTACTGATCCGATATGCTGATGCGGATGGTACCGTGAACGCCGAAGAGTTTGATCTCGTTGTCCTGTCCACAGGATTCAAGCCGTCAATAAAGGCTGTCGAACTGGCCAATAAGCTCGGTCTGGAACTGAATCAATATGGCTTCTGTGACCCGGCCCCTCTCTCCGGTGAGTGGACTACCAGACCGGGAATATATGTCGGGGGGGCTTTCTGCGGGCCGAAGGGTATCTCTGAAACCGTTATGCAGGCCAGCGCAGCGGCTTCCGCAGCCGGGGGATTACTTCGTGGAGTTCAAGGCAGCCTGGTCAGGAAAAAAGTGTTTCCCCAGGAGCGGAGCGCCGTTGGAGAGGAGCCGAGAATCGGGGTGTTTGTGTGCTCCTGCGGCTTAAATATCGGTCAGGTGGTGAGAATACAGGAGGTGGCTGAATCAGCCCGAAAGCTTCCCTTTGTGGTCTATAGCGGCTGTTACCTTCACGCCTGCTCACAGGACAGTCAGAAGGATATGAAAAGAATTATGGCTGAGTACCGTCTCAATCGTATGGTCATTGCCTCCTGCAGTCCGCGTACCCATAAACCTCTCTTTCAGGAAACGCTCAGGGAAATAGGACTGAATAGATACATGGTTGAGATGGCCAATATCAGGGACCAATGCTCATGGGTGCATATGCATGAGCCTGATAAAGCCACCGCCAAGGCCATGGATCTGGTCAGAATGAAGGTAGCCAAACTGGCTGTTCAGGATCCGATCAGGCAGACCATCGTTGAGGTCACCAAATCGGCCCTCGTTGTCGGAGGGGGAATATCAGGTATGATCTGCGCCCTGAGTTTAGCCAATGAAGCCAGTTTTGAGGTCCATCTGGTGGAAAAGTCAGACGTGCTCGGCGGAATGGCCCGGAGAATTCAGCAGGGATTGAGAGGGGAGGACATCCAGACCCGCCTCCGGGAATTCATTGATAAGGTAAATCATAATCCCATGATCAAGACCTATGTATCCTCCGAAGTCGCTGAGGTCAGCGGCAGTAAGGGAAACTTTGTAACCACTTTGACTGATGGAAAACAGATCAGGCATGGGGTAGCCATTATTGCTATCGGTGGTGAAGAGTACAAACCCATCGAATACCTGTATGGCCGGAGTGACCGCATTATGACGTATCTGGAGCTGGAAGAGGCTATAGTCAAGCGTGATGGCCGGATGAGAGGTCTGAAAAATATCGTCCTCATCAATTGTGTCGGCTCAAGGGAGCCTGACCGGCCATACTGCAGCCGGGTCTGCTGCCATCGGTCTATCAGACTGGCCTTGAAGATAAAGCAGGACTATCCTGAGGCTCATATCTTTATTCTGTACCGTGATATTCGTACCTATGGCTTTATGGAGGATAAATACCGTGAAGCCAGATCCGAGGGGATTCTGTTCATTCGGTATGAGGTTGAAAATAAGCCCCTGGTTCAGAAAATCGGGCCTGGACTCCAGGTTACGGTACTTGACCATGTGCTGAGGCAGCCGATCATTATTGAGGCTGACTTCATCGGCCTGGGTGCGGCCATTCTGCCGCCGCGGGATAACACCAGGCTGAGCCGGGTTTTCAGAGTGCCCCTGAACGAGGATGGATTTTTTCTGGAGGCCCATATGAAGTTACGGCCGGTCGATTTTGCCTCCCATGGTATCTTTCTGGCCGGTATAGCCCACGGTCCTAAAAATCTGGAAGAAAATATTACTCAGGCCAAGGCAGCGGCCAGCCGGTCCTTTACTATCCTCAGCAAAAATGAATTTGAATCCCATGATCTCATAGCTGTGGTTAATCCCGACAAATGTGCTGCCTGTCTGACCTGTTTACGGAAATGCCTTTTCAATGCACCGAAAATAAAGGATTCAGTAATAGAGATTGATGCCTCAGCCTGTCAGGGCTGCGGTAGCTGTATAGGTGAATGTCCCAGCCAGGCCATAACCCTGCAGGGATTCAATAATACCATATGTTCGGAGATGACCCGGAGTCTTTTCCATGAATAAGGATAATCAGCCTCAAGAGTTTGAGCCGAAGGTTGTGGCCTTCTGCTGTGATTACTGAGCTTATGCGGCCGCGGACCTGGCAGGTTCGCTGAGAATCCAGTATGCACACAATATACGAATTATTGAGGTGCCGTGCTCGGGCGTCATGAGTCAGCAGATGATCCTCCAGGCTTTCGAGCATGGAGCTGATGGGGTAATGGTTGCCGGCTGTATGGAAGGCGGCTGTCATTTCCTTCAGGGAAACTGCCGGGCTAAAAAGCGGATAGGTGATATGAAAAAACTCCTTGATACCGCCGGCATAGGCGGCGAGCGTCTGGAGATGCATGAAATTTCCTCGTCCATGGGACAACGCTTTGCAGAAATGGCCAATGAAATGACCGAGCGTATACGCCGGCTCGGACCGAATCCTATTGTGCGGCCAAAAGAGCAGGAAGCTGGATATTAAAATGTCAGACCGGATGTCAGACCAGGAAATCAGAATCTCAGAACATAACCTCAATTGTAACATTGAACAGGAAGCTGGATATTAAAATGTCAGACCGGGAAATCAGAATTTCAGAATACGATCTTAATTTCAAATTTGAAGTGGCGGCCGCTCACCAGTCGGCCCGTGACCTGAACGCCTGTCTTTCCTGCGGAACCTGCACAGCCGGCTGCCCTATCCATAGAGTATATCCCGAATATGATCCCCGGAAGATAGTCAGAATGATTCAATATGGGCTGAAGCAGGAACTGCTGAGCCAGGAGTATATCTGGAATTGTACCACCTGTCATACCTGTGAGCAGCGCTGCCCGCAAAAAGTAAATTTTTTCAATATCTTAAATGTTCTCAAAAACATGGCGGCCAAAGAGGGGTACATGGCTTCCTTCCTGGTAATTCAGACCGGAAACCTCAGGCAGACAGGCATAGTCTTTCCTACTGAAGAGACGTGGGTGAAAAAAAGAGAGGAACTCTCACTCCGACCTCTCAAGGCTGAAAACGAGAGAGCCGGGAAGATAATCAGTGTAGCCGGCCTGGATACCCTGGAACCGGGGAGAGGACGATCGTGAAGAAATACGCTCTTTTTTTAGGCTGTACCACTCCTACCAAGGTCTTTCATTATGAACTTTCGGTACGATGGGTGGCCCGGAAATTAGGAATTGAACTCGTAGATCTGGAGGATTTCACCTGCTGCGGTTCCAATCAGATTAATTTGAGCCTGGAGGGAGGTCTGATCATGGCCGCCGCGAATCTGGCTCTGGCTGAGGACAGTGATTTGAATATCATAACCCTTTGCGCGGCCTGCACCGGTGCCCTGACCGAAGCTGTGGAAGAGTTGAGGGATGAAGAGGTGCGGGCCGGGATAAATAAGAAGCTGGCCGCCCTGGGCCTGACCTACCGGGGGCAGGTTACGGTAAAGCATATTTCAAGAGCCATCTATGAGGACATCGGTCTGGACAGATTGAAGGAGGGAATCAGGCGGGATCTCTCAGGTATCAGGACCGCTCCCCATTATGGCTGTCATTATTTAAAACCGAAGGCTGTTTACGGCGGATTTGATGAGCC
>JBLIRT010000143.1:0-8241 GCA_049472445.1 bacterium
GGTTCGAGGCTCTCTGCCGCATTATTGACATTGAACTCGTTTTCTACGGGGTCATCTTCTGCCGTACAAAAACAGACGTGGATGAGCTGGCAAACAGGCTGATTGACCGGGGTTACGCGGCCGAGGGTATCCACGGCGACCTCTCCCAGCATCAGAGAGAGCGGGTGCTCGACAAGTTCAGAAACCGGCGGTCAACCATACTGGTAGCTACCGATGTTGCGGCCCGGGGCATTGATATCACAGATCTGACCCATGTCATCAATTACGCTCTTCCCCAGGACCCGGAATCATATGTTCACAGGATTGGCCGCACCGGTCGGGCAGGTAAAGATGGGAATGCCATAACCTTTATTACCCCGGAAGAATACAGAAAACTACAATTTATCAGGAGAGAGGCCAAAACAGATATTCGTAAAGCAAAACTGCCGAAGATAAAAGATGTCATCAAGGTAAAGAAATTCAGGATTAAAACTGATCTGGAAAATATTGTAAAATTACGTCCACAGAACGAATATCTTGAAATGTCCAGAGAGCTTCTGGAGAATAATGAGGCCGAAGAAATACTGGCCGCCCTCCTGCAATATTCCTTTCAAGGTGAACTGGATGAAAAAAATTATACGGAAATAGAAGATGTAGCTGTTGATGCCAAAGGTAAAACACGGCTCTTTGTCACACAAGGGAAAAAGGACGGATTGACACCCCAGGGGCTGGTGGCCTTCATTAAGGATAAATGCAATATTCCAAATGGCAAAATAAACGATATCCGGATTCTTGATAAATTCTCCTTTGTAACCCTTCCCTTTCATGAGGGGGAAATGTTACTCTCCTGTTTTAAGGGGGCAAGAAGAGGAGCGGGGCCGTTTATTACCAAGGCTAAAAAAGTTCGGAAACATGAATGATTGTCCTAAATTAGGTATCAGTGCCTGCCTCCTGGGCGAGAAGGTCCGTTATGACGGCGGGCATAAATTACATCACTACCTGAAAGACGTTCTGGGTCAATTTGTCACCTGGGTTCCCATATGCCCGGAAGTTGAGTGCGGACTTCCAATTCCACGGGAACCCATGCACCTTGTCGGAGAGCCGGAATCAGCCCGGATGGTCACCATCAAAACCGGCCTTGATCACACCGAACGTATGCTCGCCTGGACTGACCGAAAACTTGACCAGCTTGAAGGATTGGATCTGTGCGGCTTCGTTTTGAAAAGCAAGTCTCCGAGCTGCGGGATGAGAGATGTCAGGATATACGGCCCTGATGGGAAATCTGTAAGGAAAGGATCAGGCCTTTTTGCATGGAAACTGAGGCAGAGATTTTCTCTCCTGCCGGTTGAGGACGAGGGAAGGCTCAATGACCTTGACCTGAGAGAAAACTTTATTGAGCGTGTCTTCGTCTGCCAACGGTGGAAAAATTTTCTCGTGACTCATTTTTCCATGGAGGGGTTGATATCCTTCCATACCGATCACAAATTATTGATTATGTCTCATAGCACCAGGCATGTAAAAGAGCTCGGGAACATGGTGGCTCAGGCCGGACGTGGCCATCTCAAGGACACATGTGCCCATTATATTCGTCTCCTGATGACTGCTCTCGCCTTAAAAGCAACCATCAAGAAGAACGTAAACGTCCTTCATCACCTTATGGGTTATCTGAAAAAGTTCCTGACCTCAGATGAAAAACAGGAACTCCTTGAATTTATAGCAGATTATCATAAAAGGGTAGTACCCCTGATTGTACCCGTCGTTCTCCTGAAACATTATGTCCGGAAATTTGACATCACCTACCTGAAGAGGCAATACTATTTGAATCCCCATCCATTAGAGCTTATGCTCAGAAATCATACCTAAGACAGTCCCTCACTTTCTATGAACCTTATTTTTTAGAAAAATACCCTCGTTGATAGCGAAAATTTCCCTATTCATCCGACAAGTATACCAACATCTAACACATGAAAACGCCATGTTATGCTTTGTAAATACAGAAACTCTTTTCCTGGAAAAGATCTAACCCAAAAACCTGAACCACCCATCCAGGAAACAGCAGAGCCAAATTTCCGGAGATCACTATGAAACGACGTAACATTCTGATTCTTTTTGGGATTATTGCCTTTTTAGGTATGGCTGGATTTCAGTTCCTGCGCTCGCCATTGAAAACGGATCATGATGTTGTTGAGGGAACCGCCCTGATCGAGCGCGGATCTATTCAGATTGAGGTGGCCTGCACCGGCAAGATTGTCTCTAACCAGGATGTGGAAATTAAATCCGAGGCCAGTGGCAGAGTGACCAGGCTCCCCTTTGATATCAGTGCTGAGGTTCATGTTTCCAGCTTATTGGTTGAGCTTGATCCTACCGATGAGCAGCGAAATGTTGAGAAGGCGGAAGCTACGCTGGAAGCAGCCAGAGCACGCCTGAAGAGCGCCAAACAGGAATTGATGATTGCCGAGGAAAAACTCAAGATCACCAGGATGAACATCAAGGCTGAGATCTCATCGACCAGGGCTGCCTGGGAAGATGCCGAAAATAAAGCTCAACGTGAAGAACAGCTCTACGAAAAAAAATTATCCAGCCGCGAAGAGCTCGATACGAGGAAAACGGAAGCTATAAGGGCCAAATCTGCCTACGAACAGGTTCTGGCCAGGCAGGAGGAATTAAAAGCCCTGACCATGGAATTAGAGCTGAAGCGGCAGGCTGTTCAATTAGAGGAGAGTAAATTCCGGTCGGCTAAGATAGATCTTGAAATTGCCAATCAACGCCTGGATGATACCCGGATTCTCTCGCCGATTGAGGGGGTGATAACTACCAAAAATATTCAAATCGGGCAAATCATTTCCTCCGGCATAGAAAATATCGGCGGGGGGACGACCCTGCTGGTGGTCTCAGATTTATCCAGAATCTTTGTTATCGCCTCTGTGGATGAAAGCGATATCGGAAAGATCCAATTAGGACAAAAGGCCGAAATTACTGTTGATTCATTCCCTGACCTGAAATTCCCCGGTCAGGTCGTCCAGATTGCCACCCGGGGAAACAGCGTCAGTAACGTAGTAACCTTCGAAGTCAAGATCGAGGTTCTGGGGGATAAGAAATCCCTCCTGAAACCTGAAATGACGGCCAATGTCAAGATTGTCGCCCAGGAGAAATCGGAAGCCCTGATCGTTCCTGAAGAAGCCATCACCTTTTCCACCGAAGGGCCGCTGGTCAAGGTCATGTCTTCGGATGGAACCATTCGTTCCCGGGCAGTTACCCTGGGTCTGAGCAACGGCCGGACAGCCGAGATTGTTCAAGGTGTGGAGGAGGGTGAGAGAGTCCTTCTCACTCCAGGACAGATTCATAGCCAATGGTCCAATACCGGAAAAGCTGAATAATAACCTACAGGCTCTAGCATGCTCATAGTTAAAGATATTTCCAAAAATTACCGGATGGGAGACGAGTTCGTGGTAGCTTTGGATCGAATCTCCCTCAGGGTGAAAAAGTCGGAGATGGTAGCCATCGTAGGTGCCTCCGGCAGTGGGAAGTCAACCCTGATGCACATTCTTGGATGCCTTGATCACCCTGATTCCGGTCAGTACTTTCTGAATGGCCGGGAGATTTCCAGGGTAGGCAACGATGAACTGGCTCAAATCCGCAATCGGGAAATCGGTTTTGTTTTCCAGTCGTTCAATCTCCTCCCCCGTATGTCAGCCCTGGAAAATGTTGAATTGCCTCTCCTGTATTCAGGCCATCCTGCGGCCAAGGACAAGGCTGCCTCAGCCCTTGAAGAGGTTAATCTGGGCTCCCGGCTGTATCACGAGCCTAATCAGCTCTCCGGAGGACAGCGGCAGCGGGTGGCCATTGCCAGAGCCCTGGTGACCGATCCCTCCATCATTCTCGCTGATGAGCCTACGGGAAATCTTGACAGCAAATCCAATGAGGAGATACTGAATATATTCCAAAAGCTGAACCGGGATGGCCGGACTATCATCATTGTCACTCATAACCCGGAGATTGCCCGGAAATGCCAGCGCCAGATTCACCTTCGCGATGGACAGATTATGGAGGAGGCTTAAGAATGCTGCTCTGGACCCTCATCAAGGTTTCCCTGAAAAGTCTCTGGGCCAACAGGATGCGTTCCTTTCTGGCCACCCTGGGAATTATCATCGGAGTCAGTGCCGTAATTGCCATGTTAGCTCTGGGGGAAGGGGCCAGGAGACAAATTACCCAGAAGGTCTCCTCTCTGGGAAGTGACCTCATGGTTCTGCGGCCGGGGCAAAAGGGAAGCCAGGGCGTAAGAAGCGAGACTTACGAAACCCTCACCATTGAGGATGCCGAGGCTATCCTGCAAAAAGTTCCTGAAGTTCTGCACCTTTCTCCGGTAGTAAGGGCAGGCGCTCAGGCCAAATACCTCAGCCAGAATACCCCTGTGCCGGTTACCGGTGCGGCTCTGACCTATTTTTCCATTCGAAATTTTACCTTACAGAGGGGAAGGCCCTTTACCGAGATTGAAACCAGACAGCAGGCCAGGGTAGTAGTTATCGGCGACCAAACTGCCAAAGACCTCTTTCAGACCCAGGACCCCCTGGGGAAGATGATCAAGGTAAACGGCTTAAACTTCAAGGTCATCGGCCTGTTGGACGTCAAGGGTGATGAAGGATGGTATAACCCGGATAATCAGCTCATTATTCCGTATACGACAGCCATGGAGCAGCTTTTTGGATTAAGACACCTGGGAGGAATTGACCTCCAGTTGCGCAAAGGTGTCAATCCCATGACGGCCGAGGAGAAGATCAATGAGGTCATGAGGCGACAGCACCGCATACCGCCTGGTATGCCCCTTGATTTTACTCTGCAGAGCCAAGCCGAACTCCTGAAGACCCTCGGCTCGGTTTCCATGGTCATGACTCTGCTCCTTGGAGGAATTGCCAGCATCTCCCTTCTGGTCGGAGGGATCGGCATCATGAATATCATGCTGGTCACGGTCACTGAAAGGACCAGGGAAATCGGCATTCGTAAAGCTCTCGGAGCCAAGGATCGCGACATCATGAAGCAGTTCCTGTTTGAATCCATGCTTCTGAGTCTTCTTGGCGGAGGGATCGGTATCGGCTTAGGCTCTCTTACCTGCTTTCTGATCGACACCTTTTCCAGGCTCACTACCTATAACCGGCCATTATACGCTTTCATTGCCTTTTCCTTTGCCGCAGGGGTGGGAATCTTTTTTGGCTATTATCCGGCCTTACGGGCCGCCAGGCAAGATCCTATTGAGGCCTTGCGATACGAATAACAGGAGTAATCATGAACACGAAGACGCTTATTACCGGTTCCATCATTTCATTCTGCCTCATCCTTCCATCCCTTGCCTTTCCGAGGGGCGGAGAAGCCGCCACTGAAGAATCTCTACCAACCCGGTCAGGCCGATTCCGCCGTGGAGGTGGTTCCCCCGTGCTCTCCCTATCGCTTGAGGACGCCGTTTTACTGGCCTTAAAGCGCAACAGGGATCTCAAAGTCCAGACTGTTTTGCCCAAAATAAAGGAGACCCTGATCGAGGAGGCCAAATCTCCTTTCGATCTTGATATGTCCTTAGAGATAAAGGCAGGAAAAGACAAAACCCGCAGCCTGAGCACTTCCAGCGATTCTACGGAACAAGATCCACAAGATTCACAAGATCCTGATCTCGATGACTTCATATTCAAGCTAAGGAACGCCTTAATATCTGCAGAAGAAGAAACCGAAACGCAAACGACCGAAGGCGTGTTTGAGATTTCAAAGCTCTTCTCTACCGGCACCAAACTACAGCTTGAGTTGAAGAGCCATTACCTTGACAAAGAAAGCTTGACCATATACTCCGATCAGTTCTCTATCCCCTCTGAAGGTACCGGCTATGCAACCTCCGGAAGTCTCACCATCACCCAATCACTCCTGAAAGACCGGGGAAGAAAAATAAATCTCTCTCTGGTCGATCAGGCAGAGATCGACCACAAGATCTCTCTTTACGAGTTACAACAGTATATCATCGACCTGGTGGCTAAGGTTCAAAAAACCTACTGGGACCTGATCCTGGCCGAAAAGACACTGCACATACGCCGGAAATCCATGGAACTGGCCAATCAGCAACTCGTTGAAACCGAAGAGCGCATCCGCGTCGGAAAACAGGCTGAATCTGAAGCAGTTGCGGCCCAGGCCGAGGTTGCGGAGGGAAAAGGGAAGCTCATTGACGCGGAGAGCGCCATGGTCCAGAAAAGACTCGACTTCCTCCTCCTTCTGAATCCTGAGATTGATATCCTCTGGGATCAAGGAGTAGAGCTGACCACTCCTCCTGAGCCCCCCCCCATTGATTCAGGTGATATACAAAATCATATCTCAACAGCCTTCAGGCTTCGTCCCGACCTCAACCAGACCTATCTGAACCTTCAGAAGGGGGATCTTGAGGTCGTAAGAACTCAGAATGGTCTCCTGCCGCGATTGGACTTCTTCTTTATCTTGAAGAGAATAGCCAATGGTCCCTCATTCCCCTCCTCTTTCGATGAATTTGATGATTATGGCTATACGGCCGGCCTGACACTTTCGCGGCCATGGGGCAATAGAACGGCAGAAAGCCAATCTCAGCAGGCTAATCTCGAGCGTCTTCAGTACCGGGAAAGTATCGAGTCTCTCAAGCAGGAGATCCAGGTAGAGGTCCGGAAGGCACTTTCGGAAATCCAGCGATATCATGAACAGGTTGCCGCCTCTGAGGCCAACCGGAGATGGCAGGAGGAAAAATTAAAGGTCGAGCAGGAAAAATTCCGGCTGGGCAGGTCAACAAATCTCCTGGTGTTTCAAGCCCAAAGAGACCTGATTGAGGCTGAAGTCAATAAAATCACAGCCGCTATTAATCAGATCAAGGCATCTATTGACCTTCAGGTAGCCAAGGGAACTTTGCTCAGACAGTGGTCAATAGATATTCTTTCCCCCCTGGCCAATTAATATTACCTTTCCTTTCATGCGCAAGATTTTGGGCCAGGCACTTTACTCCGGTGCCGGGTTATCACTCAGCCTGAGTGGTTGATGAGGGCTTCCCGGCTGATGAAGGCTTATCAGCTGCTGAGTACTCAATCCTGGCCGAATCACGCAGCCCCTGAATATAATCTCTGGCCGCCTCGCGTCTCTTCTGATTGTTCAGATAATCCGCCACCTTATCTTTTACCTGCTCAAGGGGCACAGCGTGGGCGGGCTTACGGTCAGTTACTTTTATGAGGTGATATCCAAACTGCGTCTCAACGATGTCACTGACTTCGCCCGGTTTCAAGGTGAAGGCCACTTCCTCGAAGGCGGGAACCATTTCACCCTTTTCAAAGAAACCCAAGTCTCCGCCTTTGGATTTGGTGGGACAGTCGGAATGCTGCCCGGCCAGGGTTGAGAAATCAGCGCCATTGGCGATTTCTCCCTTCAAACCAGCCAGCTTGAGACGTTTTTGTGCCCGGGCATCGTCACTCTCATCGGCCTCAACAGCTATCAGAATATGACTGGCCCGGACCTGCTCCTGTTTCTGAAATTCCTTAGGATTATTCCGATAAAAATCCTCAACCTCCTTATCATTGGCCTCTTTTATCGAAGCCATCGGCTCGGCCATTAAACTTTCGATTTTCAGACTCTGCTGAATTTCCTGCCGTAAGGCACCCTCGGTAAGTCCCGCTGCGGCTAACTGCTCCTGAAACTGCTCCGGGCTGGAAAAGCGGCCTGCAATTTCAGCCATTTTCTCGTCAATCGCTTTCTTTTCCGGCTCAACTCCATCTTTATCCGCTTTTTGTTGCAGGAGTGTCTGGTTAATCAGATTATCCATCGCCTGTTTCTGCAGCATGGATTTTACCTTATCCATCTGATCGGCCGGCATACCACCTCCAAATTCCCTGATAAGGTTCTGTATTTCACTGTCTATTTCCGATTGGGTGATGATTGTGCCATTGACCGTAGCAACCATAGTCTGATCCTTTCCTTCCGGTATAGGAGAAATGGCGGAGGGCTCATTCGCATCGACATTCCCCTGAGATGGAAGCCCAATGGAAACAGGAGTCTTTACCCCTCCCTCTTCACGGCAGCCAAAAGCTCCTAATACACAAATGAGAGTAATAGTAATAAAAAACAGCCTTTTCTTCACCTTGCCCTCCTTTTCATAAAAAAAGGCCACCGGCTCAACTCCTAAGGCACGGTGGTCCTTGGTTTTTTCACAATTTTAGTCAAAGAGTAAGGAGTAAGAGAACGATTATAATGCATGAATCATATAATAACAGTGGTACTTAT
>JBLIRT010000144.1:0-8204 GCA_049472445.1 bacterium
GCTTTTCAGACCCTGCAGGAGATAGAAAACCAGACCAGCCGAAAGACAGCGGCCAGCTTTACCAGCCGGATCAATGAGGCGGCCGGCGGACAGATGGTTTCTGTGTCCTCCTCCTATCTTGAGCTCATTCAGCAATCTATCGAGTATTCGCAGGTGACCGAAGGATCATTTGATATCACGGTTGGTCCTATGACAACCTTATGGCAGTTCGAAGACGGTCAGGGCCGCCTGCCGAATGACCAGGAAATCGAGCGGCATCTATTTCTGGTCGATTACCGCAACCTTCAGGTTGATGAGCTGCATCAGACTGTCGGCTTAAAGGAGGCGGGCGCTCTGGTTGATCTTGGCGGAATTGCCAAAGGGTTTGCCGTTGATCAGGCCGTACGTGTTCTCAAAGAAGAGGGTATAGCGGCAGGCATGGTGAACGCAGGTGGAGATATCCGGCTCTTTGGCCTTAAACCCTCGCAGGAATGCTGGTGCATCGGGGTTCAGCATCCGCGGCAACCCAATGCCGTGCTGGCTTCATTGAAACTTACGGATACCTCCATTGTCACCTCAGGAGATTACGAACGGTACTTCTTTAAGGATGGTATCCGGTATCATCATATTCTTGATCCGAAGAGCGGCCATCCGGCCAGAAATTGCCAAAGTGTGACCATTGTCTCTGAGACGGCTCTTTCGGGGGATGCCTTGAGCACCGGTGTCTTTATCCTCGGACCGGAAAGGGGCATGGCTTTGATTGAGGATCTTGAGGGCATTGAAGGTTTGATCATTGATGGGCAGGGGGAGGCCCACGTTTCTTCGGGACTGCAATCTGTTATCCAGTGGAGGGAGGATATCCATTAAGGTCTGGCCGTTTCTTACCCGGTGCGATAAGATCTTCATTACCTTCTTGATTCTCGTTAACCTTTCGCTCATCTTCTGGATGAAAGCGGGGGGGAGCGAAAGAAAAGTGATGGTTGAAGTGGATCAGGAGGTTGTCGGTATCTATGACCTGGACTCCCCGGGCCGGATAGTCAGGGCCAGGGGACCTGCAGGAATCTCGGAGATTGAGATTCGGGAGGGGAGGGCCAGAATGCTCTCGTCACCCTGTCCCGAACAGACGTGTGTTAAGACCGGCTGGATTGACAGCCATGGCCAGATTATCTGCTGTGTACCCAACAAAATTATTATATGGATTTCAGATCATGAAAAGCGATCCCCTGATCAGTTCGATGGCATTACCCGCTAAAGAGGAGAAGATGTCGCCCCGGCAAAAGATCCGCCGCACTCTTTTTATCTCACTTCTGTCGAGTATGGCGGTTATTTTTTTCATCGTGGAATCGGCTGTTCCTAATCCCCTTCCCTGGCTGAGATTGGGACTGGCCAACATTGTGGTCATGGCCGCCATTGTGCTTTATGGGATCAAAGATGGTCTGATGGTCTCCTTCCTGCGCACCATGGTTGGCTCCATCGTACTGGGCACCTTTTTGGGCCCAGGCTTCTGGCTGAGCCTGTTCGGTGGCTTGGCCAGTGCTCTGGCCATGGGACTTATGTACAGGCTCCTGTCTTCTGCTTTCAGCCTGATCGGAATCAGCATTGTGGGCGCTTACACTCACAGCCTGACCCAGATGGTTCTGGTTTATTCCTTCCTGATCCACCGCCGGGAGATTTTCTATCTTCTGCCCATCATTCTTTTCTTTTCCCTGGCCACCGGATTTGTCAATGGTCTGGCCGCCATCTTCCTGGTCGAACACCTGCCCAAAGTCCTCCCCACCGATTGAGAGCTTTTTATAAATCTCAACTCCACTATGAAACAAAGTATTCAGGTGATATGAAAAATATTTCACAACCAGGAGTGGTAAGAGCAAATCTTTTATATTTAACCTCAAATTAAAAATTTAATATTTTTATAAAGTATAAATTTATCGTGAAAATCAGAATGGCATATTTATTGCTTTCTCAAATCAAAATCACAGTTCCTTTCTCTTTTTCCCTGATCATGAAAGGATTCATGAGTGCACTAGTATCCATTCCCCTGTGCTCCTGAACTTTATAAAAAAAAGTATCTATTTTCACCGTATCAATGAAATACAAAGAAAAGGTATCCATGAAAAAATTCGTGATGATAGTATGCATGGCTATCTTCTGGGTTATGGTCGCTTTTCCATCACAAATACTTGCCCTTTCCATAGCTTATGAACTCTTTGAAATAGGAGATGGAACCTGGAAATATGCCTACACGGTACACAACTATTCCTTCAGCAAAGATTATGGATTTACCATTTATTTTGACTATGGTCTCTATGAGGACATTATTTCTTTCGATCATGGCGATGATTGGGATATCCTGACCTGGGATCCCAGGATCTATTTAGGCTATGAAGAGAGCGGCGCCTATGATGCTCTGGCTCTGACCGATGAAGCATCCCTTATGGATCCATTCACGGTGCAGTTCAATTGGCTCGGAGCAGGTATTCCGGGAAGCCAATTTTATAGCATATATGAATCAAATACCTGGACAGAACTAGATACAGGAATAACCTTTACCACCCCTATTGGCCAATCCAGGGGAATAGTCTTAGGGTATGCGGAAAACACCATACAATCTGTGCACATCATCGATCAAAATTTAGAAAAAATCTCTGAGTTGAGTCCAGGGTTAAATTTTGTAAGTTTTCAGGTCCATCCATCCACTGCTGCCTGCAGATCTCATGACCTTATAAAGTTTTTAAGTACTGATGGTGATCTTGTCAGCCTCCAAAATGATGCTTCTTTATCAGTGAATTCCCCGTCCCCTCCAAAGGTAGGCGGGAGTTATCTCTTTTTTAATAAAATTTGTGGGAAAAACCTGGAGATCCAGCCCGACCAGGTTTACAGAATTTATAAGAAAGACTGATCCTATAGCAGGATTTTTGATTCTACTGTGAAAAATGATGTCATATTTTTCTTTTCCATCCTGAAGAGGGGAAAACCCTTTATTTTTATCTAACAGAGACATGAATGAATGGTGAAGGCAGCAAAAGAATGGGTAAATTGCGGAACAAAGGTTTGAGAAGCAAAGTATTCATGAGAGATTATAAGATTCTTATCCTGGCCATCTTTTTAGGCCTTTCTCTTTTTCCGGTCAGGAAATCTTCGGCGGATACTTTATCTATAGGAGGTTATGTTCTTACCAGCAAGATCAGAGCGGGCCGAACCCAATATATCTATACCTTCACTGCTCAGCTTACGAACAGCGGAAATACGATGGTGAGGAATGTGGTGGCTACCTTGACCGGTTCTGTCCCCGGCGTGATGATTTTAGATGGCGAATTACGCTTTGACAGAGCAAAGCCGGGAGAAACCGTGATAAGCCAGGACACCTTTGCCATACAGGCGGATCTGCAATATCCCGATGATTACAACAACCCTTCCTGGAGTTTCACCTATACCATACAGGAGGTATTCCTGGAGTCACTTACCATCACTCCAGCCTCCCTTATCATGACTCAGGCCGGGGATACAAAAAATTTAAGTGTCACCGGGAACTTTTCAGACGACACGACCCACGATATAACCTCAGGCACAACCGTCACCACCTATCAATCCAGTGCCCCGGATGTGGCTGCCGTTGATTCCAATGGTCTGGTGACAGCCGTATCCTCAGGTGCGGCCATGATCACAGTCAGCAATGACCAGATCTCCGGTACCGCTTCGGTAACCGTAAACATTCCTCCATCCGTAGAGAGTTTTTCTCCCCCCCACGGCACAAACACGAACCAGCCCTCCCTGACCGTTACCGGCACAACCAACCAGAATGGCCTCCAGGTTATGGTAAACGGCCATACAGCTACCGTAGAAGGTAATTCCTTTTCAGTAAGCGGCCTCACGCTGGTAGAGGGAGAGAATACCATAACCATTACAGCAAAAAATGTCTTGGGCCTTGAAGACATAAAAACAGCCTCCATGTTCCTCGACAGCATTCCTCCCAACCTGACCATAACCTCACCCGAGGAGGGAAGTACCATACCTTATTCCCAGGTCTCGGTGAGCGGTGAAATCAGTGATGATAACCTCATGTCTCATTTTCTCATAAACAATGCCCCGGCTCATTTCCATGAAAATAGATTCAGCCAGATGGTGAATCTGTCTGAAGGAGTGAATACTATTACCGTTTCCGCCAAAGATGAGTTCAACAATGAGACCATCCGGAGCATAACCGTAACCTGTATCCCCCGGGAAGCTGACCAGGCACCACCGGAGCTGGCCATAACCAGCCCATCGGAGGGCCAGATGGTATCATCATCTCCTGTTCAGATTAAGGGCAGGATTCATGATGAAAGCCAGATCAAGGGTTCTACCATCGATGGCCAGCCGGTCTCCTTATTAACACCGACCGGCTCAAGTTTTACCGCGTCAGTTGACTTGGTGGAGGGTGAAAATACCATAATCCTTCAGGCTACTGATTTCTATGATCATACCTCAACCCTGTCCATCAAGGTTTTCCTGGACAGCACATCTCCGAATGATCTTCAAGACATACATATAGCTCCATCATCCCCAACCAATGCCGACCGGGTCATCATCTCCGGGATCGCCGAGCCAGGTGCATTGGTAGAGGTAATCGGCGGAGCCAAGTTTTTTACCGCCACCGCATCGGAGACGGGAAGTTTTGAGGTAACCGTCTTTTTAAATGAAAACAGAGAGAATAAGCTCAGAATATATGCCAGGGATAGAGCAGGCTTAAAAAGCCCTGAGCACCTGGCCTCTGTTATTCAGGATGGTGTGCCTCCTCAGATTACCAATCTCAGTCCCGCTGCCGGTACCATCCTGCCTACAGGCACGGTTACCATAACCGGTGAGGTCATGGATAATCGGGCTGTAAACTTGGTATTGATCAACGGCCAGCAGGTATCATTACATGAAAGTAACCAGTTCAGCCATTCCTTAACCCTCCCGGAGGGAGAAAATACCCTCACCATTGAAGCCGAAGATATGGCCGGCAATATAAAAACCGCATCCCTTCCCTTGACCATCCGCCTGTCGGAAGACCATGAGCCACCCCTCATAACCATTACCTCCCCGAAGGGCGGCAGTTCCTTTAACCAATCCCCCATCCAGATCAAAGGCACAATCATTGATGCCAGTCCGATAAGCGCGGTCAGGCTGAATGGTCTTCCCCTTGACCTTTCCGCAGCCCTGGCCGGGAATGTATTTACCGCTACGGTCCACCTGGCCGATAATAGTAAAACCCTTTGCATGGTGGAGGCAACCGATGAGCTGGGCCATAAGGCTGAGGCCACGATAGAAATATTTCATGACAGCATCCCGCCGGGAAAACCGGTCCCTGAGGCTTTACCTCCCCTGACCAATCATTATCAGCTTACCGTGCGGGGCCAGGCTGAAGCGGGAGCAAAGGTCATCATCCGTAATGGCCAGCAGGAGGTTTCGGCCCAGGTTGATGGCCGGGGCGGTTTTGGCCAGGTCATAGGGCTGAATCTGAATGTCGATAATACCATCTCCGTCACCTGTCTTGATAAGGCGGGCAATGAAAGTGAGACCGCCTACCTTGAAATCAAACAAGACAGCCTTGCCCCTCAGGTGAGCCTTGTTTCTCCACAGGATGGCCAGACAGAGTTAGATCCTCAACCCGCCATCTTTGTGAAATTTAACGAATCGATCGATTGCGCATCCGTGCCTGGGAACATCAGTCTTCTGGCCAATGGGTCTTTTCTTTCCGCAGCATTTTCCTGTGTTGATTCCGGCACATCCCTTATCTTTCAGGATGAAAAGATAAACCAGCTTCCGTCCGACACCCAGTTTGAATTACGAATTGAGGCAAGTATCACGGACCTTGCCGGTAATGAGCTGGGCCGGATGTATCGAAGCTTCTTTACCACCAGAGATTCGAAGGCCCCGGATCCGCCGGTGATCACCTCAGAGCTTCCTGCGGCCACAAAATACCGGCAGATTCTCATCAATGGTCAGACGGAGGCCCGGGCAACCGTTACCATAATGGGCGGCCTAAGCCAGATAGCAGCTTCAGCCGATGATAAGGGAGCTTTCGCAGTCCAGGTCGCTTTGCAGCCCAATACCGAGAATTCTCTGTCCCTGGTAGCTAAAGACACATCCGGCAATGAATCAGAGGGTACTCACCTCGTTATCCGCCATGATGATCTACCTCCCACGGTGACTCTTACCCCTTCCCACGGTGCAACTGATGTTGCCTGTAACACCGTCATTGACATAACCTTTTCTGAACCGATCAAGGTCAATACCCTTCTTTCCCGGCTGAGCCTTTCTCAAGGGGAACAAAGCGTAGAGGCTAACCTTCTGTGGGATTCTACCTTTACCTCAGCCCGCTACATTCCGGTCAATTCCCTCGCTTCCCAAAAGAGATATACCGTAAAGATTGCCGCCGGCCTCTCCGATCAATCCGATAATCAAACAAACACCGAAGTATTAAGTACGTTCACTACGGAAGACACGATTCCGCCGGAAAGTCCCAAAATCACCTCCTATCCTGCCAAGACCAATCAAACCCGGATCACCGTAAGCGGTGAGGCAGAAGCTGGAGCAAAAATCTGGGCCAGAGGGGAAGGCTTTTCCAACACACCGGGTGTGGGCGATGTCTCCTGGAATGGATCTTTCATTCTTTCCTGCCCCCTTGTTCCCGACAGCATCAATCACCTTTCCTTTGTCTGCCGTGATGCATCAGGCAATAAGAGCCAGCCTGTTCAGATAAGCGTCACTCAGGACAGTACCGCTCCCCAGGTAGTCAGCGTGTTGCCGGATGGCACACGATCAGTTCGCTATGATACCAGTATCATGGTCACCTTCTCGGAGGAAGTGCTGCCTGAGACGATCAATTCCCGATTTTTCCTCCATGATCCCGAAAGCCGGAGCCTTGAAGGCGCCGTTGTTGTCTCTCAGGATGGCAAGATAGCTACCTTTCATCCTTCCTCTCCTCTCCAGCAGGAAAAAACCTATACCATAATGGTGGCCAAAGGTGTATCCGATACCCTGGGAAATGTTACCAGTGCTGCCTTTACCTCAACCTTCACCACCATGCAGGATACCACCTTTCCCAAAGAGCCGGTCATTACCTCGATCATACCCCCATCACCCACCAATCAATCGATGGCGGCCATTACCGGAACCACAACCCCCTACTGTCACATCGAAGTAACGGGCGGCAGCCAGGTAATCCAGGCAGAAGCCAATGACAAGGGAGAATTTTCCCTTCCCGAAATCCCCTTACAGGAAAACCAGACCAACACCCTCCTCATTTCCGCCAGAAATCCGGTCAATAACCTGACCGGCAGCACCTCCCTTCAGATCGTCCATGACAACACCCCGCCTCTTGTAACCATCAGCGCACCTCCCGGCGGAGTAACCCTCTCCAAAAAGGTGGTAACCCTCATCGGCCGGGTAGAGGATGTAAGCGGGGTGGAAAAGGTAAGGATTATCAATGGCGAGAAAAATGTCGAGGTAAAAACCCAAAACGGCACCTTCCTTGGGGCCATAGAGCTTATCGAAGGACAAAATACGGTTACTGTTTCAGCCGTTGACCGCTTGGGGCAGGAAGGGAGCGCCTCTCTTCAGATCACACGCCTGATCGAAGCAGAGGGCGTAGATACCACCACTCCGATCGTTACCATCACCTATCCCAGGGATGGGGCTACCGTGTTTCAGGAGAAAGTCTATGTGGAGGGAACAGTTGAGGATAATGATCCCGCCATTATGGGCCAGGTTTCAGTCAATGGAAAACCGATTGACTCATGGGTGGTCAATGTATTCGGGGTCCTGGTGGACCTTGATGGAGAGATCAATCCCATCACGGTAACGGCCACGGATTCGGCCGGAAATATCGGTACCAGAACCATCACCGTAAAGGCTGATCTGGAGGAAGTGCCGCCCCCGGTGCTTTCAGAGCTTCCTTCCTTTACCGATCTTCTCATGATTAATCTCAGCGGAACTACCCAGCCTTCCTTGACCATTCTCATCCAGGGGGGGAAGAGCGAGATCCAGGTGCAGGCGGATCAGCAAGGTGCTTTTTTAGCCGTAGTCACCCTGCACCCCAACCAGACCAATCATCTGAAAGTCTATGCCCTCGCCCAAAGCGGCAAAAAAAGTCAACCGGCTCAAGTTACCATAGCTCAGGACTCGGAAGAGCCCAAGATAGCCTCTCTTACACCCCAGGATGGGGAGACTCTGGTCGACCCCAAGGCAGATATCGTGGC
>JBLIRT010000145.1:0-8202 GCA_049472445.1 bacterium
GACATCAGGATATTCCGCCTTTTTTAAGGCCAACTGAAACTCTTTGATCGCCTCCTCACCCTGGCCGAGGTGGTGGTAAATGACTCCCAGGTGATTATGAGCATCCAGGTAATTCGGTTCCATGGATAAGAGATGTAAAAATCTATCCCTGGCCTGCTCAAACCTCCCCATCTTTTCTTCCACCGAGCCAAGATAGAAGGTGGCCGAGATATTATCAGGATTTACTTCAAGAATCTTATGAAACTCATCATAGGCAAGATCATATGATCCAAGATAATAGTAGGAAAGACCTCGATCTATGCTTTCAATGAGATGGATCATATCCTTCGGGTCAGACCTTTGGGAGATGTCATCACCGGCTGAGGTATCTTTCATGACAGAGCGAAAATAGCCCAGGCTTTCCAGCCTCTGTAGAACATCACTATCCGTTATGACCTGGGGCTGTCTCTTTTCCCTTTCCAGGTTCTTCTTCAGCCTGATCAATCTCTCTTCCCATCCTTGAGCACGTAGGGATTGATTCGACAAAAGGTTTACCGTCTCGTTCGGATCTTCGGACAGGTGATAGAGTTCGGATCTCGGCGACTTGACATACTTCCAGTCATGTGTCCTGATCCCTTCGACTCGACTCCAGCCGAAATTAAGCTCCGGATACAGGGTTTCACAAAAGATTTCTTCCTGGTGGATCTGGCAACTCCCTTCTATGAGCGGGATAAGACTCTTCCCCGGCCATTGGTTCAGATCAATCTGATCAGGTCGGAGAGAAAAAAGGTCCATGATGGTTGGGAAGATATCCAGGAGAGAAACCATGGAGGTGATTTCAGGTTTCATGTTCTGCAGCCGGGGAATTACTCCCGGCGGAATTTTCAGGATCAGGGGGATGTGGAGCGTCGAATCATAAAGAAACACGGCATGAGTGGATTCTCCATGCTCTCCTAACCCTTCACCATGATCGGAGGTCAGGATAATAACCGTCTTATCTGACACCCCTAATTTTTTCAGGCCATCCAGGAGAGGGCCGAGGCATGAGTCGGTATAGGCAATTTCCCCATCGTAAAGGTGCCCCTTATATTCCTCCTTGAATGGAGAAGGCGGAAGATACATGGCATGGGGATCAAAATAATGGACCCACAGGAAAAAAGGGCTGTCATGATTACTTTCCAGCCATTGCAGAGCGGATCTGGTTACCTCTTCAGCCCTCCGCTCATTGTCAAATGGACTGGCCCCTGACCTTTTCTTTTTACTGGGTGAATTATTATAGGCCTGAAATCCCTGGTTTAAACCGAACATGGAGTGTAGAACAAAAGCGCCGACGAAAGCAGCGGTCTTGTATCCCTCCTTTTCCATGATCTCGGCCAGAGTGGTTGCCTCTTCTCCAAGAACGGAATTGGCATTGTTACAGATGCCGTGCTGCATCGGATAGAGCCCCGTCATAATCGATACATGGCTGGGCAGCGTGATCGGCACGGGAGTCAAGGCCTGAGTGAAGAGGATGCCTTCTGAAGCCAAAGTATCTATACAGGGAGTATGGATGTCCTGATAACCATAGCAGCCCAGATGATCTGCCCGTAACGTATCGATGGTAATGAGAAGAAGATTAGGGGGAGGAGCCTTGGGTCTTGTACCCATGGCCTCGGTGAAGCATGGAGGCAATGTGATGAGCGTTGTGAAGATAAGAGTCAAAAGGGAGAGCCGTCGTGATATTTTGAAACTTTCCATTCTGATGGGTTTTTTATACATAGCCTTGGAATACCTTCCTGGGAAATGACCTGAGATTACCGCTTTACTACCCCCCATAAGTCTAAGGTCTTGGTATATACGTACCAAAACTCATAGACTTATGGGAGCCTTACCAAACCATAGCTCTTTGAGCTTTAAATAAGGGTTAGATTAAATACTCCTGTATCCCATATCTTTCCCCCCAAGGTCCCGCTGACCGTATAATTACCGGTCATGGTTACTGGTGAGGTAAGTATGCCGTCAAGATAAATATTGATTCCGGCACCCAGGAATCCACTCAGGGTAAAAACGCCATTAGCGTCGGCACCGGTTACATTAAACAGGAAATTGGCGTATCGACTGCCTTCAAGAATACAGGAACCGGTCACTATCCCCAGTGGGTCCACAACTATATTCAGGTTCATCGGCCCACTATGAAATAAGACGATAAAGGCGATATAGGTGCTTTGCCAGGTACCGACCCACGTTCCGCTTTGAGCCGCCATACGAACGACAGGAGGGGCAGTGACAGGCGCAGTGGAAGTGAGAAGAGGATTCAGGGTGGTCAGTTGCGGAATGGGAACGTTCAGATAAGGAAACTGAATGAAGGCCAGGGGATTGATAACAGTTCGGGATTCAAATGGAGAAAGGAGCGACAGATTCAAGGGACCATAGAGCAGGAGCGGGTCAATAGTTCCAAAGGTAAAGAAAGAAGAACTGTCGGACAGAGGAGTATAGGCCCATGGTGAGAACAGAGTAAACATGGTATCAGTAGCAGCATCCAGTCTCAAGCCGGGCAGGAGAGAAAATGGATCGAGTATATTTCCATACCCTCCCGGTATATCGATAGGAGATAAAGTAAAATCAATAAGTTGAGCCTGGACAGGGGATGTGGAAACCGCCAGCATGAAGATAAAGGTTACCACACAAAAATAAAAGCCTTTTCTTCCTCGGATCATTGTATCACCTCCTTTGTTTTGATATCATCCCCCCCTCTTCTGCATCTTACTCATCTATTTACTCATCTGTGAAATCAAATCCAAACTCATGGGCTTCAAAACCTCAACTCCAAAAGAATGTAATCTATATAAGAACAGGAGTAAGCAAAGTCAATTCAAATATTCCCTCATCCAGGAGCGGAATGTGAGTACCCTCAACCGTGTAAAATCCGGTCATAGTGGTCGGTGAGGTAAGGATGCAGGTCAGAATACAATTAAAGCCGGTAGATAGAAGTCCCTCCACGGTAATAACATTATTTACCTCGACACCGCCCACATCAAAAGGAATGGTTGCATATCGGCTTCCCTGGAGAACGGCTGTCCCAAGCACACCCCCCAGGATAGGATCAACCACGATATTCAGGTTCATTGGTCCGGTATGAAATAGGACAATGAAAGCAAGGTACGTGCTTTCCCAGGTGCCGACCCAGGTGCCGCTTTGACTGGCTGTACGCACGGGAGCAACAGGAGCAGGGGAGACAACCGGAATGGTGGGGGTCAGGGAGAAGGTGCTCGTGGGCAGGGTAAAACTGCCATAGGGTGATACAGGTGATATATAGGATGGCTGAATCAGGGCCAGGGGATCGAAAACCGGTAAAGGAGCAAAAGGAAGGGGCGGTATAATCGGAATATACGACGAACTCAAGCGGTAATCAAACGGATTATAAACCGCACTATAAAATTGAGTTCCAAAGGGATTAAACGTGGGAGTATAGGAAGCCGCAACTCTACTCAGGGCGTATAGCCCAGGGGAGAAAGCATATGGATTAAAGAAACCTCCATATCCTACAACTGTGCCGAGGGGAGATGAAGTGGCAGTTGAATAGTAGGCATCAACTGGGGATGAATACACCAGGAGGGTAATGAGTATGAGAAAGATAGGAAGCAAAACGCTTTTCTTCTTTTTAATCATGATCTTAAACCTCCGTAACTTTCATCTCAATTGCTTGTCGACGAATGCCTTGCGCTGGGATGACACTCATTATAGCCATAGATCTCACATACATTCCTCATCAGATAAAAAGATTTGAGAGTACGGCAAAAAGAAGCGGATTAGCAACACTGAGTGGAGAGTTGTAAAGTGCTGACGTGTACAAGGTGGCCAGAGTGGAGACGAGCGGCGTATAGGTCCCGATAAGAGTGGTAGTCGTAGCCGGCGCCGGTGCCACGGTGGTTACGGTGGCTGTGCCGGCAGTTGGATTGGTGATGATGACGGTTGCCGCAGGATATCTCATTACCGGTGCCGGAACAGGTGGCACCAGGAAGGGAGAGGGAAGAACCGGAGCGTATAAGGGTAGAGGTGGGACATACCATGGACTGGCCGTCCAAAGTGTCGGGTATGGCGTATAGAATAAAGGTAATTGAGCCATGCTCTTTGATGAAAAAGAAAATATAAGGATAAAACATAGCATTGCCAGACCATATCGAAGTTTTAATATGGCCGCATCGTCTCTTATCTTCCGTAACATTGCTTGATACCCTCTTTGTTTTACGGTAAACATAATGATGATAAATAAGAAAAAAGCAATGGATTCGCTCTGGAAAAGAGTGCCTTTCCATACTAAAAAGTTAACTTACCTCTTCAGGAAAAGAATAAGGAGAGATTGGCGGGTACAATTCCCAAATACTTCTCCTTATTCTTTCCCTTCCTTTACATCTCCTTCCTCGGCCCTGACTATAAAGCCAAAGTTGATAAATAGGCAAAGAGCAGTGGATTAGCCGTACTTAAAAGGCCCGTATGAGCAAACAGTGCACTTGCGTAAATTATCGAAAGTATACTCAGTAAAGGCGCCGGTGCCGCAGCGGTGACTGCTGGTACAGCCGTAGAGATGACCGAGGTCGTAGTTGTCGGTGAGATTATGGTCGGAGCACCGACAACCAGAGCACCAGCAGTCGGGCTTACCGCGGTAATGCCGGTAGACAGAATAATCGTAGCCTGAGGATATCGTATCAAGGGTAGTGTGGGAAGAACCGGAGCAGGGATATACTGAGGCGGCGGAAAGAGGAGCGGAGGCGGAGCAAACGGGCTCGGTATCCAGGGCGTTACGGGCGCAAATGAGAAATAAGGATTTACGGAATAAGTAGGAAAATAATATTGACACACGCCCTTCGGGACTGAAATCCCCAAGGTAAATATCAAGGCTAAACATAAGACGGGAAGAGACTTTCTGCTAACGATCTTAAGGCAAGGACCGAGCATAATTCATTTCTCCTTCTCTTAAAAGAAATTTTTCAGAAATTACTGTTTCACACGCTAAAATTGATCTCCCCCATATCCTAAATGGAACTCCCCTATTCAGCCAAAGTAGATAAAAGTATTAAAAAGACAAGGGTACTTGGAGTCAGACTGAGCGTACCAAGGGGTGCGGCGGCGGTTGTCACCGGAGCGGCTGAGGTTAGAATGATAGTGGCCGCTCCTGCTCGACTGGCCGTAGTCGGTAGAGAGGCAACGTAGGGAACGAATGGGGAAAATGGAGGGCTGGGTGGGAAAAGGAGCGGAGCTGGGGGGAACGGCGGCGGTACGGCCGGAAAAGCGAAATACGGGTTATAGCCATTCAGGAATGGATTATAGGAATAAAATGAACCAAAACCATAAAAAGGTGATATACCCTGTGCGGAAACCTGAGAGGTGATTGAAAAAACAATCACCAGAGCAGGAATAAGGAGCCAAATGAAATATTTGGCTGCTGAATAACGGCTCTTCATAATTGCTAATCTCCTCAATGTTGTGTTTGAGGCAAGGAGGCTCTCTTTTCCTCTAGCCTTCCTTGCCATATGGTTAACCTATTCCTCAAGAGTAGATAAAAGTATTAAAAAGACAAGGGTACTTGGAGTCAGACTGAGCGTACCAAGGGGTGCAGCGGCAGTTGTCACGGGAGCGGCCGGGGTTAAGATTATCGTTGCCGCCCCTATACGACTACCAGTCGTTGCAGGCAGTGATGCCACATATGGATTGAACGTCCGATATGGAGGATAGAGCAAGGGAGCCGTAGGAAAGAGCGGCGCAAGTGGAAAAGCCAAAAAGGGATTGTACCCGTTTAAAAACGGATTGTAAAAATAAGATGAGCCATACCCATAGAAAGGGGATATGACTTGAGCCGAAACCCTGGCTGCCATGGAAAACACGCCAATTAAGGAAAAAATGATAAAGCAGCTTATATACTTCTTTACCAGATAACTCCTCATATCTTATCTCCTTACGTTATTTCAGGCTGAAAGCCCTCTCCTCTACGAGACTGGGACACCTCATGAAATGAGGTGAGGTACACTCCTTCAGCTTAAAATAATTCTCGATGCTAGTTGCTCCTCATGAATAAGCTCATGTGGTAACATTGTTCAACGTTAAAACCTTACGTTACTGGTCCGGTCCTGGGCAGGCAATATCTGAACATCAAGAGAAGAAGAATACACACTTTTTGCTCATAGAGACAACTATCATCTTACTCTGTGAATGAGTTTCTCCCCGGGTATAACGTATATAACCTTCCTTCCAAAAGCACTAAATATAAATTAAACAATTACTTCCAAAAATAAGGAATAACTTTCACTCCACAAACAGAAGGGATTTCCTCTCGGTTGATAGTGGCATATATCTTGCGGAAGGATAACTCTATACAAAAAGATTCTCTTCTTTTTGTATGTTCCTCAAGGTCATCGGTATTATGAAAAGGTTGAGCGATCTTCCTCAAAATACCGGTGGCCTTTTTTCTTCAAACCAAACTCTTTTCAGGCGACTGTTTGGGCTCATACTCCATAGCACCCTTAAACAGAGTTCTGAATTACCTACTTCCCCAAAACCCTTCGGTTCATTCCTCTCAATATTTATGTCTCTATAATAATTCTTATATGCCTGAATCCTTTCAACCCTCCGGTGAGAGCTGCAATTACATCCAACGTTTTAGCCCTCTGTCAGGGAGCTTCATGTGGACAGCAACTTTAAATACCTCATCTATCACCCCGCTTTCCTCTAACATTCATTCTTGACACACAATGCTTCATTCGATGGTCAGGCCGTGATCACCTCCTCTCATTCTTCTTGCATACTCTGAAGGGGTGGAAGGGCTTTCCCCTCCAATCCCCACCTCAACCGGAAAGGCCGGCGGCTTAGACCGAAAATTCATGTATGAAACGGGTTGCCGGGCTAAGACTGGCCTTCGAATATAACAACCCTGAAATATGGATAAGATAAAGTTATGTCCATCATCCCTGATTGCTCAAGGATAAAAAGGCTGGGGGTTTTGTTAGGGAATATCTGTTGACCACCCTGCCTAAGATAGGCTGAGCACAGCCTTCCGGCGCACAGATTCTTCCTCGATGAAATTACTTTCATCATCCATGATTGGTCAAAGATAAAAATGCCGGGGATTTATAAGGAATAAAGATGATAACGGATAGTTAAAGATGCAATATTTGTTCCTTTTCTTTAAGGTACGTTCCAGGTCAGAAGGGAAAATTTTTTTAAGCCTCGCATCCTGAAAAAATTTTTCAGGCCATACAATATAAGTTATTGCTTTTATGTATATTTTCATTTGCTAAGTCGTAAAAGCCCTTTCTGTTTTTCAATCACCATTACTTCCATTATTCACGCTTCTATCTTCAATACTTTTTTTAATTCATGAATATTCTATGTATTTTCTTACACAGGAACAGCCTTTCACCTCTGACACAAATTGACTAAGTATCTGTTTATACATCAATAATTCTCATTATGAAAGGCTATGAATTTTATTTCACATCCCATAATATTTATTATGGGATGTAAACAGAATATGAGTAAAGTGATGAGCTAAAAGAGCTGAAGACAAGAGTCTTCAGGTTGAAAGCACTTTCCCCTCCTGTGGGAAAAGGCAGTACTGTCAGGCCAGATTACATTCCCGGTTCAATCATTTTCCAGAAGGTACCTGTTCAGGTGCCGGTAATTTCTCCGGTATTTCATGGGAAGGTTCGCTGAGAGCTTCAAGTTTCTTCTCTTCGGGTGCTTCTTCTGCAGATGCCTTCTCTTCAGATATCTCCCCGGCAGATGGAGCCGGAGGTTCGGGAATCGCTCCCGGTTTGGGAGATGCCAGCCGGGTAAAGTCAGGAGGAATTTCAAATACGTGCTGATCGATTTCCCTTTTTTCTATGGTTATTAATTTTGTAATCACATCGATCTTCTTTTCCTGAGCCTTAAGGTGAACAGCAATCTCAACCGGATAGCCCGGATACTTCTTAAGCTCCTCAAGAATCTTTCTCTGGCCGAAATAGTCGGCCATTCGCATTCTCATTTCCACAGGCAATTCAATTTCATCACACATCCAATACTCCACTTCTGTGGACATTCCCTGGGCTGAACTGGTGATCAGAACCTGGTAAGCTTCCCACTGATCAACCTTCTTTTTCTTTTCCGTTTTTTGCGAAGAGACCCGCATTTCCTTCTCCACAGCCGCAAACTGGGCCTTCAAATCTATCTCTTTGACCGTTTTTTCCTTCTCATTTACCCTATAGACCT
>JBLIRT010000146.1:0-8112 GCA_049472445.1 bacterium
GTACGCGAGCTGGGTTTAGAACGTCGTGAGACAGTTCGGTCCCTATCTGCCATGGGCGTAGGATATTTGAGAGGGTCTGCCCTTAGTACGAGAGGACCGGGGTGGACAGACCTCTAGTGTACCAGTTGTCACGCCAGTGGCATAGCTGGTTAGCTAAGTCTGGAAGGGATAACCGCTGAAGGCATCTAAGCGGGAAACCCACCTCAAGACAAGATATCCCCTCATTATGAGATAAGATCCCTTGGAGACGACAAGGTTGATAGGCTGGGTGTGTAAGCGCAGCAATGCGTTGTAGCTGACCAGTACTAATAGATCGAAAGGCTTGACCATACACTTTTCCTTGCTCGTAGCCCGAAGCAAAGATCAGAGAAGTTGAGATTTCTTGGTGGCCATAGCGAAGAGGAAACACCCGTTCCCATTCCGAACACGGAAGTTAAGCTCTTCAGCGCCGATGGTACTGCTTCATCTCGAAGTGGGAGAGTAGGTCGCTGCCAAGATTATTTTCCCGTGCCCGCCACCTCCACATCAGGCGGGCTTTTTTATTTCATATCAGCCTTCCTGTCAGGATTATACTTCACTCAAAATTCCTTCTATCAGCCAATCTGAAATGAATGTTCCGATATAGCCTGTTGATACCATATTTTTTGGATGTATCCGGTTTCAGCCATATGATACAATAACCTATTCAAAAAAATGGTAAGATAGTGTATAATACACCATGTGTATTATGAATAACCCTTATCAATTTAAATGAAACGTTCATGTCAGAAAACTGGCACAAAGAAGGATGAAAATCCTCCTCCTTTATGGGGGTGGTGAGGGGATTTTCTGATGAACAGGGACATGATAGAGGCTCAGTTTTACGAAAAGAAATCTGAACAAAAGGTCAAGTGTTATCTTTGCAGCCATCGCTGCCTGATTTCACCGGGCGGGATCGGCATCTGCGGAGTGAGACAAAACATTGATGGAACGTTATACAGTCTGGTTTATGGAAAAGCCATTGCCGATAATCCTGATGATCCTATAGAAAAGAAGCCGCTCTTTCATTTTTATCCTGGAAGCCAGAGCTTTTCCATCGCCACGGTCGGCTGTAACTTCCGGTGCCTGCACTGCCAGAATTTTTCCATATCGCAAATGGCCCAGGGCGGTGCTGAGATTATGGGCAAGGGGCTCAGTCCAGAGGATATCGTAAGCCTGGCCAAGCGACATCAGTGCCGGAGCATTTCCTACACCTACACCGAGCCGACCATATTTCTGGAATATGCCCTGGATACAGCCCATCTGGCCCATATGCAAGGGATAAAGAATGTATTTGTAACCAATGGGTATATTACTCCGGAGGCCTTGCAAGCAGCCTATACTGCCATTGATGCGGCCAACATCGACTTAAAAAGCTTCGATGAACAGCGGCACTTAAGGTTATGCGGGGCAAAGCTTAAGCCGGTTTTAGAATCTATTCAGCTCTATCATGAATTGGGGATCTGGATTGAAGTCACTACTCTCATCATTCCCAACTACAATGATTCGCCTGAAGAGTTACAGAAAATCGCCCGCTTTTTAGTCAATATTGATCCACGTATTCCCTGGCATGTAACTCGGTTTTTTCCGACCTACAAGCTGACTACTGAACCGGTGACACCAAGGGAGACGCTGCAAAAGGCCAGGGAGATCGGCCTGGAGGAGGGATTGAGGTATGTCTATACCGGAAACATTCCGGGGGATGTGGGAGAGAATACTTACTGCTATAGGTGCGGTGAACTCCTCATCCAGAGGAGAGGATTCTGGCTCCAGGCTAATCGTCTCAAGGAGGGTGGCCGCTGCCCCTCCTGCGGAACCCGCATGGATGGCCTGGGTTTGAAATGAAAACGGACAAGGGTTATGAGTATATAGAACATACGGGGGACGTGGGCATCAAGGTATATGGCTCGACCTATGAAGCCCTGTTTCAGAATGCCTGGAGAGCCTTTTTTGAAATAATAACTGAAGTTGAGAGGGTAAATCCGGTCGAAAAAAAAATAATTGCTGTTGAAAGCGACGGGATAGAGCGACTGCTGGTATCCTGGCTGAATGAGTTTCTCTACTTATTCGATGCAGATGGCTGGTTATTTCGAAACTGTGAGATTCAATCCTTAACTGAAAGTCGAATTGAGGCTACTGCCTGGGGAGAAAAGTTCGACCCGGATCGGCATGAAATGAAAACAGAAATCAAAGCAGTGACCTATCACCAACTCTCGATACAAAAGAAAAAAGGGAGATGGGAGACTATTATCATTTTTGATATTTAAGGGGAAAATGGGTGGGTAAACCATGACCTTAACAGGAACAAATCCAAAGGTACAAAAAATTGATGACTACCGCTGGCGTATCCCCCGTGAGGGAATGATGAAGACGGATGGGATCGTCTATGCTGATGCGGCCATGCTCAAGGAAATACAGAAAGATATGAGCCTGACCCAGGTAGCTAACGTAGCCTGCCTGCCGGGTATTGTTGGCTGTTCTCTGGCCATGCCGGATATCCATTGGGGTTATGGATTCCCCATTGGTGGAGTGGCAGCCTTCGATGTGAACAGAGGCGTAGTCTCACCAGGGGGAGTCGGTTATGATATTAACTGCGGCGTCAGACTGATGCGCTCTCGTTTGAGGCGGAATGAGCTTAAGGGAAGAATCCGTGAGTTGATTGATGCCATTTATCGGAATGTTCCCTCTGGTGTGGGCGCGAAGAGGAAGGATTTGAAACTGGGGCCTCAGGACGAATCCGAGGTTTTAAGACGAGGGGTTGCCTGGGCTATCGATCATGGGTATGGCTTGGCCGAAGATTTGGAGCATATTGAAGAACGTGGCTGCATTCCCAAGGCCAATCCTGATAAGGTCTCCTCAAGAGCTCTTGACCGGGGCAAGTCGCAGATCGGCACGGTTGGCTCCGGGAATCATTTTATTGAAATAGCTTATGTATCAGATATTTATGATAAAAAGACTGCCGATGTGATCGGGCTTGAGCCGGATGGAATCACCATCATGATCCATTCTGGCTCTCGAGGGTTCGGCCATCAGGTTTGTGAAGATTACTTAAATGTTATGCTCAATGCGGTTAAAAAATACGCCATAGAACTTCCTGATAAACAGTTGGCCTGTACATATATTGAATCGCAGGAGGGAAAAGATTATCTTTCGGCTATGGCTTGTGCTGCTAATTTTGCCTTTGTCAATCGTCAATTGATGACTCATTGGGTTCGGCAAAGTTTTCAGCAGGTTCTCGGCCTCTCTCCAAAAGATTTAGGGTTGGATTTACTCTATGATGTCTGTCATAATATTGCCAAAATTGAGGAGTTTGATGTTGAAGGGAAGAGACGGAAGCTCTGTGTACACAGGAAGGGAGCTACACGGGCTTATCCGCCCCATCATCCGTCCCTGCCGGCAGATTACCGGGATATTGGACAACCGGTCCTTATCCCCGGAGACATGGGCAGATATTCCTTTGTCCTGGTAGGCACGGAGCGAGCTATGGCCGAAACCTTTGGCAGTACCTGTCACGGTGCCGGCCGGGTGATGAGCCGCCATCAGGCAGCTAAGGCAGCCAAAGGCAGAGCAATTGTCCGCGAAATGGAAGATCGAGGCATCATTGTTCGCTCTGCAGGGAAGAGAACGGTTATTGAGGAGATTTCCGAGGCTTATAAGGATGTGAGTAATGTAGTTGATGTTGTCCAGAATTCAGGTATAAGCAGAAAAGTCGCCAAGTTGATCCCTCTGGCTGTGCTCAAGGGATAAAAAGGTATTACCCGTTCACGGTAAGATGATACCTGTTGAGCTTCCGGTAAAGCGTCGAAGGATCGATACCGGCTGTTTTGGCAGCGTGGCTGATATCATTATGACAGGCCTTCAGAAGCCTGACCAGATATTGCCTTTCAAAATGCTCTTTCGCTTCTTTATAAGATAAGGTGGGAATATTCAGTTCATCTACCGGTGGGTTCAGCATGTCAAGTTCCGGCGGAAGACAGGAAGTGCAAATAACATCTCCATCACACAGGGCAATAGCTCTTTCAATCACATTTTCCAATTGCCGGATATTCCCGGGCCATTGAAAGTTGACCAGCAGGTCCATGGCTTCGGAGGAAATGGTCGGCAGCTTCTTATTCATGTTCTCTGCGTGCTGTTTAAGGAAAAAATTGGCCAGCAGCGGAATATCTTCCTTCCTTTCCCTGAGGGGGGGTAAGTAAATGGTAATGACATTGATGCGATAATACAGATCTTGTCGAAACTCTTTCTTTTCCAGTGCCTTATAAAGATTCTTATTGGTTGCGCTGATAATCCGGATATCGGAATGTAGCAGTTCTGTTCCTCCAACCCTCTGAAATTCACCTGTCTGAAGTACTCGCAGAAGCTTCACCTGCAATGGCAAAGGAGCTTCGCCTATTTCATCGAAGAAGATTGTTCCCCCATCTGCTTCCTCAAAGTATCCTTTGGTTCTCCTTTTGGCATCTGTAAAGGCTCCCTCTTCGTAACCAAAAAGGGTGGTTTCCAGTAAATTCTCCGGAAGTGCGCCGCAGTGTACTGTCATAAACCTCTTATCACGTCTGGGGCTGTTATTATGAACGGCCTGAGCAGCCAGTTCCTTACCTGTTCCGCTCTCTCCTATCAGAAGAATGTTGGTGTCCAGAGAGGAGACTTTTCTAATTAAGGCAAAGACTTCCTGCATCTTTGGTGAGTTGCCGATCATATTCTGGCTGTCCATCTGATGGGCCAGTTGTTCGTGAAAAAATAAATTATCATGAGTGATTTTTTGTAGTTCCAGGGCTTTCTCAATGTGGAAAAGTATGTCCTCTATGCCGCTGAAGGGCTTGGAAAGAAAATTTTCCGCTCCCAACTTAACGGCTTCAACTGCCCTCTCCAAGGTTCCGTGTGCACTGATCATTATGACTACGGTTTCGGGGCTTATTTTCTTAATTTCTTGCAGAACCTGTATCCCATCGATGTTCCCGGGAAGCCTCAGGTCCAGGAGGATTAAATCGAATGCTTTCTGAGTACAAAGCCTCAGGGCCTTTGCTCCATTGGTACAGGTTACTACCTCATATCCTTCATCACCCAGGAGATTCCTGAAAAAACCTCGAGTGTACTCTTCATCATCAACAACCAATATCCTTGCCTTCCCATTAATTATCTTATCCATCAGCCTCTTAATCCTTTACCATTCATAGTCAACAAAACTTTATCTCTGATGAGCGATCGGGAAAAATAATGAAAAGGTTGTCCCTACACCCTTTTGGCTCTCGACTTCAATTTTTCCATTATGGGCCTTGACTATACCGGAGGCAATGCTCAGCCCAAGACCCGTCCCCTTCCCTTCCTCCTTGGTAGTGAAAAAGGGATCAAAAATTTTATCGATAATTGACCTTGGTATACCGTGACCGGAGTCAGAAAATTTTATGACGGCATAATCTCGGCCTTTGCGCTGATGAATGATACGGGTGTAAATTTTCATTTCGCCTCCCTGGGGCATAGCGTCCAGGGCATTCATGAGGATATTTAAAAAGGCTTGCTGAATCTGGATGGCATTCCCCTGAATTGGAGGCAGCTGATTTTCCATATCTTTCATAAACCTAACCTTACCGGCTCTGGATTCATTTTCAATGAGTATTAAGGCGTCATCAAGGACAATTCCCAGATCGACCATTTCAAAATGAAAAGTGAATGGTCGTGAGAAATTCAACAGGTTCCGAACGATGTCTTTACACTGTTTGGCGCCCATTTCGACGGTATCAAGTAATTCACGGTTGGGATCGGTTGGCTCAAGCCTTCTTTGCAGGAGTTGGACGTAATTTAAGATACCCACCAGGGGATTATTCAATTGATGAGCCAAACCGCTGGCCAACTCTCCTATGGCAGCTAATCTTCCTCCCTGAATAAGTTTTAACTGCATCTCAATTTGCTGAGTGATGTCTTGAACGAGGCAGAGCACCTGAGTTATATTTCCGTCAACATCTGTCAAGGGAGTAGTAGTCAACTGGTAATGTCTTTGTTCTCCTGATTTATTGATTCCACTATGATTTAATCTTTGGACAAGGCCATCCTCGAATGTTTTGCACATTATGCATTTGGGGCAGGGCTTTTGAGCCCGCTTAAATAATACGTGACAGGCGGTTCCCTCAAGGCTGTCGCCAGACTCCTTAAACCACTCCTCCATAGTTCGATTCAGCCAGATAATTCGGAATCCCTTATCAATAATCATCAATCCGGCACCTATGGCACTGATAATATTCTCTAATTTTTGCTGCTCCTGCTGTTGTCGCTTGTTGACGTACATCATTCTATCGAGCCGCTCTTCCTGTTGGATCCTGATCTCATGTTGCTTCAGAGCGTTCTGGATAGTCGAATTGAGCCTATTCACATATTTTCCCGTCTTCCTTATATAGTCATATGTTCCCAGTTTCATGGCCTGGACAGCAACCTCCTCACTGCCATGGTCAGCAATCATAATGGTGGGAATATTATATCCCTTTTCCCTCATATGAATTTGAAATTCCAGGCCATTCATCCTGCGTAAGGCATAATTCAGAAGAATGATATCGAATTGAGAACTTTCAATGAGCTGCAGTCCCTTTTCGCCTGTATCTACGGTGGTAATTGAAACCATGAGCGGGCCCTGAAGCAGGGTATCTTCAATAAGTCTTTGATGCTTATAGTTGTTTTCTATCAATAAGAGAGAAATCGAAGGATATACTTTTCCCTCAACAGAGGACTCTTTCATGATAACCTCAGATCCTGTAAGGAACTCGTATCCATTGAGAGATCTTTCATTATGTAAGTTATTTTAAATATAACAAAGTCAGCAAACTTTGTAAATGTAAATGGTCACGCCATACCTATAAACCAGATGCATCCGTCTTATCCTCTTTGTAAGCTTTAACCATGGTCCTCTTTCTTCTCGCCTCACAGAGCCTTTCCTCTTCATTTTGGCTCATTTCCAGGCAGGCCAAAAATTCTCTTCTTTCTTTATTTGAAAGGGTGTATAACTAGCTATCAGTTGTCACGTTTGCAAAATTATTCCGGAAGTGAGGAAACCAGGATAGATGGGCCTTAACCAAAGAAGTCTTCTTATCCTCTCTGTGCTTATCATTACGCCGGCGGGCTTTTTATCCAAATTTTATTCCGGACCTGCTCATCAATGGTTTAATAATTACTTCGCCGGTGTGCTTTATGAAGTCTTTTGGTGTCTGGTGGTGTTTTTCTTCTGGCATGATAGAAAATATATCACCAAAATAGCCATAGGAGTATTTACTGTAACAAGCCTTCTGGAAATACTCCAGTTATGGCATCCCTGGATTCTGGAACAGATCCGGTCCACCTTTATGGGAAGAACTCTCATAGGTACCACCTTCTCATGGTGGGATTTTCCACATTACGTTCTAGGCTGTATTATTGGCTGGTTTTGGATGCAAAGAGTATGATAATATAACCATTTCCCATGCTCGAATCCCAAAATGGCCGTAGACAGAGCCAGCTTTATAACCGGTGCCCACTGAAGCCTGCTCTAAAGCCAGACTATAAAAAAATATAACAGTTCTAACTGAAAACCTATCGAACAGGTTAATCCTCCACCACCGTAACTTCAATTTTAAAAGTATCCTGAATGCTTTCCCTCCCCAGTTCATCTTCAGCTTTATAATGTAATTCAATGATGGTAGTCCCGGGGCTTTTGGCCTCAAAGATCCACTGTTCGCGTCCATCAAAACTATATATGCTAAGGTTTACGCCCTCAATAGTAGAACCTTCCGGCACAGGAAAATATTTATCACTTATTTTTTTGATGATATCGCTGTCGAGCTTATCAGTATCAAGTATCCATTTTCCTTTATCGAGCACATCAGGACCAATCCGCAATGCTCCTTGGGATTGATTTGATCTCAGAATAATACTCAAGGTCTCTCCTTCCTCAAGGGTGATATCATCACCGTCATCGTCATCGTCTAATTCTTCATCAGCATCCTTATACAATTTTTGGAGAGGATTTTGATAATACTGGCCATACCGGTCATAATAGGCTTGAGGAGCGTAATTGCTGTTTACTCCGTATTGGTATCCCCAGGATGGGATTCCATAATAAGGTTGGTTGTAGGA
>JBLIRT010000147.1:0-8109 GCA_049472445.1 bacterium
GTTACGGTAAAGAGCAACGGCCAGTATGTGATTGATGAAGATGGAACCGATGTCTTTGATCCTAACGCCATGGAGGTCAATCCTGAGGTTCAGCGTAATTACCCACGGTGGATTGTCACGGTAGGTAATGAGCTCGGCAGCCCGGTGAATAGTAGTGTGCTGAGACCGGTTTTTGAAGCTGATCCTAATGGAATGATTCCCCCGATGCTTCCCCAATGGAGGGATACCAAGACAGCAGTCGGTCAATCCGGCCAAAGAATGGCAATTCCCAATACAGGCGATAGGGATTACACCAACCCGATGTATACGCTGGCCAAATGGTTCGAGATTCATGAGTTCCCCGATTTCCCGCAAGTAAGGTTATTTGTGCCGGGTCAGGGTCAGGTGTTTGAAGACATGATCTTTACCATCAGAGTTTCAGATGGTGTTGAAAGTGACACGGAGACCTTCCCTGTATCGGTTGTTAACTATCCGGTAACGAATATGCCTCCCATGATAGAGGATGTTGAAGATCAGGTCTTCTATGTCGGTCAGCAGGGAAGTTATCAATTGATTGCTATCGATCCGAACCCGCAGGATGCCATGTTAACCTGGAATGCAACCCTCAATGGTATTCCGACCTATCAATATGGACCATGGATAGAACAGATCATCGATCCGATGTATGGCATTGTCAAGTTTGTGCCTCAATTCGAGGGTGCCCTGACCTGCGTTGCCATCTGTCGAGATCCTCGCGGTGCGTATGCTGTGGCCGAGTTTACCATCTTCTGCGTGAACCCGGGCGGCTGGTTTAACCATCCACCAATTGTGACCAGAGAGATCGATTCTCCGAAGACCATCAGAGCCGGACAGGAATTCACCACGAGTGAGCTGAACGTCATCGATCCTGATGGTGAACCGCTCTACTATTCCTGCAATATCGGTACTGTTGGAACGAATGGAGTATTCAGCTTCTCAAGTAACTTCCCAGGGGTTTACATGGTCATGATCACCGCCTATGATATCAGAGGCGGAGCAGTGACTGTGCAGTTCGTGTTGAACGTTCTGCCTTGGTGGTCAATGTAGTCTAGATCTGGAATAATATCCGGATTTCAGGAAAAAGGCGGACAGCATGAAAGGCTGTCCGCCTTTCTTATTATGAATATCCCCGCCTTTTTTGTTCCCTTCCCGCAAGATTAACCTTTTTGACCTTCTTTCGTGAACCAACAACGAAGATGCAGGCGATAAAAAAAATGTACCTTTCAAAAGGCGAGTCTACAGAGGTGAATTGTTGAAATATGTCATAACCGGACCTTGGGGTTCATGAGCCGTAGATCACTAACTGGCCGTAATGACCGGGATAGCATCATCGAGGCAAAGATCGTCAATCCGGGGTAGAGTCTTGTGCTTAAATCGGCGGGCCTGATAGAGGAAGGCCTCGAGTCTGGTTTTCACCGTGGTGTCTTCCAATCCATCATACGTCAAATGAAGGAAGGGAAAGTCTCCAAAATCCTGGCGTACTTTCTTCAGGATACCGGTGCTGATGGTTCCAGGCATGCAGGTGAAAGGCATGACATTAATAATGCCCGAGATTTCCTTGCTTAAAAAATCAATTGATTTACCGATACTGAGTATGGCCTCACCTTCAAAGGAGGGATCAAGATATGGACAGCTATGATGGAGAAGGCTTCGCATAGATGGTTCTTTACCATGAGGTACAAGAGTGGATAAGGCGTGATATACCTTCCTTTCAAACCGCTTCTGAAATAAATCATTGACAATGGTTGATAGGAGGGATCTCCAATTCCTCCGGGAGAGGCTGCGGACTTTAGCCGTGTAATTTATATAATGAAACCACTCAGTGACTGGTGCCAGCCTGACCTCACCACCCAATTGCTCTATGTCCCGAATTAGGTGATTATTGCTGAAGCAATGAGAGCGTACAAAGATCTCTCCAACTATTCCGATAATCGGCCGATCATGCTCCGGCTTTAGTTCAAGTCCGGTTAAAATTCGCTTCATGCCTTCCAAAGCTGAAAATGCTGACTGTCCTCTCTCGATATGCCGGCAGAGCATTGACAGGCACTCCTGATACATATGATCAGCTTGACCAGGGTTTTTCTCGTAAGGACGACTCTTAAAAAGCCATTTGTCAAGGAAATCGACCATGACTACCCCCTGCCAGGCAAGATAGGAAAATTGTTTGCTGACGATACCGAGTTCACGGTAAAAGTCCTCACCCTGATTAGGGGCAAAAATGGGAACGTTCTCGAATCCCAGGTTATCGAGCACCATTCTATGAAATCGATTATATTGCCCGAATCGGCAAGGGCCGTCACCGGAAGGCATAAAAAAGGCGCTGCCATGCGGATGAAAGCCCGCCGACCTGGTAACCTTGATCATATCGCCCGTAGTGATGAGACAGGGATAGCATTCCTTGCCTGAAGTATGCATCCGTCCCAAGGAGATCGTCTCATCATCGGATTCAGGCATAACTTCAGCCTTAACTCCCTGAGACCTGAAGGCTGAGCACAGGGCGTGGGCATGCTCAGACATGTGTGGAATATATAAGGTGAATTCCGGCCTGTAAAGGGGATTTCTTCTCAAGGTGCAGTTTTCAGATCGTCCGGCAGTGTGGCCGGATGTATCGGCCAGGCCGGCAGAAAGGCCCTTTTCTTTAAGCTTCCGGGTTGATAGATTCAAAGAAGATTGCACCACGGTAACAGCCGTCCGGCCATGTATCATATTGAGACTATCAATAAAGGCTTCACATCGAGTAATTATGCCCGCTCGGCCGCTATGCTCGTCAACTTCGATTTGTAAATAGGGTTTTCCCTTCATAATGCTCTGGAAAAACTGGGTAATGAAGGAGTCAGGCCCACATCCGAAATTGGTAAGGTAAACAGCATAATAATCCGGCATCTGACGTATAAACCTGGCGGCGCTCAGTATCCGCTGCCCATATCGCCAGTACATATTCGGCCATTCATCAGAAGATGAGAATTGATCGAGTGATAGAAAGTCTATGGGGACGATCAGGAGTCCCATCTCCTGAAAAATCTTGGGAATTTCCAGGTTGATTCCATAGTCGAATCCATTGTAGGGACGGCTGATAAGAACCAGGGTTTTCCCTGACCAGCGATGACTTTTAAGGATTTTATCTCCCTCCTCCTGAAGCGTAGCATAGAAGAGGGATTGCGCTTCTTTAGCCAGCCGAAAGGCATTGACTGAATCGGCTGCAGACTGCCCGAGGCTTCGTCCGAAATCAATGAAGCACTTTTTTAATCGATGCACATCCCCCTGAAGATATATAACAGGCTTAAGGAGACTGGGACCCATCTTTTTAATATCCAGGGCAGCTGAAACAGTATAAGGGATGGTTTGGACATAGGGGCAGTTAAAGCTGTTTCTCTTCTCATGGTGATGAGATGGCATATTGATGATACTGGGGAGAAAGATATAGTCGACCTTCTTTTGAACGAGGTTGAGTATATGGCCGTAGGAGACCTTGACGGGGAAACAGGTTTCAGCTATGGAAGCCTGAACACCCTGGGCAATGATTTCCTTATTGGTCGCCAGAGAAAGAACAACTTCAAAACCCAGGGCTTCAAAAAAGGTCCGCCAGAAAGGCAGCAGTTCATGGAAAAACAGACAGAGGGGAATACCCACTCTTTTCCCGGGCCGTGAGGATATTTGAGTGGAGGGGATATAGGACTTGTGAAGCTCCTGTGAGCGGAACGTGAAAAGATCCGGCACGGTGAGCTGTGACTGTTCTCTCTTCTTCTCGTCGTACTTTTCACATCGGCTGCCATAAAAGAGAGGACGATCCTGATCGACCGTAACCTTCTTGATCTGGCAGTAGTTAGGGCAACCTTTACATTCAAAGCACTCAACCTCGTAAGGTCGCTTACTGAGTCCGAATCCCTTGAATTTCGTCCGTGACCATTTCTTTTCCTCAAGAGCCAGGAGAGCAACCCCTATGGCTCCGGTAACCTCATGGTGTTCAGGGACAATGACAGGCTTTTTTATAACCTTCTCAAAAGCAGCTACGACACCCTTATTGGCAGCTACGCCCCCCTGAAAGAAGATATGGTTTCCCACTCTTCTACCCGCCACCACACGATTCAGATAATTATGAACAATGGAGTAGCAGAGGCCGCCTACCAGGTCCTGCTTGCTGGCACCATCCTGTTGATGGGTTACCAGATCGGACTCGATAAAAACCGTACAGCGCTCCCCGAGGGTAGCCGGACATGAGGCGGAAAGGGCCAGTGTCTCGAATTCCCCTTTAATGTTAATTTCCAGTTTTTCAGCCTGCTCTTCAAGGAAAGAGCCGGTGCCGGCAGCACAAACCTTATTCATTTCAAAATCAACAACAGTGGCTTGATCAAGGCTGATGTATTTTGAATCCTGGCCTCCTATTTCAAAAATAGTATCCACCCGTGGATCAATAGCATGGGAAGCTTTGGCCTGAGCGGTAATCTCATTCTTGACAATATCAGCACCGACAAAGTCTCCAATCAGGTATCTGCCTGATCCTGTAGTGCCGACGCCGCAGATATCAATCTTATCCCCAATCTCCTGCCCTATCTCCTCAAGTCCCTGCCGTACAGCCTCGATCGGTCTTCCGGCAGTCATCAAATAACGTTTGGAAATGACTCTCCTCTCATCATCAATGACCACGAGATTGGTGCTGATCGATCCTACATCGATTCCCAGAAATCCCTGGACAGGTCTTCTGCTCCCTTCAGATCCATTTCCCTTTCCTCCATCGGCACTCTTCTGGTAACTGGCCAGCTGCAGGTTGAACGGCTTCAGGGGAGGCAGTGATGAGGATCGAGATGTATGATGCCCGAGATACTCTTCAATCTTTTTGACAGCTTCAAGAAAATGAACGGGTTGAGGTTTTTGTAAGGAGATGAGAGCCGCACCAATGGCGCCCATGCAATTATAAAAGGTAGGAATAATCAACTCTCCAGGTTTTAAGTCTAAAATTTCTTCAAAAGCTCTTCTCATCCCCAGGTTGGCAGCTACTCCGCCCTGAAAGACAAGGGGCCTTTGAAGCTGCTTTCCCTTGCAGATAGTTCCGGTAAAGTTTCTGGCTACAGCGAAGCATAAACCGGCGATAATATCATAATCAGGTGTAGCTTCCTGCTGTAAATGGATCATATCTGACTTGGCGAACACACTGCATCGGCCGGCTATGCGGGCGGGATTTTTGGATTTCATAGCCAAGCAACCAAACTCCTCCTCAATTGATACTCCGAGCCGTGAGGCCTGCTGGTCCAGAAAAGAGCCGGTACCAGCCGCACACATGGTATTCATGGCAAAATCTTTTAATCCGATGAAATCTGGACAGGATTGAGCATGGGAGTCCAGAAGAATGAGTTTGGAGTCTTCTCCTCCAATTTCAATAATGGTTTTGGCCTGTGGGTAAAGGTGAGTGACTGCCCTCATCTGAGCAAGGATCTCATTCATGAAAGAGCCTGATGTTATTTGACTCAGTATCTTGCCCCCACTTCCGGTAAAAGCGAGGCAGATAGCCTTTCCCCCAAGAAGGTCGTAAAATTCGGTCTTTAAAACATCCAGAGTCTTGTGAATGGGTTGCCCTTTGATTCGATGATATGAGGTTCTGACAATCTCTCGATCCTTGCTCATAAGAGCAAAATCTGCACTGATTGAACCTATATCAATGCCGAGGCAATAGTCTGTTCCGTGACACACATGCCTGCCCTGCATCGTGATTACTCCCCTCCTCTTCGTAACGTCATTTCCCGTTCGCCCTAAAAATCACAAAACCAGATATACCTGAAAATACTCATAATATAATATTTCATGTTCTCTTTCAAGCTGATTTTGTCCGGGCAACTTTGAACTTTACAAGGAGTTGAGAAAGATTTATACTTTACATGATGAAATGTAAAATCTATCCCATGAATTGAAACCGGTATTTTCCATGTCCATGAATTTTTTCCAATCCATAGTGCTGGGCATTGTTCAGGGGGCCACCGAGTTCTTCCCTGTAAGCAGTTCTGGCCATCTTGTAATTATCGAACATTTCTTTAAAAATTTTTACCGGTCAGGGATATCCTTTGAAATTACCCTCCACCTGGCCACCCTGGTAGCCATATGTATTTACTATCGAAGGGAGCTCAAGAACATGTTCTGGGGGATCTGCCGGTGGAATTCACCCTCGGTTCCCAGGCCTTATCTCCAGGGACGGAAGCTCTTTCTCATGATAGTCGTCGGGTCAGTTCCCACTGCTTTGATCGGATTGAGCTTAAAAAATATCTTTGAGCGGGTTTTTTCAGAACCCTATCTCGTTCTGGGAGCCCTGGTATTGACCGGAGTTATCTTATGGCTTGCGGATCGGCGGAAGAGCCCGGGGCGTACGGTGGAAGAAATGACCGTATGGGATGCTCTCCTGATCGGGCTCTTCCAGGGATTAGCTATCACTCCGGGTATATCTCGTTCAGGGGCTACCATCAGCATGGGGCTGTTTTGTGGCCTGGGATATCAAACATGTGCTTCTTATTCGTTTTTACTTTCTATCCCGGCCATTTTAGGTGCCGCCATCCTTGAGAGTAAAGATTTCCTCTCCCTGATGAATCCGCAGGTAAACCTTTTGGCCATTCTGGCAGGTTCACTCGCGGCAACGATAACAGGATACTTGTCGATCAAGTATCTGGTAAAGATTCTCTCCAGGAAGAAATTATCGATCTTTGCCTGGTATTGCTGGTTCATAGCCATTACGGCCGGTGGGCTTATCTATTTTAAAGGTATGTAGCCATGGGATTCATGAAGCACCGTCTCGTACGTGAAATCTTCGGCGTTATCCTCCTTGCCTTGGCAGTATTCATCGCTTTGAGTCTTGTCTCCTATGAGCCGAAAGATCCCTCCTTGAATCATATGTGCCAGTCTGGAGTAAGGCAGGCCCGAAATTTAACAGGCCCTTCTGGTGCCTATGCAGCTGATTTAGCCTTGAGCTATGGAGGGGGAATAGCCTTTCTTCTCCCCCTCTTGATAGCACTTGTGGCCTGGGGCCAATTTAAATTGCAGGGGTGGAAACGATCAGTCGTTCAACTGGCAGGAGTCCTTTTATTCGTTTTCTCAACCTGCGGCATGTTATCACTCATCACTTACGATACCTCGCTGAGAATCTTTGAAAATTTCTCATATGGAGGCGTCATAGGTGAGCTGGTCATCAGCTCTTTTCTCATTGACTATCTCAATGTCACCGGCACCTGGATTGTGCTTTGTACCCTTTCGCTCATTTCAATACTGGTCTTTACCAATCTTTCGCTCTACGACTTTATGTTCTCAATGAAGGATATGGCTGCCCAGGGTATTACTTCCCTCCGAAAGTGGCGGGCTGATCGGAGAGAAAGCCCAAGGCCCTGGAGGAAGAATCAGGCAGAGAAGAGCCGGCGGGCAAACTCGAGGCTATCCGGTGAGGGAAAGGCTGAAGAAGGGAAAAAGCCATCTCTGGATAAGGACAGGAAATTAAAACAGGCGCTGGCTGTTTATAAAGGCCCGCTTCCTCCCCTGACCTTATTAGACCAGGCGGAAAAGCTGAACATCAGTGAGAGCAAGCAGTCAATTCAGGAGAGTTCAAGGAAACTCGAATCTACATTATCGGACTTTGGAGTACAGGGCCAAGTCATACAGGTATATCCGGGGCCTGTAGTTACCAGGTTTGAGTTCGAGCCGGCTCCGGGAATTAAAATATCGAAAATTTCCAACCTGTCTGATGATCTGGCGCTGGCCATGAAAGCGGTATCAGTCAGAATAGTAGCCCCTGTTCCCGGGAAAAGCGTGGTCGGTCTGGAGATCCCGAATCAGTATCGTGAAAAGGTATATTTGAGGGAAATATTGGAATCAGAGCCATTTAAAACCGCACGTTCCAGGCTGGCCCTGGCTTTGGGTAAGGATATTGCGGGATTGCCTTACGCAACGGATCTGGCCAGAATGCCTCATTTATTAGTGGCCGGCGCTACCGGATCCGGGTCGGAAAACGTCGTTTTCTGGACATCGTGTTCGGGGCGTAATTGCCAAAACGACAACGAATTCGCCCTGAGCAGACTGTTTTCTGCCGAGTCCCCATTTTTTTGGGTGAAATGGCTTGACGGT
>JBLIRT010000148.1:0-8066 GCA_049472445.1 bacterium
AAATATCTGAAAAAATAATAGAAAAAGATAGGCAGGCAGCCAGGATTAGTTTCCTGCTAACCCCCTTTCTCATACACAAACCCTTTCATTTTTCAATGAGCTGATGAAGAAATCCTTATTTTCTCTTCTAAAGGCGCCAAATTACCTTTAATCTTCCCTTTCATAAATATCTCTTAGAGACACTGACTTAATTAACCCTTATCCTGCAAGAAATGTTCCTTAGTAACATTTGGTTTATGTTACTTATATCCGTGCTTCCGATTTTAGTCTTGTCAAAGCTTAGGGGAATCCCTTACATAAAAATAGGGAATCCCTTACATAATGATAGGGCTTCCATGTCGTCCAACGTAATTATAGGCGGTAATCATTTTCCAGACTCTTGTAAAAAAGAGCTACAGAAAGGCAGGTGTTTCTATTCGCAGGTAAAACAGGAAGGTTTGCCCGGGTTAAAACAGGTAAGGCTTGGCCGGTCGGGAAATCCCAGACAAAAAAATAGGGAAATCCCCTACAGACAAGTATCAGTCGGGTCTATATACTTATAGTATGAAATGTTATAGGCGATATATCACGTGACTTTTATCCATCGTTGAATGGTCATGAAGACGATGAAAGATGGCGAGGGGAAAGAAATGACAAGAGACACGATTAGAACCATAATAATATCTTTTATCTTCTGTTTTATCTGCTCAGGTTTTATGGTTTCTCACACCTACTGTTCAGAAGATAATCCGTATTGTACGGGGGATCAGGAAAGGATACAGGAATTAACTGATGAATTTATTCAGAAATATGGGGACGAGGTTAAGATCCGGTGGAATGAAACTACTGGCATACCAACACGTATTTATGGTATTTATCCCAATCCGTCAGATGTTGATCTGGAAAATCCGAAAAAAACAGCCATTTCTTTTTTGTCTGAAAATTCATTATTCTTTGGTATCGACCATATAGATGATCTCAAGTTTCAAGAAGTAGATGAATTATCTACACAGACCGGTTATAAGGTTGATTATGATATATTTTACCAGGGCGTGCCACTGGTGGGATCAGGAAATGTGCGGGTTATCATGACCGAAATGTCGGATGGAAGGATTCGATTAACGCTTCTTTCCGATTACAGTCCTTGCATTGATCTTGATGTTGACCCCACTATTACAGCGGCAGAGGCGGCCAATGTGGTCAAGAAGGATTTAGGTGTCAGCAGGCTCGTTCTCGCCAAAAGAACCAGTGCTTATTCTTCATCCGGTACAGGCAATTATCCATATGGGTTTCCATATGGATTTTATGCAAACCTTTTTCATAATTATCCGTCTCCATATCCCTCTACATATAATTCTCCCTCTGTTCCCTCCCCTTATTCTTATTCATCAAGATATATAGAAGAGCCGGTTGAACCGGAGCTGATTATCTATGAGAAGGATGGAGAGGTATATCTCGCCTGGAAATTTCTTTGCAGTAAAGAACCATATGGGGCGGGATTGGGATATTACTACCATATAGACGCTCATACGGGAAAAATAATTCATGCTTATGAACTTAAACCCTATGCCGGTTATGGCGAAGCTGACACCACATCTTCCAGTCCTGTTCCCTATAATCCTTACACCCCCTATAATCCTGTTTATAATAACCCTTATAGTACTCCCTACAGCACACCCTATACCCCCTATACTTATAACCCATATAGTTATACTCCCTACAGCACGCCCTATACTCTCTATAATTCCCCAATCAGTGGGGGGCAGTCCTATTATCCTTACGGGTACCAGCAGTTCTATAATCCTTATGACTACGGATGGAATCAGCCTTATAATTACGGATGGAATCAGCAGCCATACAGTTATGGTTGGAATCAGCCTTATGGTTATAATTTGTTAAATTTACCTTTTAGTGATTTTGGCTCTGATTTCCACGTATATCCCTGATATGTCAAAGGGGACCCATTAAAGGGATTGACAAAAAGGTAGATAGGATTAAACGTTTTGGCTGAATACAGCGGACCTGAATGCTCTGATGGCTTCCTGAAGACTCATGGCCGGGAAGGTCATCTTCTCAACATCACTTTCACCAATCCCGATTCGACTGGCCTCCCACAGGTGTCGAACCGCCTGAAGCTCAAAGCCGAGAATCTTTGCCCCTGCCACATCGGCGGCCAGAGGATCCGTACTGGCAATGACCAGACCGGTTTCAGCCGTATGGCCCCCGATCGGGCCTGTGCCGACCATGGCCGGATGGCCGGCCGTGATGGCCAGTTGAATAGGAAAACGTTTGGCCATGGCCGCAATAAAAGAGTGAAGATCCTCAAACATCTCATGTTTATGATATTGGGCCATCCGGGGATGGCCATAAAAGTCGGCCGCCGGGAAAGATAAGGCGATATTCTTGAGAGCCAGGGTAACCGTGGCCGTTTGATGCACCTTGAGCTGATTGAGGGCAATGATCGTCTCATAGTCCAGGATGCGCGGATTGACCATAACCGAGCGCTGGAGTCCCCTCACATCCTGATCCGGTGCATAGCTGAGATCCACGGAAACAAAGGGCGGACGGTTATGGTCAAAAAAGCTGACCTCCTCTTCCTCAATCACGTCCATAAGACCTGCCAGGCGAAATACATCCACAGTCTCTGCCGCACCCGCACCTCCGGATACGACAATTTCCCCCGGGTCGAACTGCTTTACATACCGGAGCACTGCCCGAAGAGTATCCGCTTGAGTCACGGCGCTCCTGTCTGTTGGTGAGGCCCAGGTATCGTTCGGCTTTACAGCCACCAGTTTACCCCGGATGAGATGATCAATCCGGATATGTTCCAGCGCCTCGTAAATCGCCCTCTCAATATGCTCATTCCGGGTGATAACGACGACAGCCATAAACGTTCAACCTCCTCACCTTTAAAACCAAAACCATGGAAGCATTATCCTCCTCACCTTTAAAACCAGAACCATGGAAGGATTATCCTCCTCACCTTCGAAACCAAAGCCCTGGGAGTATTATCCTCCTCCTCTCTGTCTGGCTTTCAGTATCGGCAGATCCGGGAAATCATTATGAAAATAAAGGTGTCAGGTGTCAGGTTTCAGCATGGTAAAGGTTTCAGGTGTCAGGTTCCAGCATGAAAAAACAGGACCTGAAACCTGAACACTGAACACTGAAACCTCAAATCAGAAAGTGCCGAAATGTAATAGCCTGGTGAGACAAAATATTGAGATCTGGCGGGGCAAAATAGTGAGATAGAATAGTGAGATCAAGGAGATCGGATTCTCATGGAACAGGTTGGATTAAAAGCAAGAATGGCGCTGCCGGTAATGGCCAAAAAGAGGAAATTTCCGCTTGGGGCTGAGGTATTTCCCGAAGGCGGTGTTCACTTCAGAGTGTGGGCGCCGCTGTGCCGGAAAGTTGAAGTGGTTTTTGAGGACAGCCAGGGGGAAATTGAGCTTATCCGGGAGCCGCATGGCTACTTCTCAGGGCTGGTTGAGACCACCGGGGAGGGCATGCTTTACCGCTACCGGCTGGATAAGAAGAGCAAGCTGCTCCCGGATCCGGTCTCACGCTTTCAACCGGAAGGGCCACACGGACCATCAGAAATTATCAACCCGTGCCGGTATGCATGGACGGATGAGGATTGGACCGGGATCTGCGCCAAAGGGCAGGTCATCTATGAAATGCACATCGGCACCTTTACCCGGCAAGGAACGTGGGCTTCGGCTGCGAAGGAACTGACTGAGCTGGCTGCTCTGGGTATCACGGTTCTGGAGGTGATGCCGGTAGCTGAATTTGGAGGCCAATTCGGCTGGGGCTACGATGGGGTGGATCTTTTTGCTCCGAGCCATCTCTACGGCCGTCCCAATGATTTCCGGCGATTCATTGATCGGGCCCATGCCCTTGGAATGGGGGTCATTCTGGATGTCGTCTATAATCATTTCGGCCCTGATGGATGCTACCTCAATCTGTTTTCAGAAGATTATTTTTCTGACAGGTATCAAAATGAATGGGGAAGGGCCATAAATTTTGACGACCGCCATTCGGGACCGGTCCGTGAGTTCTTTCTCACCAACGCCGGATACTGGATTGATGAATTTCACCTGGATGGTTTGCGCCTCGATGCAACCCAGCAGATGTTCGATTCCTCCCGTGAGCATATCCTGGCCGCTATTACGCGAACGGTGAGAGAGGCGGCGACAGGACGTGCAACCCTCCTGGTTGCCGACAAGCATAAAACGACAGGCCGCTCGACTCTTCTTGTGGCTGAAAACGAACCACAGCAGGCCATGCTCGTCTACCCCCTTGAAAAGGGAGGGTACGGTTTTGACGCCCTCTGGAATGATGACTTTCACCGGAGTGCGACTGTGGCCATGACCGGAAAAAATCAGGCCTATTACTCCGATTACCTGGGCCGTCCGCAGGAGCTCATCTCAGCCATGAAGTGGGGATACCTCTATCAGGGACAAAGATATTCATGGCAGAAGAAACGGCGCGGCACACCGGCCCTCGGTCTGCCGCCTGAGGCTTTCATCACCTACCTGCAGAACCACGACCAGATCGCCAATACCGGGATAGGCCAGCGCATTCATGAGCTGACCAGCCCCGGCCGACACAGGGCCATGGTCGCCCTGCTGCTATGCGGGCCGGGCACTCCGATGCTTTTTCAGGGCCAGGAATTTGCCTCATCAAGTCCATTCTTCTACTTTGCCGATCACAGCGGAAAATTAGCCGGGATCGTACGCGAGGGCCGGGCCAGCTTCCTTTCACAATTTCCGAACCTGGCTACTCCTGAAATACAGGCCTCTTTACCGGATCCGGCCGATCCTTCGACTTTTGAGCGCTCAAAGCTCAACTTCGCCGACCGGCAAAAACATGAGCCTATCTATACCATGTATAAGGATCTCTTGAAGCTCAGGCATGAAGATCCCGTTTTAAGAAATGTCAGACCGAGGGGATGCGACGGTGCGGTTCTCGATACCGAAGCCTTCCTCCTGAGATTCTTTGCTGATGACGGGAATGACAGACTGCTCCTGGTAAACCTCGGCCGTGATCTTCACCTTGACCCTGCTCCGGAACCCCTCCTGGCTCCACCCGAAGGGAAAGCCTGGAAAGTTATATGGTCGAGTGAGGATGTAAGGTATGGCGGATGCGGCCAGCCGCCGGTTGAAACCGAAGATAACTGGAGAATTCCCGGCCAGGCAGCCGTCCTCCTCATAGGAGAGGCATAGGAGAGGGGTCAGGTCTTGAATCTTGAATTCCAATAGAACTTCAAGATTCTCCGTGTACATTCTCCCGGCACATGCAAGATCATAATATCCTGCACATCAACATAGATAAGCAGCCATTTTTGACCTGAAGATCAAACCTGGCCTTACGTGAAAGTGAAGACATCCATACAGACGGATCTTACAGGCGCTGCCTCTCCGTGAACCATCCGCCGAATCTCTTCCGTTGTTTCACGGCTAAAAGTTTCCTCTCCGCAACGTGCACAGACTATTGCCGGAATGTGCTCAACTAACACAAGCTTATCATCAATGTTAAACACTTCATTAACAAAATCTTCCTTTCCCTCTGTTGAGCCACATACATGGCATAGAAACATAATTTACCTCCGTTTAGAGTAATTAAGCCACTCAATTTCTCGTGGTTCATACATTGTGATAATCTTTACCAAGTCTGTATCTGCATATGATACTTGTATATGCAATGGCCGTCCAGTTTCAGTAAAACCTAATCGCTCATATGTGATAAGCAACACCATGTTATCCAACAAAAGGAATGAATGTACTATAAGCCTTTAATATCGAAAGATCTTTCACATGGTCTGTCATCTGCCACATATGAGCGACTCGCTTTGATGTTTCTGTATCTGCAACTCAGTAAGAAAATTCAAGATTCAAGACCTGACCCCAGACACAAGATTCAAGACCTGACCCCATTGCGGGCGAATCTTTTGGTTGCAATGTAAGTATCAAATGTGTTAAATTAGCGCATTAATTTCCCTGATTTTTACCTGGAAATACGTTTCAGACTATATGGGCTCCTCTATTATGGAAGATATTGTTCGAAGCGTGCAGTGGAACAGAAAAAATAATTCTGAAGCCAATCTCCTGCTGGGCCGTGAATGGCTGGCCACCAACGGCATAGGCGGATATGCTTCGGGAACGATATGCGGCATTCCGACACGCCGGTATCATGGCTTCTTAATCTCAGCCCTCCCCTTTCACTTTGGTAGAATGGTCATGCTGAGCCATGTCTCGGAAAAATTTATTCTGGCTGACGGCACCAGCGTATCCCTCGGCTTTGAAGAAAGGGCCGGCGGAGATACCCTGGAATCATTCAGCTCCGGATACTTAACCGAATTTCGCCTTGATGCGGGCCTGCCGGTCTGGAGATACGAAATAAACGGTGTGGTCATCGAAAAACAGCTCCATCTTCCCTATATGCAGAACACCATTCATATCACCTACCGCCTCATATCGGGGAGCGGCCCGGTGAGAGTTGAAATCAGGCCATTCATGAATTTTCGCCACCATGAGGCCCCTGTTGGCGGATTAGCCAAGGATCACTACAAAATCACCATCATAGACAACAGGTATGAGGTTTCGGCCGGGCATCATTTACCATCCCTGCTTCTCTTCCTCTATAACGGACACTCAGCCTTTACCTCGGACGGGGGCAGCACGATTGAGCTGATTTACCGCACCGAAGCGGAACGGGGCTACGAGTCGCGGGGCATGCTCTGGAATCCGGGATATTTCCGGGCCGAACTGGAGCAGGGCCAGAAGGCAACCCTGGTCGCTTCCACGGAATCCTGGACAACCGTCCTGGCCTTAAAACCTGACGAAGCCATTGCAGCCGAACGTGAACGCAGGCGCCGCCTCATAGACACCGCTCCGGATAAGGCCAAGACAGGGATGGCTGCCGAGCTGGTACTGGCTGCTGATCAGTTTATCATCACCCCTGCCTGGCGTATTGAGGATGCAGTCCGGGCCCGCGCCCTGGGTGATGAAGAGGTGCGGACGATTATCGCCGGTTATCACTGGTTCACCGACTGGGGCCGGGATACCATGATCAGCCTTGAGGGTCTGACCCTTTCCACAGGCCGCTACCATGAAGCAAACTCAATTCTCCATACCTTTGCCCATTACATCAAAGACGGGCTGATCCCCAATCTCTTTCCCGAGGGAAGTGAAGAGGGTCTCTACCATACCGCGGATGCAACCCTCTGGTTTTTCCATGCCGTTGATCGATATGTGGAAGTTTCCGGTGATCACGCCATACTTCGCCTTCTCGGACCGAAATTAAAGGAAATAGCCGACCACCATCTGCGGGGGACACACTTTGGCATAGCCGCTGATCCCGAGGATGGCCTGTTACGCCAGGGGGCTGAGGGCTATCAGCTGACCTGGATGGATGCCAAGGTGGACGGATGGGTGGTAACGCCGCGAAGGGGAAAGGCTGTGGAAATAAACGCCCTCTGGTATAATGCCCTCAGGCTGCTGGCCCGGTGGCTTTTGCAGAGTGGCGCCCATGAGGCCGCAGATCATTACGAAAAGCAGGCTCAGCGGACCTATGACTCATTCAACAGAAGATTCTGGTATGAGGAGGGTGGCTACCTTTATGACGTCATTGATGGAGAGCACGGCCATGATACAGCCTGCCGCCCGAACCAGATCCTGGCTGTCTCCCTGCGCTATCCTGTTCTCGATCAGGGCCGCTGGCGCAGAGTTCTGGATGTTGTGCATGAGAAGCTATTAACGCCGGTAGGACTCCGTTCACTTGCTCCGGGTCATCCCGATTACAAGCCCAAATATTTCGGTGACATCCATGCCCGTGATGCAGCCTATCATCAGGGGACAATCTGGGCCTGGCTCATAGGACCATTCATAGATGCCTGGTTGAAGGTTTATCCCGATGACCTTTCCGGCGCCCGCAGCATTATGGCGGGGTTTGAGGGGCACCTGGGTGATTCCTGCATCGGATCGATTAATGAAATTTACGATGCCGAGCATCCCTTTACACCACGGGGGTGTATTGCCCAGGCCTGGAGTGTGGCTGAAGTTCTTCGCTGCTGGTTGAAAACATCA
>JBLIRT010000149.1:0-8030 GCA_049472445.1 bacterium
AGAAATACTACCTCTCCCCCTGACAACTCAACCTTGTAAGCTCCAATATGTTGGGTAATTCCACCATGCTCACTGGAAGCTACATTCGTTTTCCGAATAGCGTCCAATAACTTTGTCTTTCCATGGTCAACATGCCCCATAACCGTAACCACCGTGGGCCGGGGAATCAAGCTGGAAGGATCATCTTCACCAATTTCCAGGCTCTCCTCTCCCTCAAGTGAAACCATGCTGACTTCAAAACCAAAATCCCTGGCAATGGATATGGCGACATTAGGATCTACCAATTGATTGATAGAGGCCATAACACCCATCTGGATAAGCTTTTTAATTACTTCACTTGGATTTTCCCCTATTTTCTCGGCCAGTTCCTTAACCGTTACCGCCTCGGTTAATTGGATTTTCGGCAGGTGCTCAGGCTCCTCCGTTTCTTCGATGGGAAGGCATGGTTCATCAGCCGGCTTTCGTAAGACCTGACGCTCAATGCCGGAGACCTGAGATATGCTCTGTTCGTCAGCCTTTTTTAACGTCTTGGTGGCAGTCTCTTCTTTAGGGTGGGTAAGCATCTCCAGAACCAGATCGGCCGTATCCTCATCAATCGTACTCATATAGCTTTTAACTTCCACTCCCAAATCCTGGACCTCTTTAACCAGTCGCTTACTGGACACGCCTAACTTCTTGGCGAGCTCATGAATACGAACCTTTTTCAAACTCAATCACCTCCGACATTTTGTTTTTTTAACTTTTCTGATGCATTCTGGATAATGCTCTGGGCCATGCTTTTATCTATACCGGGAATTGAAGTTAAATCTTCTTCCGAAAGTTCGATCACTTCTTCTAATGAGTTGACCCCCCGATCAATAATTCTCTCAGTCATCTCTAAGCTGACATTAGGGAGATTTGAAAGGTACTTAATCACCTTTTCCCTCTTTTTGTTCATGAGCGCTTTCTGCTCTTTGGCTTCTGATTCGCTGTAAATATCAATTTTCCAACCAGTCAGTTTAGATGCCAACCGGGCATTCTGGCCTCTCTTGCCAATAGCCAGAGATAAATGCTGGTCCGATACCACAATCTTGACCGATTTTGTCTTCTCATCAAAATCTGCTTCAAGGAGCTCAGCCGGACTCAAGGCATTAGATACAAAGGTCAAAGGATCATCAGACCATCGAATAATATCTATCTTCTCTCCATGAAGCTCTCTTACTACAGCCTGGACACGGGATCCCCGAACACCAACACAGGCACCTACCGGATCTACATCCTTATCCTTTGAATATACAGAAATCTTGGTCCGCTCTCCTGCTTCTCTTACCGTCCCCATGATTTTAACGATACCTTCGTAAATCTCCGGAACCTCAGCCTCAAATAACCTCGTTACAAAGCCTGGATGGGTACGCGATAAAACAATTTGCGGGCCCTTGATTGTTTTATAAACATCAGCGATGTAGGCACGTATTCGATCACCCGTCCGCGTAGCTTCACCAGGAATAAGCTCCTTGGCTGACATCATTACTTCCGTCTTTCCAAGGTCTATGACGGCATTCCCTTTCTCATGACGTAAGACAATGCCGTTAATCAGCTCACCTTTCCGGTTTTTAAAATCATTATAGACATTTTCTCGTTCTGCCTCACGGACTTTTTGAATAATGACGTGCTTAGCCATCTGAGCAGCAATTCGCCCAAATCCTCTGGTGTCCAACCTCAATTCAAGGGTATCGTTAACTTGAGCCTCAGCCTCTACTTTGCGTGCATCTCTCAATAATATTTCCTTTTCCTGATCCTCTATCTCCTCTACAACTTTCCGTACGCTATAGAGCTCTACTTCACCTGTCTCACGGTTGAGATGGGAGGCAATATTCTGAGATCCAAACTTCTTTTTCGATGCCTGCAATAAAGCCGATTCTATCGCTTCAATCAAAACTTCAGGATCGATATTTTTCTCTCTTCCCACTTGTTGGATAACCTTTAGCAAATCGCTATTCATTGCGGTCTCCATGTTGGTACATAAAATAAAAGCGGGCTTTCGCCCACTTATATCAATGATAAATCACTTCTGTATTAAAATAACATACTTATCAAGTTAATGCAAGGGGAAAACTTGAGACCAAAACAGGAGAGGAAGAGCCTAACAAGCTGATAAACTTCCCTTTCCTAATCTCAAGGAAATATGAGATCAGGAGAAATCAGAAAAGAAAACAATCTTACCTGGCCGGTTGCCGCAAGGAAGGTATAAGAGACGCCCCGGTTTCCCGAAGAATCCCAGGGCGTGCTCATTGATTCACGTGCTTTATAAGGATCGAGAAGAAGCCTCTAAGGCTCCCATGACAATCGAGGTGAAGGAATCCGCCTGTAAACTGGCTCCTCCAACCAGGGCACCATCAATGTCAGGTTCCCTCATTAAACTGACAATATTATCAGGTTTGACACTGCCTCCATATTGAATGCAAAGATTTTCAGCAGTTTTCGTTCCGTATAGCTGAGAGATCAGGTCCCGAATAAAGGCATGAACTTCATTGGCCTGCTGAGGGGTGGCAGTTTTTCCCGTTCCGATAGCCCAAACCGGCTCATAGGCAACAATAATTCTTTCCATCTGATGGGGGCTGATATCGGCCAGGCATCCCCTGACCTGCTTTTCAACCACCTGGAAGGTTAAACTCTTTTCACGTTCTTCCAATAATTCACCAACGCAGAGAATGGGCATCAGCTCAAAGTGTAAGGCAGCCCGTATTTTCTTATTGACTGATTCATTAGTCTCTCCAAAATATTGCCGTCGCTCGGAGTGACCGATAATAGAGTAGCTGCACCCGCAATCTCTCAGCATAGCCGGCGACACTTCTCCCGTATAGGCTCCCTTTTCCTCCCAGAAAACATCCTGGGCGCTCACTTTTATCCAATGACCCTGCAAAACTTCCGAAACTGAATAGAGAGCAGTAAATACCGGCGCAATAATAACACCCACCTCCCGAGCAGATGCATCAGCCAGGGAAACCTTGAGAGCATTGGCCAGATCAACGGATTCAACCACCGTATTATGCATTTTCCAGTTGCCGGCAATGATTGGTTTTCGCATAACCTCTCCTTTGCTTTATTGCCTGTCGGTCAAGGCGGCAATTCCCGGCAATTCCTTCCCTTCCAAGAGCTCAAGGAAAGCCCCTCCACCTGTTGAGATATACGATATCTTGTAAGATTCACCTGCCCGGTGAACGGCCACATCCGTATCACCTCCACCAACTATGGTCAAAGCATAAGAATTAGCAACAGCATCCACCATGGCAAAGGTGCCTCGACTAAAGGCATCAATCTCAAAAACACCCATAGGGCCGTTCCAGACAATAGTCTTGGCGTTTTCCAGGACTTCAGCAAAGAGCGCTGTAGAAGCAGGGCCTATATCCAGCCCCATCCAGTTAGAAGGGATTTCCTGTATAGGCACTATCTTGGTAACTGTCCGTGGATCAACCTCCTCGGCAATGACTACATCAACCGGCAGATAAAGCTTTACTCCCTGATTCTTGGCTGACTTAAGGATATCCATGGCCAACTCAAGCATGTTATCTTCAACAAGAGATTTTCCAACCTCATGGCCGATTGATTTCAAAAAGGTGAATACCATTCCCCCGCCAATGATGATCTTATCCACTTTATTCATTAAATTCTTGAGTACTTCTATTTTACCTGAAACCTTGGCCCCGCCAAGAATGGCTACAAATGGACGTACCGGGTTCTCCATAGCCTTCTCAAAATAGGTGATCTCTTTTTTCAGTAAGAACCCTCCGACACAGGGCGAGATAAATTTGGTTACTCCCACATTCGAGGCATGCTTTCGATGGGCGGTGGCAAAAGCGTCATTAACGAAAACTTCTGCATAAGCAGCCAGTTGCCGGGCAAAGCTTTCGTTATTTTCAGTCTCTTCCTTGTAAAATCGAAGGTTTTCAAGTAAAACGACATCACCCCTCTTCATGTTCCGCACAGCTCTTTCAGTCTCACTCCCAAGGCAATCGTTCAGGAACAACACATCCTTTTGCAGTAATCTCTGGAGTCTCTTAGCCACGGGAGCTAAACTGAGCTTTGGATCTCTCTGTCCCTTGGGTCTGCCCATATGCGAGATAAGAATGACCGAAGCTCCTTCATCCAGTAAATAATTGACCGTAGGCAATACAGCACGAATTCGGGTGTCATCGCTTATCTCGCCTAAACTATCGAGAGGGACATTGAAATCAACACGCACTAAGACCCTCTTATTCTTAATGTCAGTATCATCTAAGAATAATTTATTCAAGGCAAATCCTCCTCAGCCTCTCTCTTACCATCCCTTTTGAGCGATAAACAGCATTAAGTCCCGAACTCGACAGGAGTACCCCCATTCATTGTCATACCAGGAGAGTACCTTGACCATCGTATCCTGAATTGCTTTTGTATACGGTAAATCTACAATAGAAGAAAGTGGATTTCCGTTAAAATCACAGGAAACCAATGGCTCTTCGGAGACACCGAGAATTCCTTTCATAGGGCCTTCAGCAGCCTCCTTTAAAGCCCCGTTCACCTGATCGGCGGTAACTTTTGTTTCAAGTTCGGCCACCAGATCCACTACCGAAACGTTTGGGGTAGGTACTCGAATAGCAATGCCATCGAGTTTTCCCTTAAGTGAGGGCAAAACCAATCCTACTGCCTTGGCTGCACCGGTAGTGGTGGGAATCATGGAGAGAGCGGCAGCTCTGGCCCGCCTGAGATCCTTGTGGGGAAGATCCAGTATGCTCTGATCATTGGTGTAGGAATGAACCGTGGTCATAAACCCCTTCCGGAAACCGAAGCGATCAGCCAATACCTTGGCTATGGGAGCCAGGCAATTGGTAGTACAGGAGGCATTTGAAATGAGCTGATGGCTGTCCGGCCTGTACATGTTCTCGTTTACGCCGAGAACAATGGTTATATCGGGATCCTCAGCCGGTGCCGTTATGATAACCTTCTTTCCCCCAGCAGTTACATGTTTGCCGGCTTTCTCCCTGCTGCGAAAGATCCCGGTCGACTCCACAACGATACTTACCCCTAATTCCTGCCAGGGCAAATGGGCCGGATCTCTTTCAGCCGTTACTTTTACCTGTCTGCCATCCACCAAGATTGCGCCGTCTCCTACCTCAACCTCGGCCTGAACCTTGCCATGGATAGAATCATACTTCAAAAGATGGGCCAGGGTCTTCGCATCAGTGATGTCATTTATGGCCACTATTTCAATTTCTTTATTACCCAGACAGGCTCGAAACACATTCCGGCCAATTCTCCCGAAGCCGTTAATACCTACTCTGATACTCATGTCATCCCTCCTCTGAGTTGGTTGATGGTTGTTTTTGTTTGATTATACTTATTATTGCAACATACTTCTGGCCAGGGTTATCACTCTGACCTTTTTAGCCCCGTGGTGTAATAAAACCCGGCTGCACTCAGCAATGGTAGCTCCGGTGGTACATACATCGTCTACCAGGAGGACATCCCTTTCTTCAACCGACTGCCCGCTGGCGACCGCAAAAGATCCCCGGACACTTTGAATCCTTTCCTCCCGTGACAACTGCATTTGAGGCACCCCATCCCTTACCTTCCGCATAGCCAGAGGATAAACTCGTATTCTCAAATGTCTGCCGATCTCTCTGGCCAGGATAAAGGATTGGTTAAACTCTCGCTTTCGCAACTTTTTAATCCCCAGGGGCACGGGTATAATGCATCCACTCGTCAGGAAATCAGGTTCAATGCTCCAATACCTTATCATGTATCGGGCTAACATTTTCCCGATGTTTACCTGCCCCTGATACTTGAAACGATGGACCAGTTCCCTCAGGATGTCTTGATAATAAAAAACTGATCTGGCCTTGATATAGGCTGGGGACCTTTTTTGACAGGATTCACAATATATCTCCTCCACCGGCGTACTTCCCGCCTCAGCGGATATCGGATACCCACATCGGTAGCAGATAGGCCCTTCTATAGGACGTACCTTCATCCAGCAGGCAGGGCAAACCGGATCCACATGTGACCAGTCAAGCGGCTTCCGGCAGATAGCACAGCCAGCCGGAAACAGGACCGATAAACTGAAATTCCGCAAGGCCAGGAGCCAGGTCACAGGTTTTATTCTCCGGCGGTCAGGCTCCATACTTTTCCAGCTTCAAGGCATTGGCCATCATAAGCGGCATCAAATGTAAGGCAGGAAATCGCCCTAATCCTCCATGGATACATGCGCTTTCAGAAAAGGATCTTACCTGGTCAGGCCGACAGAATTCCGAATAGAGCAGTACCGGGTTTGGGTGCCAGCTATGGGATTTCAAGACCGAAGGTGTCGAGTGATCACCAGTTACGGCAATAACATCGGGCTGTAACTTCAACAGGTAAGGAAAACACTGATCAGCCTCTTCAATGACTTTGACCTTGCCCTCAAAATTTCCATCCTCACCCATACTATCGGTTTTCTTAATATGAAGGAAAAAGAAATCATGCTGCTGATAGAATTGGGTCAAGGTTTCAAATTCATCCCGAATGGTATCCCCGGTAGGGAGCACAGTCATACCCAGCAAACGAGCTAATCCCCTATACATGGGATAGGTGGCGATGGCGGCAGCCTTCAATCGATATCGATCGCTGTACCCTGGTATGGCTTCATATTTATCAAAACCCCTGAGGAGAATCATGTTGGCCTTCTCTTCCCGGGAAAGGATTCGTTGAGCCTCTTTCACGAATTGATTAACCATCTCAGCAGTCCGGTGAGCCTCAGCCGTAAGCGGCTCAACCTGTCTCGGAGGAACTCCTGTTTTTTGCGGATCTGTATCACTGAGCTGACCGGACAGGTCCGCTCCGCGGAAAATAATGGCCGCCCGATGCTCCTTTTCCGGGCGGAGAAAAATTTCGACACCTTCGATATGGATTTGAGAAAGGAGCTCACAGAGCTGCCTGTTCTTTTCCGTTGGGATTCGCCCCGCTCTCCGATCAATAATATTCCCCTGGGCATCGGCCTGGGCAAAATTGATGCGGGCAGCCACATCGCTCGGCTTGAGATCAAAATCGACTCCCAGCGCTGATAAAATCCCTCGCCCGATCTCATATTGAAGCGGATCGTAACCAAACAGTCCCAGGTGAGCCGGCCCGCTTCCCGGCGTAATGCCCATGGAGATAGGGTCTACCAGACCACACACTGATCGAGCGGCCAGGGCATCAAGGTTGGGAGTATGAGCCGTTTCAAGCTCAGTTCCTTCACCCTGATTTTTCGGTAGCCCCCCTAGTCCATCAAAAACAACCAGGATAATTTTAGACTGAGTTGTCGTAGCAAGGCTGGTGATGAGATTCCTTTCCATATCCTTTCTTAACCCCCTCCTGATCCCTGAAAAATTATTTATGGTAAGGATGTCCTTTCATGATGGTAAAAGATCGGTATATCTGTTCAAGTAAGAGTAATCGTATGAGCTGATGGGTAAATGTACACCGGGAAAGAGAGATACGAAGGTCAATGAATTCTTCAGGTAGCGTCGGGAGCCCGGAATATCCGCCAATGAGAAAATCTATTTCAGGACATCCATGGTTTACTTTCTCTTCAATAAGAGCAGCAAACTCTTCTGAACTCAGCTCTTGGCCAAAAACATCGAGGAGAATAGTATAACCTTGAGTTAGTTTTCTAATCTTTTCGGCTAATTTTTGATTCTTCTCCGGCTTCAATTCAAATAATTGTACGGGAATATAATAGGAAATTCTTTCAAGGTATTTGTGTATCCCCTGCTGCAGGTATGATTCTTTTGTTTTCCCTATGCATATGACCTTGACTTCCATATGTATTCAGTGAGAGCGGGTTTGCTCATCTGCCGTTGAAGACAAGAGATACGATACATCTATTCTGGGCGCATCTCCCCATAAACGTTCAAGATCATAATACTGACGTTTTTCCTCGGTAAAGACATGAATAACTATGTCTCCATAATCCAACAGGATCCACGTCGCCTCTTGATATCCCTCCTTGTGGTCCATTCTAACTCCCACCTCCCGCAAAGCATGTTCAATAGCAT
>JBLIRT010000015.1:0-30648 GCA_049472445.1 bacterium
CGGACGACAGATGTAACGGGGACCGTGCAGTTGCCTGAGGGGGTGGAGATGGTGATGCCCGGGGACAATGTGAGTATTGTAGGCGAGCTGATCACTCCGGTAGCCCTGGAGAAGGAGATGAGATTTGCCATTCGAGAGGGTGGCCGGACCGTGGGGGCAGGTGTAGTGAGTGAGATCATCGCCTGAAGTGTGAAGGTATCCTGACTCATTGCATGAAGGCAGGATAACCATAATTACCTGAAAGAGTAAGAAGTCAGATTTAACAGTAAGCGAGGAAGTGATGGAAGGTCAAAGAATAAGAATAAAGCTCCGTGCTTATGATCATCGGATCTTGGATCAATCGGCCGGAGAGATTGCTGAAACCGTGAAACGGACGGGAGCTAAAGTCTCTGGACCGATACCTTTCCCGACCAGGAAAAACCGGTATACGGTTTTAAGGTCACCACATATAGATAAGAAGTCAAGGGAGCAGTTTGAAATCCGCACGCATAAAAGGATCCTGGACATTTTGGAATCAACTCCTCAAACAGTGGATGCATTGATGCGATTGGATCTCCCCTCGGGTATTGATGTCGAAATCAAATTATGATAGAATGAGCAACTTCTAAATAATAATATTGTGTGAGTTAAGATGATAAATTTAGAGATACTTAACGTAGACAATGAAAAGATCGGAGAGGTTGAAGTAAAGGCATCGATCTTTGATGTTGAAACGAAAGAATACCTTTTTCATGATGTCGTCAGGTATCAGATGGCTAAAAAGAGGTCGGGAAGTGCTTCAACCAAAAATCGTGCCCAGGTGTCGGGAAGTGGTATAAAACCATGGAGGCAGAAGGGTACAGGTCGGGCTCGTGCCGGATGTAAAAGATCTCCCTTATGGACTGGCGGAGGAGTGGTATTCGGGCCGCTACCGAGGGATTATGAACATAAAATGAACAAAAAGGTTCTCAATCTGGCTCTTCGTTCAGCAATATCGATGAGGAAGAGAGAGGGGAATCTGTTTATCCTCCAGGATTTTGAAATTGAACAACCCAAAACCCGCGAGATGGAAAGAGTTTTCAAAAGGTTAGGAATTCAGGAGAAATGCCTGCTGGTGGTGGATAGTCTGGAACATGAAAAAATCATCCTGGCTGTGAGAAATTTAGAGAAGGTAAAGGTTATTGATATAGATGGACTCAATGTGTACGATATTCTTTTGCACAATAAGCTGGTCTTTTTCAGTTCGGTAGTCAGGAAAGTTGAGGAGAGGCTTGAGAGATGAAATCCGCTTATGAGATTATCAAAAGACCGATCATAACCGAGAAAATTACGGCTCAACAGGAAGAATCCAATAAAGTCGCTTTTTCAGTAGATGTACATGCCAATAAGATTGAGGTGAAACGGGCTATAGAACAAATTTTCAATGTCAAGGTTGAAAAAGTGGCTACCATGAACATTGAAGGGAAGATGAAGCGGTTGGGAGTGCACCAGGGCAGACGACCAAATCGGAAGAAAGCAATCGTAACTTTAGCCAAAGGTGAATCCATAGATCTTCTTGGAGGCGTCTAACATTTGTGACATTGAAACAAGGGGGTGAAGACCTTTGGGAATTAAGAATTATAAACCTGTTACACCCAGCTCAAGAACCAAATCGGTTTCCACGTTTGAAGAGATTACCAAGGAAAAGCCGGAAAAAAGACTCATTGCCAAATATACGAAAACCGGTGGTCGAAATAATTACGGCCGGGTTACCATCAGACATCGAGGCGGTGGTCATAAGAGAAGATATAGAATTATTGATTTCAAAAGAGATAAATTTTCGATCCCAGCTAAAGTGGTCAGTATAGAATATGATCCGAACCGGAGTGCACGGATCGCCCTCTTAAATTATGCGGATGGGGAAAAGAGGTATATTATCGCTCCAGAAACCATGGAGGTCGGCTCCCGGATAATGTCAGGTCCTGAGGCGGAAATTCAGGTGGGTAACGCTCTGCCCTTAAAAAATATACCACTTGGTACCACCATTCATAATATTGAACTGAAAAGGGGTAAGGGCGGCCAGTTGGCCCGGAGTGCCGGGACCAGTGCCCAATTAGTAGCTAAAGAGGGTTCTTATGCTCATGTGAAACTGACCTCAGGTGAAGTACGTTTAATAAGGTTGGACTGCCTGGCTACGATCGGCCAGGTCGGTAATACAGATTATGAAAACATTTCCATGGGCAAAGCGGGCAGAACAACCTGGTTGGGCAGGAGAAGCAAGGTACGGGGAGTGGCCATGAATCCAATAGATCATCCCATGGGTGGTGGAGAAGGGAAATCTTCCGGTGGGCGGCATCCCTGTACACCATGGGGAAAACCTACCAAGGGGTATAAGACGAGAAGGAATAAGAGTACCTCAAAATATATTGTCAAGAAGAGAAAATAGGAGAGAGTAGGTGTCACGATCGGTAAAGAAGGGGCCATATATTGACCCGAATATCTTGAAAAAAATTCAGCAGATGAATGATACGCTTGAAAAAAAGATTATCAAAACATGGGCGAGGGATTCGACTATCTTTCCGGAAATGATTGGCCATACCATAGTAGTTCACAATGGGAGGAAATTCATACCTGTCTATATAACTGAAAATATGGTCGGACATAAATTGGGGGAATTTGCCCCAACCCGTACATTCCGTGGACATGGTTCAAAGACAGAAAAATCAACTAGGGTTAAATAGGAAATGAAAGTTAAAGCTGTTGCCAAGTATTTACCAACAACATCAAGGAAAGCCAAGTTAGTAGTCGATCTGGTACGTGGGAAAGATCTGGGAGATGCTCTCAATATATTGAAGTTTACTCCCAGAGCAGCTTCGGGTTTAGTTGAAAAGCTCTTAAGATCCGCCTTAGCGAATGCCAAACAGAACAGTGAAATTCAGGATATAGACAAACTGTATATATCTGAAATCTATGCCACCCAGGGTCCTACTCTTAAGCGATTTCAGCCGAGAGCTCGTGGGAGGGCCTTCCGAATAAAAAAGAGAACCAGTCATGTTTCGGTTGTACTTGAAGAAAAATAGCAGGAGGAACACATAATTGGGACAGAAAGTTAACCCCGTTGGATTTAGATTAGGAGTCATCAGGACTTGGGAATCAAGATGGTATTCGAAAAAGGACTATCAGAAGCATCTTCATGAAGACATCCAGATCAGGAATTATGTCAAGGACAAGCTGAAGAATGCTGGTGTATCACGTGTTGAGATTGAGAGGGCATCTGATAAGGCTATTATCAATATTTATACGGCGCGGCCTGGTATCATCATTGGAAAAAAGGGTACTGAGGTAGATAAATTAAAAAGCGAGATACAAAAATATACGGATAAACAGATTTATATCAATATACACGAAATTCGAAAATCAGAAATTGATGCCCAACTGATAGCGGAAAACATAGCCATGCAGCTAGAGCGAAGAGTAGCCTTTCGAAGGGCAATGAAAAAAAGAGTAACGGCTGCCTTGCGATTTGGTGCAGAGGGTATAAGAATCTCCTGTGCAGGTAGATTAGGTGGTGCAGAAATGGCTCGTAGGGAATGGTATAGGGAAGGAAGGGTGCCATTACATACCCTGCGGGCAGACATCGATTATGGGTGTACCGTTTCTCGAACAACATACGGTGTGATTGGTGTAAAAGTTTGGGTGTTCAAAGGGGAAGTTCTGGGCAAGGAGCATCAATCCAAAGAAGCAGCAGATACGGTAAGCTATAAGGTTTGATGAGATATTTAGTCAGGAATTTGAGATACGGATTGGGGTTTTGAACTATGTTAATGCCAAAAAAAGTGAAGTACCGGAAAGTACAGCGCGGTAGAATGACCGGCAAGGCTTTTCGCGGATCTAAGCTGACGTATGGTGATTATGGGCTCAAAGCATTGGAGCCGGGATGGATTACCAATCGGCAGATTGAAGCGGCTCGAATTGCCGTTACCCGGTATATCAAGAGAGGCGGAAAGATCTGGATAAATATTTTTCCGAGCAAGCCGGTGAGTCAGAAGCCTGCTGAGACGAGGATGGGGAAAGGAAAGGGTGCTCCGGAGCATTGGGTGGCCGTTGTCAAACCTGGTAAAATTATGTATGAAATGGAGGGTGTCCCCAGAGAGTTAGCGAAAGAGGCCTTCAGGCTGGCAGCCCAAAAGTTGCCAATCAAGTCAAAATTTGTTAGCAGGCAGGGTTAAGAGATCATGAAAGCAAAAGAACTAAGAGAATTCAGTAACGAGGAGTTGGGCCAAAAGGAAGCTGACCTGCGAGAGGAACTCTTCAGGCTGCGATTTCAACTGGCCTCTGCACAACTTGAAAATATAACGAGGATTCGTCAGGTCAGAAAGGATATCGCCAGAGTGCTGACTGTCTATCGTGAAAGATTAATTGACCATAAGATGGATACCAAGTAAGAAGGTAAAGAGAGGTATTTGGAGACAGTTACATGAATACGACAAGAGGACATAGAAAGAGGAGAGTTGGCGTTGTTGTGAGTGACAAGATGGACAAGACAGTAGTGGTAGAGGTGACCAGAACTCTCATAGATCAAACATATAAAAAAGTTGTTCGTAAGAAAAAAAGATATAAGGCCCACGATGAAGAAAATCAGTGTAAGGTGGGTGACAAAGTCACCATTATGGAAACACGGCCATTGAGTAAAGATAAACGGTGGAGAGTTGTAACTTCACTATCGTAAGACTTTTTGGATCTAGGAAGCGTTAAGGGTGGAAATTATGGTTCAGGTTCAAACAATGCTGGAGGTAGCGGATAATACCGGCGCCAAAAAAGTCATGTGTATCAAAGTACTGGGTGGAACGCGAAAGAAGTATGCTACTATCGGAGATATTATCATCGTGACGGTTAAAGAGGCAGTGCCCAATGCCGGTATAAAAAAAGGGACAGTAAATAGAGCGGTTATTGTAAGGACAACAAAAGAGGTTCGGCGGATAGATGGGTCGTACATTAAGTTTGATAATAACGCAGCGGTTTTGATAAACAATCAGGGCGAGCCTTTAGGAACAAGAATATTTGGACCGGTAGCACGAGAGTTGCGGAGTAAGAATTTCACGAAAATTGTTTCCCTGGCTCCTGAAGTGATATAAAGGAGTATGGAGAGATGGCTCAGAAGGCGGAAAAGATGAACAGGCGGACATTCAAGGTAAGGAAGAACGATCTCGTCCAAGTGATTGCCGGGAAGGAAAAGGGTAAAAGCGGCAGAGTGATCAAGGTTCTGTACGACAGGAATCGAGTACTGATCGAAAAACTGAATATGGTGAAACGGCACACGAAGCCGGATCAGAAGCAGCAGCAAGGCGGCATCGTCGAAAAAGAGGGTGGCATTCATATGAGTAATGTGATGCTGCTTTGTGGAAAGTGCAATAAACCCACGAGAGTCGGCTATCTTTATTTAGAGGATGGGCAGAAAGCCCGGATTTGTAAAAAGTGTAAGGAAATAATTGCCTAGATTACATATGTAAGGATAATAGAGAAAGATGGTTATGGCGCAGTTAAAAGAAAAATATGAAAAAGAGATAAAGCCAGCCTTATGCCAGGAATTTCAATACAAAAACATCATGCAGGCACCTAAGGTTACCAAAATCATTATTAATATGGGAGTAGGAGAAGCAATTCAGAATCCCAAGGTTTTGGATTTTGCATGTGAAAACCTGGCTCAAATTAGTGGGCAGAAGCCGGTAATAACTCGTGCTAAAAAGTCCATTGCTGGATTTAAGCTTCGAAAAGGGATGGCTGTTGGATGTCAAGTGACTCTTCGGGGCAATATCATGTATGAGTTTTTACAAAGGTTAGTAACTGTCGCCCTGCCAAGAATCCGTGATTTTAAGGGACTGCCGGATAAGTCATTTGACGGTAGGGGCAATTACAACTTTGGTTTGACTGAACAGGTTATCTTTCCCGAGATTGAATATGATAAAATAGATAAGCTGAGGGGAATGGACATCTCCATAACAACGACAGCCAAGACAGATGAAGAAGGGCGTTCACTGCTTGCAAAATTTGGGATGCCTTTCAGCAAAAGGAAAGAATAGAAGAGTATCATAAGGAGTAGAGGGTATTGGCAAGGACAGCACTTATCATAAAGGCAAACAGGAAACCAAAATATCCGGTACGCAAATATAATCGATGCGGAATATGTGGCAGGCCGCGCGCTTATATGAGAAAGTTCGGAATGTGTAGAATTTGTTTTCGCCAACTGGCCCTGAAGGGGGAGATCCCAGGCGTTATTAAAGCCAGCTGGTAAACTGAAAGGGTAGAATCTATGGCTATAACTGATCCGATTGCGGATATGCTGACAAGGATTCGCAATGCCTCCATGGCCAAATTTGAATCGGTTGATGTTCCCTTTTCGGGCATGAAACAGAGGATTTCACAAATCCTCAAGGAAGAGGGATATGTCAAAGGTGTTAAGGTTATTGAGAAGCAGCCCCAAAAGATCATACGGATTTACTTGAAATATGAAAATGCTAACAAACCTGTCATTACTAATTTAAAAAGGGTAAGCAAGCCTGGCCGAAGGGTTTATGTTAAGAAGGATCAGATTCCGAAGGTCCTTGGTGGATTGGGAGTCGCCATCTTATCCACACCGCAGGGAGTTATGACAGACAAGGGAACCCGTAAGGCGCAGCTTGGGGGCGAGGTGTTATGTTATATTTGGTAAAGGATAAGGACCAATGTCGAGAATAGGAAAGTTACCAATCCCTATACCGAAAGGTGTAGACGTGCAGGTTGCTGAGAATAGCAAGGTGTCCGTAAAGGGTCCAAAGGGTTTACAGGAGATCTCTATACATCCGAATGTATCCGTAGCCCTTCAGGATGGAAGGATATTAGTCGCCCCAAAATCAGCAAGCAAACAGGCCAGAGCTCTCCATGGATTGACTCGTGCCCTCCTGGCGAATATGGTGGAGGGTGTTACGAATGGATACATAAAAAAACTTGAGATCGTAGGCATTGGATATAAAGCGAATGTTGCTGGAAAGGTCTTAACCTTGAACCTTGGATTTTCACACCCGATTCAATATCCGATTCCCGCTGATATTGAGATCCTGGTAGATAAGCAGACGAATATCTTTGTAAAGGGAATAGATAAACAGAGAGTTGGACAGGTGGCAGCTGAGATCCGGTATCTTAGACCTCCAGAACCTTATAAGGGAAAAGGAATCCGTTACGAGGGTGAGGTAATCAGAAGGAAGGTTGGAAAAGCCGGTGCCTAGTTTGCGAATAGAGGAGAGAAAGTTGTGAGGGTAAATCAGAAGATTTATGCCAGGAGGATGCGGCATGATAGAGTGCGGAAGAAGGTAAGAGGGGACGGTAACCGCTTACGACTCGCTGTTTTCAAATCCGCCAGGCATACCTACGCGCAATTGATCGATGATGTACAGGGCAGGACACTTACTGCGGTATCTACCCTTTCGCCACAATTTCGTGAAAAACAGGCCGGGGGTGGAAATATAGCTGCTGCGAAAATAGTCGGCGAAATGATCGCTAAAGAGGCTGCAGACAGGGGAATTAAGCAGGTTGTTTTTGACCGGGGAGGATTCAAATATCACGGGCGGGTGAAAGCCCTGGCTGACAGCGCCAGGGAAGGAGGCCTTGAATTTTAGGGTAACGGAGGTAATTACTTGGCTAGAATAAATCCGGATGAGCTTGAATTAGTTGATAAGGTCGTTTACATCAACCGAGTAGCTAAGGTTGTGAAAGGAGGTAGACGATTTGGGTTTAGTGCCTTGGTAGTCGTCGGCAATATGGGTGGTTATGTTGGAATCGGCTTAGGAAAAGCTAACGAAGTACCGGAGGCGATTCGAAAGGGAGTTGAAAGAGCGCGGAAGAGCCTTATAAAGATTGCACTCAGAGACGGCACTATTCCATATATGATTATGGGTCACTTCGGGGCGACGAAAGTACTTTTAAAACCAGCAGCCGAAGGAACCGGCGTTATCGCCGGAGGTGCGGTAAGGGCGGTTGTGGAATCGGCGGGCATAAAAAATGTTCTTACCAAAATCATCGGATCCAGTAATCCCCATAATGTCATCAAGGCGACCATGGCAGGACTGATGGATCTTAAAAATCCGGAGGAAATCTTAAGGGATCGAGGTTTATCGAAGGAAGAGACAGCGTAATCATGGAAAATCAGATGAAAATTACCTTGAAGAAAAGTGGAATAGGGCGACCCAAGCGACATAAGGCTGTATTAAAAGGACTTGGGCTGACAAAGCTGAACAAGACGGTATACAGGCCCAATAATCCTGCGATCATGGGCATGATAAAAAAGGTTGAATATTTGGTTGACTATCAGTTGGTAGAGGGATCGGGTAAATGAATCTAAGTCAGCTAAGACCAGCAGAGGGAGCAAGGAAACGCCGCAAGCGAGTGGGGAGAGGACCCGGATCGGGGCATGGGAAGCAATGTGGTCGTGGAGCCAAAGGACAAAAGGCCCGGTCGGGAGGAAACGTGCGAAGAGGTTTTGAGGGGGGGCAAATGCCCCTGCAGAGAAGGCTCCCCAAGCGTGGATTTCTTAATGTCTTCAAAAAAGAATACGCAGTGGTCAATGTGTCTTCCCTTGAAAAGTTTGATGCGGGTGCTATCATAACTCCTAAGGAATTGATAAAAATGGGGCTCGTCAAGAAAGTGGGAGACGGGGTTAAGGTTCTGGGAAATGGTGACTTGAGTAAAGCCTTTACCGTGAAAGCACATAAATTTTCTGAATCCGCAGCAGAGAAGATTCGGTCCGCTGGGGGAGAGGTTGAGGTGATCCAGGCTTGATTGAAAGTTTCCAAAACATTTTCAAGATACCGGAATTAAAGAAGAGGATTTTATTTACCTTTGCCTTGCTGGCGGTTTTTCGGATTGGAGCCCATATCCCGACACCGGGAATCAACGGAGCGGCTCTCAGTGCCTTTTTTGCCCAGGCCAAGGGAACACTCCTTGGTTTCTTTGATATGTTTTCCGGAGGTGCACTTTCAAAGCTCACTGTTTTTGCCTTGGGAATCATGCCCTATATCGATGCGGCCATCATTCTGGAGCTCTTGACCGTCGTTATACCCCACCTGGAAAGGCTATCAAAAGAGGGTGAAGAAGGAAGAAAAAAGATCACCCAGTATACCCGCTATGGAACGATTCTCATTTCCGTAATCCAGTCTTTGGGCATCAGCTTTGGTCTGGAATCAATGAAGAGTCCTACCGGGACTCCTATTGTTCCGTTTCCGGGTTGGTCATTTCGGTTGATGACGGTTATCACCCTGACCGCAGGTACAATCTTTCTCATGTGGCTCGGTGAGCAGATCTCTGAAAGAGGTATAGGCAATGGAATTTCGCTGCTCATCACGGCAGGTATCATAGTGCGTGGTCCGGCGGCAGTCATTAATACGATTAGACTTATAAGGACCGGAGAGTTGTCCATAATGTTCATGCTGATCATGGTTGTATTCATGGCCCTGGTTTGCGGCTTCATTGTCTTTGTTGAAACAGGTGAAAGGAAAATTCCAGTCCAATATGCCAAGAGAGTGGTCGGGAGGAGAATGTATGGGGGACAGAGTACCTATATCCCTCTACGAGTCAATACAGCGGGAGTAATTCCCATTATATTTGCCGCTTCCATCATCATGTTTCCGGCAACCATAGCCCGATTTATCGATCATCCATGGATGAATTATGTTGCCGAAGCTCTTGGACCGGGTGCAATTTTAAATACGGTTCTCTATGTAGTTTTAATTGTCTTTTTCTGTTATTTCTATACGGCGATCATTTTTAATCCTGTAGATGTTGCTGATAATATGAAAAAGTATGGTGGTTTCATTCCGGGTATCCGTCCGGGGAAAAACACTGCCGAGTATATTGACTACATCCTGACCAGGATAACCTTTGTGGGGGCTGTATATTTATCCCTTATATCCATCCTGCCGACGTATTTGATTAAATTTTTCAATATCCCCTTCTATTTTGGCGGTATCGCCCTGATCATCGTCATAGAGGTCGGATTAGATACCGTTCGGCAGATCGAAGCGCATTTGGTTATGCGAAATTATGAGGGCTTTATAAAAAAATCTAAAATGAGCAAACAAAGAATGGGGTAGAGCGAGAATGAATTTCATTTTTTTAGGAGCTCCCGGAGCAGGCAAAGGAACGCAGGCCAAGCTGATCATGAAGAAATACCATATACCGCAGATCTCGACCGGAGATATCTTACGGGAAGCGTTACAAGAGAAGACATCCTTGGGGCTGAAGGCCCAGGAATATATGAATAAAGGACTGCTCGTTCCTGATGAAGTGGTCATTAGTATTATAGAGGAGAGATTAAAGAGTCCTCTTTATCAGACAGGATTCATTCTCGATGGATTCCCGAGAACAATACGGCAGGCTCAAAGTCTGGATGAAGTGCTGAATAAAGTGGATAAACGTATAGATCGGGTGTTTGATTTTGAAGTGGACGAAGATGCCTTGATAAAGCGGCTGACAGGCAGGAGGGTCTGTAAAGGCTGTGGACAGATGTATAACATATATTTCAATCCTCCTTCACAGGATGGTATTTGTAATATATGCGGTGGAGAATTGTTTCAGCGGAAGGATGATACCCTTGAGACCATAAAAGAGCGCTTGAAAGTTTACCGTTCACAGACCGCGCCCCTGATTGAGTATTACCGGAACCAGGGGAAGCTTGAGACTATTGACGGAAATCAGGAGCAGGGGCGCATTTATGATCGACTCTGTAGCCTGTTGGGAAGCTGATAGGTGGTAATTTTAAAATCTCCTGAAGAAATTGAGAAGATGCGGATTTCTGGCCGTATTGTGGCTGAAGTACTGAATGAGTTGAGAAAATATGTCCAGGTTGATATAACTACCTTCGAACTTGAAAAGGTCGCAGCAGATGAAATTTATAAAAGAGGGGGCGAACCAACCTTCAAAGGGTACAGGCGCTATGCCAACGATAATGCTTTCCCGAGTTGCATCTGTGCCTCAATTAATGAAGAGGTCGTTCATGGCATACCAACATCACGAAAGCTACGGAAGGGTGATATACTGAGCATAGATGTAGGAGTGAAAGCAGAGGGGTTTTGTTCTGATGCAGCTATTACCGTTCCGGTGGATGGCATACGGAATGATGTAGCCAGACTCCTCAGGGTGACCGAAGAAGCACTTTATAGAGGAATTGATGAGACTTACGAGGGTAATCGGTTGCAGGACATTTCTCATGCTATCCAAAGGCATGTGGAGGAGAATAACTTTTCTGTTATTCGAGATTTTGTCGGTCACGGTATCGGTCGTTCGCCGCATGAGGATCCCCAGGTTCCTAATTATGGCAAGCCGGGGCTGGGCAGGCGGTTGGAAGAGGGGATGGTACTGGCTATAGAGCCTATGGTGAGCATGGGAAGCTATGAAGTGGAAATTTTGAATAATAATTGGACCGCAGTTACCAGAGACAGCAGCTTATCAGCCCATTTCGAACATACGGTAGCGATAACCAGTAAGGGGCCTGAAATATTAAGTGTCATACATAAGGAGATGAAATAGATATGGCCAAAGAAGGGGCCATTGAAGTTGAAGGAGTGGTAACTGAGCCTCTCCCAAATGCCATGTTCCGTGTAGAACTCGATAATGGGCATAAAGTTCTGGCTCACATTTCCGGAAAGATGAGGAAGAATTTTATCCGGATATTGAGAGGAGACAGGGTCTTGGTTGAATTATCTTCATATGACTTAACAAAGGGAAGAATTATTTACAGGTTTAAATAAAGCGGGAGAGGAATTCATGAAAGTACGCAGTTCAGTAAAAAAGATATGCAGAAAATGCAAAATAATTCGTCGGCGGGGCATAATCAGGGTAATTTGTGATGATCCGCGGCACAAGCAACGGCAGGGTTAAGATCAGTGATTGCCGATTGAGGCATCTACATTGGAAAATATACATAAGAGTGGTAAGAAAAAATAAAACAGGCCAAAAGAATGACAGGTAAGAAATTCACGTAAAGGGAGGATAGGATTGGCACGTATTGCTGGTGTAGATCTACCAAAAAACAAGAGAGCCGAAGTTGGTCTCACTTATATTTATGGGATCGGAAGACCTCGGGCACGATTAATTCTTGAGAATGCAAGGGTGTCAAGGGATACAAAGGTTCATAATCTTACCGAGGATGAGATTAACCGGATTAGAGAACAGATAAGCAATATCAAGGTTGAGGGTGATCTCAGAAAAGAAATTTCCATGAATATAAAGCGCCTCATGGATATAGGCTCATACCGGGGACTAAGGCATCGTCGTTCCATGCCGGTGCGAGGTCAAAGGACTCATACAAATGCCAGGACACGCAAAGGACCCAGGAGAGCTACCGTTGGTACCAAGAGAAAGATGTCAAAGAAATAGATTAAAGTGATAATAGAGAGCATATATTGAGGGAGGAATGGCTACATGGCTCAGGCTAAAAGAAAAGGGCCGAAAAAGGAAAAGAAGAATATACCGGTAGGGGTAGCGCATATTCAGTCAACGTTCAACAATACCGTAGTTACCATTACTACCGTGGATGGAGATGTTATAGCTTGGTCTAGCGCGGGGAACCTCGGATTCAAGGGGTCCCGGAAAAGTACGCCCTTTGCAGCTCAAATGGCAGCTGAAGCCTGTGCCAAAAAGGCCATGGACCAAGGCATGAGGCAATTAGAGGTTAATGTCAAAGGCCCTGGTGCGGGAAGGGAGGCGGCCATACGAGCTTTACAGGCGGTAGGCCTTGAGATAAGCTCAATTAAAGACGTTACTCCAATACCACATAATGGATGTAGACCTCCCAAAAGACGAAGAGTTTAGAAAGGAGCATTAAAAAATTGGCTAGATATATTGGACCAGTATGTAGATTATGCCGTCGGGAAGGTCTAAAGTTATTTTTAAAGGGAGATCGGTGTTTTACTGAAAAATGTTCCGTTGAAAGGAGGAACTATCCCCCAGGGCAGCATGGGCAGAGCCGTCCAAAAAATTCTAATTATGGATTGCAGTTGAGAGAGAAGCAAAAAGCAAAGAGAATATATGGCGTACTGGAGGATCAATTTAGAGCCTATTTTAAAAAGGCTGCCAGAAAGCCGGGAGTTACCGGTAAACTTCTGTTGACTATGCTGGAAACGAGGCTTGATAATGTCACCTATCGATTAGGATTTGCTCCATCAAGAAATGGGGCCAGACAGCTCATCAAGCATGGACATTTCAAGGTGAATGGCCGAAAAGTCGATATCCCGAGCTATCAGGTAAGACAAGGTGATGTCATTGAGCTCATAGAGAAAAGCAGAAAAGTGGAGTGGATCAAGGAGTCAATAGAGTCAGCAATCCATAGGGGATTACCCCAATGGTTAGAGCTTATGCCGGAAAAATTGACCGGTGTGGTTAAGAGCATCCCCAGCAGGGATGATATAACCATGCAAATTCAAGAACAATTAATTGTTGAGTTATATTCAAAATAAAAGCCATGGAGGCGGATATTAATGCTTCAGTATTTAGGATTACAGAAACCTAAAAAATTAGAGTGTGATTTAACTACACTTACTAATTGCTACGGGGAATTTTCCGCAGAACCATTCGAGAGGGGATTCGGGGTTACCTTAGGAAACTCTCTGCGAAGGGTGCTGCTATCAAGTATAAAGGGCGCAGCTATAACTTCCGTGAAAATTGAAGGAGCTCTTCATGAATTTACTTCACTGCCCGGTGTTATCGAAGATGTTACTGACATTATTCTTAATATAAAAGAATTACGTGTCAAGAGTTATTCTGATCGACCTAAGGTTATTACCATCGATAAGACGGGGCCTGGAGAGGTAACGGCAGCGGACATCAAACACGACGCCGATATCGAGGTATTGAATCCTGAGTTGCATATTGCGCAATTGGATAGAGGCGGTGTCCTGAAGATGGAAATGCAGGTCAGGCAGGGGATTGGCTATGTAACTGCTGATCGGAACAAAGATGAAGAACAGGAGGTTGGGATTATACCCATAGACTCGATTTTTTCGCCGGTAAGAAATGTTAATTTCGATGTGGTTAATACTCGCTTGGGCAAGTCTACAGAATACGAGAAATTGATTCTTCAGGTATGGACTGACGGAAGTATAGCGCCGGCAGATGCTGTTGCCGAGGCAGCCAAAATTTTAAAAGATCACTGTGCCCTTTTTATCAATTTTGATGATGAAGAAGAGTCTTCGGTGGAGAAGAAGGAAGAGGAAGAGAAGATTGAAGAAGAGCCAAAACTCAATGAAAATCTTTTAAAAAGTGTGGATGAACTGGAGCTTTCGGTAAGAGCGTATAACTGCCTTAAGAATGCGAACATCAGGACCATTGGAGAATTGGTGCAGCGTACTGAAAGTGAGATGTTAAAAACCAAAATTTTGGCCGGAAGTCATTAAGTTCCATTAAAGGGATTTTATCGGATATGGGCTTACACTTAGGTATGAAGCTTGAAAATTTTCCTCCACCGGAAAATCAGGAAGGTGAAAAACCGGAAGAAAAAGATGTGACCAATAAAGTCTAAAGAGGGGATAAGAGAAGATGCGACATAGGATGGATAAAAGGAAATTGAATTGTGATTCGGGCGCGCGCAAGGCGATGCTCAAGAACCTGGTCACCTCTTTATTAACGTATGACCATATCGTAACCACTGAAGCTCGGGCTAAAGAGACACGCAGGATAGTTGAGAGGCTTATTACCACAGCTAAAGCTAATACTCTTCATGCCAGGAGAATGGTTCTGCGGCTTGTCACCAGGAAAGAAACGGTCAAAAGACTTTTCCAGGAAATTGCTCCAAATTACTCAGAACGAAATGGTGGCTATGTCCGGCTGATAAAAATTGGTCCCCGAAAGGGTGATGCCGCCTTCATGACTATGGTAGAGTTGATCGGGATGAAGGAGAGAAAGGCGGAAGCGGCTCAGGAAAGCGAAAGCAAAGAACAAAAGTAACCAGGAACTGTCATGGCGGTAAAAGCCAAGGGCCATGGATGAAGGTGGCCCTTGTGGTTTTTACCCTGGATATTCATAACCACATGTCTATCACCTGCCTCATTATGGCCATCCATGATTTGCCTCAGGCATATAAGCCATTTTTATTCTCGATCGGGAGGGCAGAAAATCTCAGCCCTCAAAGATATCAATTTCACCATACCGCTGGGAAGCTTTACGGCTATTATAGGCCCTAACAGCTCGGGGAAAAGTACCTTATGCCGGATCATGGCGGGACTATTAGCACCGGCCTCCGGCCAGGTTTGGCTCGATGATGCTGAGTTATCCTCATGGGAGCAGGGTAACTTACGGAAAACTATCGGGCTGGTTTTCTCTCATCCTGAGGACCAGATTGTCCTTCCCACGGTAGAGGAGGATCTCGCCTTCGGGCTGGAAAATTTCCATTTCGATCGTAATCAGATAGAAAAAAAGGTGGCTGATATGATCGAGTCTCTCGGTATGCAGGCATATGGCCGTGGATTCACCCACCAGTTATCCGGAGGTCAGAAACAGAAACTGGCCATAGCTTCCATGCTGATTTTAGGTTTGCGGTATCTGATACTTGATGAACCACTTTCCTTTCTCGACACACGGGCAAGGAGTGAGACATTGGCTTTCATCCAGGGAATACACAGACAAGGTACAACCATCGTCTATGGAGCACAATTCTTCGAGGAACTGACTACAGCCAACCACATCATTGCCTTATCAGAGGGGAAGATCCTCTGGCAGGGATCATTCCCCGAATTACTCAAAAATCCGGATATAGTAAGCATGTCCGGGATAAAGGTCCCTCCCATCATTCGGCTCGCCGAGAGGCTGAGGACGTCGGGTCTGCTTTTGGCCGATCCGATATATACCGTTGAGCAATTCATTACTGCCTTGCGAAAGGTAAAGAATGAAGATTGAACTTTCTCATTGTTCCTATCGATATGGCCAGCATTTCTCCCTTGGACGGGAATACGCCATACAAGATATCAATGTGGTTATCCAGCCGCCTCAAATTCTGGGGCTTATCGGACCAAACGGGGCGGGTAAATCCACCTTGACCTATGTGTTAGCAGGCATCTTAAAGCCTAGCGGAGGGACTGTCTTCGTCGATGGAACGGATATGTATCGATCGGGACCAATCTCATCCAGATTCAGAAAGTCTTTAGCTTTTGTACCCCAGTTTCCGGAGAGCCAGTTTTTTACTCATTCGGTGTATGACGAGCTTTCTTTCGGCTTGCGAGAGCAGGGCTTGAAGGAAGTCGAAATCCGGCGGAGAGCGGTTCATGTTCTACGTGAATTGGAGCTTGAGGCAGAAAGCATACTGGGAGAACCTCCCCATGGATTGAGCCGTGGAGAGAAACGTCTGATCTCCATAGCTATAGCCCTGGTACGGCAGCCAAAGGTATTAATCCTTGATGAACCTGCGGCCGGCCTGGATGCTGAATCGAGCCAACGTCTTTGGAAAATTCTGAGTGATTGGCCGCAGCGTTCAGATACCAGTGTAACTTTGGTTTCAGATGATCTGGAGGAATTGGCCCCTCTGGTCAGTCACCTGGTTTTGATGCATGAAGGCTTGATTGTCGAGCAGGGGAGCCCACAAGAGGTTTTGGCCAAGCCACAGGTCTTATCGGAAATTGGCCTGAGGATTCCTCAGATGATAGCCCTCAGTTATGAACTCAAAAAGGAGGGGGTACGATTGAGAGATTGGCCTATCCCTGACGTCTCTGAAGCTGAGGTCGCCATTCGGGAATGGCTCGGGAGATAAAGCCCTCTTGGGCAAAGAAAACCTCCCGGTTTGGCGGGTAAGGGTGCATGAGCAAAACAACAACAAAGACGAGAGGAGGAAAAAAGCGATGGATTTACTGGAAGGGATTTACAGCCGCAGGAGCATCCGGCGATATACCGGTCAGGCGGTGGATAGAGAGCAGTTGATTGAAATTATCAAGGCTGGCACCTGGGCTCCCTCGGGGCTCAACAATCAGCCCTGGCGGTTTGTGCTCATCAGGGAAGAGAGTACGCGCTCCACCTTAGCCGAACTCACGAAGTATGGACAGATAATCCGGATGGCACCAGCCTGCATTGGAGTATTTTTAGACAAGAGGGATATGTACCATGAGATCAAGGACTACCAGGCCGTCGGAGCCTGCTTGCAGAATATGCTCCTGGCTGCGCATGCCCTGGGATTGGGTGCGGTTTGGCTTGGTGAAATAATGAAACATGGTGACCGTATCCGGGAACTCCTGGGCCTGCCCCAGGAACTGGAATTTATGGCGGTCATAGCCGTAGGACATCCACAATCACGGAATCAGGTCTCAAGCCGGAAGGGGTTACCTGAACTTTTCCTTAAAGAATATTAAGAGCGAAATCCTTGCGCTGGGTACCTGATCGGATATTACAGGTCATTGTCCTGGTTTTGGTTTAAAAGCCGATTCAAATCCCTTCGCTCGGTTTCCGGGTTTTGAGTGAATTTTTCAGCCTCTTTTCTCTTTTGACATTGAATGCAAAAGAGAGCGAAGGGTAGTGCTTCAAGTCTTTTTTCGGGAATCGGCTGGCCGCACTTCTGGCATTGTCCATAAATTCCTTCGGCCAGACGTTCAATTGCCTTTTGGATATTTTTCAGTTTTTCATTACTCGTCCGTATAAGAGTACAATCAATCTCCTTATTTACATTCAGAAAGGAAAGATCAGATTCGTCCACAGTAGCCTCGTTTGTGGTTTTAAGATCATGGAGATCCGTATTCGTCAGATGGGCGATTTCCTGAAGGCTTTTATTCCTCTCGTTAATGAGTATTTGAAGCAGTTTTTGTTCCCGGTCAGTCAATTTTCTTTTAATGTTCATACTTAGCTCTCTCCGCAAAGGTTATACCATGTTGTTATCTTAAGGATGCAGCATGAGATTCCCATATTCCCCTGAGGTTATCTCTGATCCTGCCTTGTGAGCTTTTCAAGGCTTCTTTTAATCGGCACTTATCAAAAAAAACTCCTATGTGAGATTTATCTCATCCCCAGAGTGATTTTATCTCCCTGAGAGTGGATATTTATACCACGATTGGCAGCCGGAATCCACGTATAATTTTCTTTTAAGATCAAGTAGGCCTTGGAGATGGTGTCAAAAGTCTTTTTTCCAGATGATATCCATTCCGGATCGTTCATCACTGCGGATCTCGGCCTCCAGGGTAATATTGCTATACAGGTAGTATTCGACCCTGAGTTGTTCTGATCCCTCCACGCCAAACTCTTTACCGAAGGAAACAAAGACATCTTGAGTCAGATATTTGCCGACTTCCAGGCTGCTGGTACCCTCCTCTGAGGCCCTGATTTGAATAGTATCCACCGGTAATTTTTCACCGAGTACGCCAAGCACCTGGGTGGCCACCACCCTTCCCAGCAGGGCAAAGGCCTCACCCTGCAGACTGGCTGACTCCCTTTGATTAAGATCTGCCGTGGCCCGTCCGAAGACCAGGTAGGAGACGATTTCATTCTGTGGCAGAGGCGGTTCACTTTGAAGGGAGACAATCGGCTTGTTTTTTGTTCCGGTAATCAGGATATAGACCTCGACATCCCTTATCCGGTAAACTGTCTTCATATCAAGGAGAGGATTGATCTCGGGCAGACCCTGAAATCGTATAGTCGCCTTCTGAATAGTAAATCTTTTCCCGTGGAATTCATAGAATCCTCGGATAGCATCAATGCTTCCGGAGATGATTGGGTTCAAATCATAATCCTTGGTTATCTCCAGATCTCCCTTCATCTCAAAGTTGGTTCTCTCATCACTGACCCAGAGGTTGCGTGGAATATCAACCTTCAAAGCCAGTGAGACATATCGGGTAAAAAAGGAAGGCTCTTTTTCAGCCAGGGTGGTTTCATCCCCTTTTTCTTTCACCAATAAAATTTCCCGGTGTCCAAGTTCACCAGGCTGAAAGTCGGATAACCGTATCCTCCCCTGAGGAATGAGGGTTTCCCCGGATAAGGAGATACGGCTGGGAGAGCCCGCCACGGAAATCATGCCATCCAGAGTCAGGTAGCTATGGCGCCTGTAGAAAATCTTCCAGGCATCCATCTTAATTTTGGCTTGAATATTTCGGATTAAAAACTTTGACAGTTCGATTTCACCGGAAAGCCTTCCTACTCCTGATGCACCTTCCAGGTTCATCTCGTTGATGATTATACGCCTGTTGTCCCCTTCTATTCTGGCACTCTTGATGGTGAATGTCTGAAGGAGAGGTTTGATTCTAAAAGAGGTATCAACGAATTCCACCTTTCCCCAGATGGCCGGTTCGGCCAGGCTTCCCTTTATTTCAGCCTTTCCTGAAGCAGTTCCTTTGGCCTGAGCTATGAACGTCCATGCCTTTGGGAGAAATCCGAGGTCAATCTCCTGAAAATTCGTTTGAACAGCCAGTCCTGGTATGGACCAGCGGTTTTTGACCGGACCAAAGCCAAGATCCATGGGAAGGTGACCGGACAGGTGGAAGATACCGCTGCCCTTTTTCATAAGATGAGCTTCAGTGACAAGGGTCCTCATCACGTAGGTGAAGGATTGAGAAAATTGTTCAAAAGGAAATCCGGCTATGGTACCCTTGTCTATCCTTATTTTCCCATGAATTTCGGGAGATCTCCATGAGCCGGTCAAGTCTATTTCTCCACGGGCGGTCCCCGTAAGGGGAAAAGGCAGCCTGGCCCATGGTTCAATAGCCTCAAGCGGCAGGCCGGTAACCACGACCTTCAGTTCTTGCGGTCCTGTCCAGGCGACCTTTCCCTGAATTGAAATCAAACCCTGTTCTGATTCGATTTCCAGGGAAGAGATATGGAAGCAATTGGGATCAAAGGAGAATTGAACCGGTTTTTTGTTTTTCCAGACGGTTTGATCCAAGGGAAAAGAGAACTGGCTGATCCGGACTGCTATCGGCCAGGGCCGACCGGCCTCAGCCGTGCCCTGGGCCTGAATCTGGTGGCTGGTATCCAGGAGACCCTGGATAGACCACCTGATCTGTGGGCCTTTTTTCCTTGCTCCCACCTGAAAGGTGCTGAGTCTGGCCTGCTCATGAAGGGTAAGAGATGAGGCCTTCAGATCCAAGGTGAATTCCATGGTATCAAATGAAAGCCCTTCTCCTTGCCCTTTTATTTCCACCTGGTCAATTCGATAATTTCCATAGATCAGATCCTGGCCCAAAAGCTTCCCCTCAAGATGCGGCTTATCCGGGGTTCCTGTGATTTCTCCCTCTCCGGTCAGGTTCCCTCTCAAAGGAGAGGGAGAAGGTTCAAATCCCAGTTGACCAAGATTGAATTTTTCCAGATTCCAGAATAGATTCATACGCTCGGAAGAGACTGTACCATTGATGGAAAAGGATGAGCCTTTAAGAAGAACCTTTCCCTGGCTCAGTCGAACTCTTCCCTGCTCGAAGTAACCCTGGAGGAGAAGATCGTCAATGAAACTGTCTTTCAGTCTTGACTGAGAAAGGTGAACAAGTCCGGCGGCCTGGAAGTCGTCTGAAAAGCTTCGGCCAAGTATTCCCTGGAGTCTGATTTCTCCAGCTAATCGGGAGGAGGGAAGGCTCGTTCCGGTCTTTATCTTTTCCAGATCTACCTGCTGGAAAGAGAGGACGAGATCATAGGGATAATGAACCAGGAGGTCCAGGTGACCCTGTATTTCTCCTGATCCGGCCAGACTGCGGATGGTGGCCCTCTCCATCTGCAGGCGTTTTTTCTCGTATTGTCCGATAAGGGTTACCGCCTCGATCGGCTGATCGAACAGAAGGAATGAGGAAATATCTATATCAAACCTGGCTGAAAGGTTTTCAGGCCTTATTCCCTTTCCTCCAAGCCGGGCGCGGAGGTCAAGGGTACGGGGGAGATCTGGCTGATGTTTTTCAGGCAGCCATAAGGCTAAGGGAAACCGTACGAGCTTGGCTTGCATCTCATAACGGGGAAAGTTCAGGTCCGAAAGGTCCAGATTCCCCGCCATTTCCACCTGGCTTTCTTCCTGGTCAGCCTCGAAGGAAAGGTGGATAGAACAGGTCAGGTCAGGTAAGGTTCCGCGCATCCTGGCCTCTCCATGCAGAGCCGAGATTTGGAACAAGGGCGAAGGAAAGGGAAGATTATGAAGGGCTTTCCCAAGTTCCGGGAGAGAGATCTTTGGAAACAGGCCCTTTATATCGTAGAAGGGTTCCTTTTCATAGAGGATACTCCCTTGAATTTCGAATTGTGTCTCGGGGGTGTATATTTCAAGATCGTTGATCACGAGGTGATGCTTCTGGTAGGAAATTTTTCCACGAATATTGTCTATGATCAACCCATGAGGGGCCAGGGTAAAGCCAAGCTTTCGAATCTTTCCCCGAAAGGAGTGCGATTCATGGTGAGCTTTTGAGGTGAAGGAAATCTCAGCCTGGAGATTCTGTAGAGACATTTCCTGTGGTGTGGGGTGGTGAAGATAATCCCGGAACGTGAGAGATCCACTCTCAAGGCAGAGATTCTGAACCGCAAGGCTAAGCCCCGGCCCATTTCTTCTCCCCTCTCCCCCAGGCGAGGAAGGAAAAGGAGGTATCGGCAGGGGGGGGATACGGAAAAGGCCTTCTTTGGTTCGAAGAATAGTCGCCGCAAGTCCCGAGAGACGTATGAGCGGAAAGCTCAGTCGGCCATGGAGAAGAGCCATGGGCGAACATGTGATTTCCATCCGATCCAAACCGATGGTTTCCTCTCCCGGTCCCTGAAGTGTCACCTGGTGAACAGTGAAGCCGGTGAGGAGGTTTCCCTCAATCCGCCCAAGGGTAAGATTGAGGTTAAACCGCCGGTCAGCTTGCCGGATGAGGCTGTCACGTATTGTCTGGCGGAATCGGGTGGTCTGAGTCAGGAGACCCAAAACCAGGAGGCAAATCAGAAGAAAAGAAAAGAGATAGCCCAGGAGCATGGCCGATAAGCGAAGGTACTTTTTCCATCCCATCTTTCTTACTTCAGTTTTCTGCATGTCTTCGTCTCCATCTATCCCCTTAAAAAGCCTGGCCGATACTGAGGTGAATACGATACCGCTGATCAACCGTCGTCCCCGGATTGAGCAGGTAGCCGCCATCCAGCCTTAGAGGGCCGACAATGGTATTATATCGGATCCCAAGACCTGCCGAGTATCGCAGGTCATTGAAATTGAAATGCCAGGTTTCGAGGAAAACATTTCCGAAGTCCAGGAAGGTAACGCCCATGAGTTTGCCTATGAGAGGGAACCGAAATTCCACATTTCCTTCAGCTAACGAGTTCCCTCCGATTGGATTTCCGGATGCATCTTTCGGCCCCAAATCCTGATAGGCGTATCCACGCACACTATAGGTTCCACCGGAGAAAAACCGCTTAAAGAGAGGCACTGCCCGCTGATTTAACCCAATAGGACGAATAGTGCCCATGAGGATACGGCCGGCCAGGACGGTTCCAGCTACAGCCGGGATATAGCGCTTGAACTCAATCGTTCCCTTGATATAGGAAATTTCCGAACCAATGGCTTTCAGGGAAGGTTCCAGGTACAGTGAGGTCACACTTCCGGTGGTCGGATTCAGGCGGGAGTCGGAGCTGTCCCATTGAAGACCAGTTTGGAAATAGGAAAGGAAATATACCTTCTCCTGGAGGAATTCCAACTCTATCTGGGTCTCTTTATCCAGATCACCAATCTTGGAGGAATCGAGTCTATATGATAAAAAAGCAGAGAAAATCGGAGTGAAGGTTTTCTCAATCCTGAGTTCCTGAGAGATATTGATCGTTTCAAAGGAAACGAATTCATCCCTTTTCCTGGATAATGACCAGAAGGAGGTGGAAGAGGGATCCGGGAAATAGGGCTGTTTGAAAGTGAGGGCTTCCTCTTCGGTGAGGGAGGAAAGACGAAAGGATAGCTGCAATTCCCGGGCCCCCCCTAAGAAATTGCGGTAGGTACCGGAGAGCCGAAAGCGCAGGTTATCTTCTGTCCCATATCCTAACCCTGCCTCAACCGTCCGACGCTTCCGTTCCTGTATGAGAACGTTGATGTCCACCGGTCCGGTTCCATCAGATAAATTGACGGGATTCAACAAAACCGAACGGAAAAAATTCAGCCCGAATATTCTGGCCTGGCTTTCAAAGACTCTGGCCATGGAGAAAGGCTCTCCCTCAGCAAAGGTAATTTCCCTCTCGATGATCCCGGTGGCAATCTTTTTATTTCCCTGAACCTCAATTTTGCCGAATCGAGTGAAATCGCCCAACTCAAGAGAAAGATGGACAGCAGCCTGATTTTCCTTCTCATAGATGAAAACCCTGCCTGTTAATTTCGCTCGTGGATAACCTGAATTCGCTAAGTACTCCAGGATTTCGGTTTTGGCTTTCTCATAGTTTCGTACTTGAAAGATATCCCCTTCCTGGAGGTTGATAATCTGGCGGAACCGTCTTTCCCATTCCAGTGGATCAGACACCTGGATATTGAACACAATGCGATTGAGAATTACTTTCGGCCCTTCATAAATGACTAAGGTAATATTTACCGCTCCATTTTTTTCAACTACTTCGGGCTTGATCCTGGCCTGATAATAGCCTTCTTCGCGATAAAGCTGCTCCACTTGTCGGAGCCCCTTTTCTAATTTTTCATCAATAAAGGTTGGATGCTTGGCCCAGAATTTCCACAAGGGTGGAGGCTGCAGCTCAATCAGCTGCTTTTGAATTTCCTCCTCGGGCACGATGCTTGCCCCAACAACTCGGATCGCTCTGACAATACCCTCAACATTCCATCCGGGAATCTGGGCTGACGGATGAGGCAGAAAAAGCCAGAGGATGGCCAGACCGGAAAAAATGGCGGAAAAAAAACAGGTGAGATGAATCTTCATTTTTCTGAAATTCATAACTCCTTTACTCGGTAAAAACTTTTTTCTATGGGAACCCTTATCATGACGGATAGAATTATATCATGTTTCGTATATTATCAATAATATTTATGGAGGAATAGACTGAAGAGGAGGCGGATGCCATCAACTTCAGACCTGTCATTGATAACATGGCCGACCCCGCTTGCCACCTGTCCCTAAAACATATGGGCAATATCCGAACAGATGCTGGGATAGGTATAAATAGCTTCCTTGAGCTGTGAGGCTGTTAATCCCAGTCTCATAGCCAGGGCAAAGATATTGATAACTTCGCCGGCATTCTCGCCCAGGATATGGGCTCCAAGGATCTTATCTGACTGTCCGTCAATGAGCACCTTGGAGGCAGCATATTTCAGATTGGTTCTCCTGGCACTGTACCATCCGCTTCTGTCCAGAAAGGTTACCCTCCATTCCTTTTCGGCTTCACCTCCAGGTACACCAACCATGGCCAAAGGCGGTTCAGTGAAAACAACGCTTGGGATGCCGGTGTAATTCACCTCTCTGATGTTGCCCTCGATCATATTGGTGGCGGCAATTTCTCCTTCTAAGGCGGCCACCGGCGAAAGAGGAGGGCCGGTTCCGGTACAGTCCCCTACAGCATACACTTTGGGGTTGGATGTGCTTTGCAGATATTTATTGACGGCGACTCCTCCACCCTCCGTTTCAACCTGGCCGAGATTCAGATTCAGGTCCTCTATATCCGGGACACGTCCTGCCCCATGGACCACCATTTCGGTGAACAGTGATTCAAACATCTCACTGGTGGTTCTAATCAGAACATGGTATTTATTTTTTTCAAGAGCTGTAACCCTTGCATTCGTCTGGACCTCAATGCCTGCGGCCTTTGAGGCTGTAACAAGCATTCCTGCCAGGTCTCGATCGAAATGGCGTAAGGGGGTGCTGTCCATGTGGAGGATGGTTACCCTTGAGCCGGCTCTGGCTGCTACATGAGCAAACTCGAAGGAAATATACCCGCCGCCGACAAAGACTATATCCCTCGGGAGTTGTGGCAATTCCATGAATTCTTCGCTGGTGGTGAGATGCTCCTCCCCAGGGATGTTGAGCCTTTTGGGTTTGGCTCCGGTAGCAATCACAATGTATCGGGCGGTAACCCTCTCATCACCAATGGTAAGCGTGGATTCATCGGAAAAATAAGCGTGGCCGTGATACATGGCTATGCCCTGCTCCCTGAATCTTTCTTCCATCCTTTGGGGGACAGATTCAGTAAAGGTTCTCTTAAACTCTCTTAAGAAGGCCCAGTCAATACCTGTCCTCTTACTTAAGATGCCCTTCCCTTCCATTCTGTTGTTCCAGTCGACCAGCTCTGCTGCTCCGACCAATACCTTTTTGGGGTTACATCCCCGTAAGGGGCATGTCCCTCCGTATGGCCGGGAGTCGACAACGGCTACCTTCATCCCGGCCCCTCTACACTTCGTGGCTACCGCAGAGCCGGCAACTCCTGTCCCGATCACCACGGCATCATATTTTTGGAGCAAGATTCCTTCTCCCCCCGTTCCATACGATTCTATTGAATATCTTCCGATTTTATCCCTTAAGCTTCCTCAGGGAAGCTTCAATAAATCTGGGAATATCCTGCGGACCACGGATGGAAATGATGTTCCCATCCTCCACCACCGCCTGATCTATGAATTCTGCCCCGGCATTTTTTATATCCTGAATAAGAGATTTCCATCCCGCAATCCTTCTGCCCTGAAGAACTTGGGCTGTAATCAGAATCTGGGGAGCATGGCAGATGGATAAAACAGGTTTTCCACTTTCAACGAAATGTCTGGTGAATCGCACTGCATCTTCATCCACTCTCAAGCGATCAGGTGAGTAGCCACCAGGAATGAAAAGGGCATCGAAATCACTCACTCGCGCCTCTTTCAGTGACCTGTCTATGGTGACCGGGGTTTGCTCTTTTTTTCCTCTTATCCTTGTCCCTGCTTCCATACCCACATGGATCAGCTCATGTCCGGCTTCCTTGAAGGCCTTGGCTGGCTCAGTGTATTCAATATCCTCAAACATGTCTGTAATAATAATCGCAATTCTACTCATTTTATATATCCTCCCTGGTAAAAATTTGCGTATTATTCTTCGGCCCTCATCATGGGAATCGTTACCTGGTCAGCGTATTTTCGTGATCTCATACGATAACAGATTTCGCTTCAAGACCTTGGGAAGGTGTCAGGTGTCAGGTTTCAGGTGTCAGGATGGGAAAAGCCAAAGAACTGAAACCTGAATACTGAAACCTGAAACCTCAAAATACGAGGATGCCTATAGACCTGACTGTTTTTTCACTCAGGAGGGAATTGCTTGATGAAGGCTGCTACATCACCGGTTAATTTGGACAGGGAAGGCAGATGAACATACATCTGATGTCCTACCTCATAGTAGGAGATAGTGACGTTTTTTTTCAGAGCCGGATCAAAACCCAAATGGTTCAAGGTGTAGGTGGCGGCAAAATAGGGCGTAGCCAGATCGTAATAACCACTGGCTATGAAGGTTTTCAAGTGACTGTTTTTGCTCATGGCTCGGCGTAAGGTATCTACAACATTGAGGTATCCTTGCCGCCCGGAAATGCCCGATCGCCAATTCCATGACCGATTCACATCCTGGTTCAGAACCTCATACGTGAGGTCGGTTTCATAATGAAGCTCATTCCGCACATAATCGTTCATGGCGGCCCCATACGGGCCGGTAACCAGAAACAGGGCTGGATCGAACTCGTCATACTCTTTGGTTGGGTCAGGATCAATGGCCAAAAACCTGCTGTCAAGAATGCCGAGGGTTCGATGTTCCGGCCGCATCAGTTCCCTGCTGTATTCCCCCTGGGTTAAGCGCAGGTTTTTCTGATCGATCAGGGTGGAGGGGAGCCCCGTGTAATATACCAACTGCTCGATTACGTGACGGCGCTCAACATCAGGAAGCGCCGATCCCTTTACTAGCGACGGGTAATACTCACGGAACGACCAGTCTTCCACCTCACCCAGAATTTCTGTCAGTCCTTTTGATTGCAGAGCAGGAGACAGCTTTTGGTGATACCAGGCTGTGGCCGTATAGGCAGGAAGAAAAAGGCTGTAGGGCAGATCGTTTCCCTCATCAAACATGATAGTTGAAAAATCGAGAACTGGGGAGATGAGAATGAGCCCATTAAGATTCATGTTAAGCTTATCCTGCAGGTAACCGGAGAGCCCTGCTGCCCTGGTGGTGCCATAGCTTTCACCGGCTATGAACTTTGGTGATGACCAGCGCTTAAACTTGGTCGTGTAGAGTCGAATAAACTCGGCAACTGATCGGATGTCCTCTTTCACATCGGAAAATTTTTTCTGATCCACCTCAGAACCGGGCCGACTATAGCCGGTACCTACAGGGTCAATGAAAACAAGGTCAGTGAAGTCAAGCCATGTGTATTCATTCTCTCTTAAGGTATAGGGAGGCGCGGGATTATTCCCTTCATCCTTTAAGATCATACGCTTGGGGCCAAGGGCACCCAGGTGCAGATAAACCGACGAGGCGCCGGGACCTCCATTGAAGGCAAAGGTAATTGGCCGGATCGTTTTATTCTCTTGCTCCTCTCGTTCATAAGCAATAAAGAATATACGGGCCTCAGGCTTACCGGATGTATCCTGCACCGGTAAGCAGCCTGCAACGGCGGTATAGTTCAGGGTCCGGTCCTTTATTTTGATTGAATGATGAGTAACTGTAGGCTCATCAAAACCGAGGCGACCTTTATCATCTCCATCTGCCGATTGTTTTGCTTCTTCTTTCCGGGCCGGTTCAGAGGATGATGAAGAATTCTCCTGATGGCCGCTATCCCTTTCTTTAGCTTGCTGAAAGGAGTGGGGATCTGAGGCCAGGACGTATTTTTGAGACATGATTAATGCTGCCCCGGAAAGGAGGATTGAGATGAGCAGGCACCTGAGGCAGAGGAGAGATAATTCTTTTCGTACCATTTTTTCACCTCCCATATGGATCACCTTATTACAGCTATTATTTCTGTTCTGGTGATACCTAATCAAGCTTCTGGCCAAAGAGAGAAGCACTATCCCTTATTTTCCTCTCCATGGACCATGATCGTTCCATGTACCACGCTATAGATGAAGATGCAGTCGTGAATACCCTACCTATCGGCTGTTTTCTTTTATCTTGCTTCCCTTTATACACTTCAATTATAATACAATATCAAGCGCTTTGGAGAGGATTTAGTACAGATACCCATGAGAATAAGTTGCACGTCCCTATTTGGTTTTTCTGAATAAGGAATATATCATGATAATTGGATTACCGAGAGAAATCAAGGATAATGAATACCGGGTGGCTTTGACGCCAGGCGGTGCCAAGCAACTGGTTGAAGCTGGACATAGAGTGATGGTACAAACCGGAGCCGGTGCAGGCAGTGGTTTTCCTGACGCCAAATACCGGACTGCAGGCGCTCAGATTGTATCCGGGGCTGCTGACGCCTGGAATGCGGAGATAGTGATCAAGGTCAAAGAGCCGCAACCAGGAGAATATGACTTTATGCAACCGGACCTGGTTCTGTTTACCTTTTTGCACTTGGCGGCTGATCAGGATCTGACTATGGAATTGGTACGGCGTAGAGTGACCGGCATCGCTTATGAAACGGTAGAACTGCCTGACGGGCGTTTGCCTCTCCTGGTACCCATGAGCGAAGTGGCGGGTAGACTGGCCGTGCAGGTTGGGGCCTATTATCTGGAAAAGACAAATGGTGGACCGGGCAAACTTTTGGGCGGAGTGCCCGGGGTAAAACCGGCAGAAGTGGCCGTTCTTGGTGGTGGTGTGGTAGGTACCAGTGCTGCTTCTATGGCCCTCGGTATGGGTGCTCAAGTAACGATTCTGGATATGAGTATTGACCGGTTACGCTACCTGGAAGAGGTGTTGCATGGGAGGTTGATAACCATCAGTCCTAATCCGCTCAATATAGCCGAGGCGGTCGAGCAGGCTGATATTTTAATCGGAGCGGTACTGATTAAGGGCGGCAAATCGCCCAGGCTTGTTACTCGATCGATGGTCAAAAGCATGAAGAAGGGAAGTGTCATCGTGGATGTGGCTGTGGACCAGGGAGGATGTATTGAAACCATAAGACCAACAACCCATTCGAAGCCGATTTACCAGGAAGAAGGCGTAATTCACTATGGAGTGACGAATATGCCGGCCGCTGTGCCATGGACGAGCACCTATGCTTTATCAAACGCTACCCTGCCTTACCTGATGGACCTAGCGTGCCGTGGTCCTTTGTCGGCCATCAAGACCAATCCCAACCTGGCCAGGGGCGTAAACACCTTTTGTGGCAGGATTACCTATCGGGCTGTGGCGGAATCTTTCGGGCTTGAGTATACCCCGCTCACGGAGCTATGGTGAAAATAGGCCGATATGGGCAATGATTACATGACCAGCGGCAGAATTCTTATAACCTGCCCCAGAAGAATCCCCCCTTTCCTTAAGGAAGAGCTTTTTCAACTCGGCTTTCCTGTTTTAGGGGAGGCTGCAGGCTATGTTGAGACGCAAGGTACTCTTTATGACACGATGAGGCTGAATCTCTTCCTCCGTACAGGTCAGCGGGTCCTTTTCCTTATCAATGAGTTCACAGCCTCAACACCTGATGAACTGTATAGAGGGATTTCCCGGATCGGCTGGGAGGATTTTATCAATCTGGATGAATATCTCAGTGTATCCTCGTCTGTTGACAATCCGATGATAACTGATACACGATTTGCTAATCTGAAATGTAAGGATGCGATTGTCGACCGGTTCGTGAGGAAATATGGCCGGCGTCCTGATTCCGGTCCCAGGAAAAGCCATACTGCCCTCTTTCTCTATTGGAGAGGAGATCAGGCCAGTATGTACCTTGATACTTCAGGAGAGCCCCTATCCAAAAGGGGATATCGAAAATTACCCTTTAAGGCACCTATGCAGGAGACACTTGCCGCAGCCGTTATTCAGGCTGCTGAGTGGCATGGAGAAGGGAATTTTATTAATCCCATGTGTGGGAGCGGGACACTGGCCATAGAGGCTGCTCTGATTGCCCTGGGCAGGGCTGCTGGACTTTTGAGGCGCAACTTTTCTTTTATGCATCTGAAAGGATTCGATCAAAAGGTCTGGGCTGAGTTGAGGCGGGAGGCTCGATTGGCAGCCAAAAAATCTTTTCCCGGAAGAATCATAGCCACGGATATCAATACCGAAGCTTTGGAATCAGCCAGAAGAAACGCAGCCACAGCCGGGGTTGATCATTTGATTGATTTTGGCCTTGGCGATTACACAGAAACACAGGTGCCTGAAGGAGGAGGGATTATTGTCCTGAATCCTGAATATGGTGAGCGGCTGGGCAAGGTAAGGGAACTGGAAGGGATTTATAAGGGAATTGGCGATTTTATGAAACAGAAAGGCAGGGGATACAGGGGTTATGTCTTTACCGGGAATCTTGACCTGGCCAAGAAAATTGGCCTGAGGGCAAAAAGACGAATTCCTCTTTTTAATGGCAAGATCGACTGCAGGCTGCTGGAATATGAATTATATGAAGGAAGCAGGCGAGGCTCGAGGGTTCAGAACCCGGCCGGTTAATTGCTGATTCTGTTTCTTACCGTGCTGGCTATATCAATACTGCTGGCGTAGTTGATACAGTATGAACCTACTCCTGACATACACAGCATGGTTGGGATAAATACCTTGAGGTAATCTATGATTCGAATTTGAAGATTCACAATGATAGCAGCCTGAGCTATTTTATAGCAGAAGAACTTTGAAATGAGGATGGTCAGAGGAATCGTAGCCACTACTGCGGCCATGAGAATAAACAGAATCTCAT
>JBLIRT010000150.1:0-8022 GCA_049472445.1 bacterium
TCATTGCGGCAGTTTACTATAACCGCCTGAGAGATGGTATCCGATTACAGTGTGATCCAACGGTGATTTACTCCTTGAAGAATTTTAATGGCAATTTAACCAAGAGACATCTTTTATTTGATTCACCATACAATACATATCGCAGATATGGTCTGCCCCCCGGTCCTATAGCGAATCCGGGTAAAGAATCGATACTGGCAGCCTTGTACCCCGCTGAGGCAGAGTACCGCTATTTTGTCTCAAAAAATGATGGGACACATCATTTCTCCCGCACTCTGAAAGAGCATAACGGGGCTGTAATTAAATACCAGAAACGGAGGTAATTTCATGAAGTTACGAATGGGCATTCCTAAAGGCAGCCTGCAGGAATCCACTATTGCTCTTTTTCGAAAGGCTGGATATCATATTAACGTTCATAAAAGATCATATTACCCGACAATTGATGATTATCAGATGGAAGCTATGCTCATCAGAGCACAGGAAATGCCTATCTATGTCGAAAACGGTGTATTGGATGTTGGCTTAACGGGGCGGGATTGGATTTTAGAACAAAATGCTGATGTGCATGAAGTAGTTGAGTTGGTCTATGGTAAAGAAGGGTTAGTGCCGGTTAAATGGGTATTGGCAGTACCGAATGAATCTCAAATCAGTAAAATCGAAGATCTGGAAGGGAAAAGAATATCTACAGAACTGGTCAATTATACGAAGAAGTATCTCCGCAAAGCTGGAGTAAAGGCTGAGGTTTTATTCTCCTGGGGAGCAACGGAAATTAAGGCCCCTACTTTAGCGGATGCTATCGTCGAATTAACTGAGACCGGTAGCACCTTACGAGCCAATAATCTGCGTATTTTGGAAATCTTAATGGAATCAACCACTCGCCTCATTGCCAATAGGAAAGCGTGGGAAGATAACTGGAAAAGAGAGAAAATCGAAAACCTGGCCTGCTTGCTGCAGGGCTCTTTACGAGCTGAAGAAAAAGTTGGCTTGAAAATGAATATTGTCCAAAAGAATCTGGAACGTATTACGGCCCTTTTGCCGGCTATGCATACTCCTACCATTTCACCTTTGATGGATAAAGAATGGGTGGCTGTAGAGGTCATCATAGATGAGAAGGTTGTGCGTGATCTCATACCAGAATTAAAACGGGTTGGTGCTACAGGAATTGTCGAATACCCTTTATCGAAGGTGATTCCATAAAAATGGCTTTAGGAAGAGATCATTGAGGCGATATTGTTCATCAACCAGCCGAAATGGAAGATAGGAGCCTAAATTTATTACCATGTTTATTAAGGGTTTTTGACCAACAATAATGAACTGGAGAATGGCGGGAGCGATGAGGGAAAAAATACTTATTGCTGAGAAGGATCTTTGTTCCTTACATAAACTCTCAAACATTTTGCTTCAAAATAATTATCATGTTATCACTGCCTCTCGGCCGGAGGAGATGATCGAGCATATTAAAAAGGATCCTCCAGAACTGCTCCTTGTTGATTCCTCTATTCCTCAGATGGATGATGTAAATCTTTTTAAAAATCTCCACGAGGACTATGAGGACACTTTTATCATTTTTATTGTTAATAAGGAAAATGAATCTCGCATTCGCAATATAGCCCACTATGGAGTGGATGATTATTTAGTTGAACCCTTTGATGAATACAAGTTCCTGACTACTGTTGATAATGCTTTGAAATTCCGTAATATTAAGATTCGGAATAAAATGATCTGTCAGGAGTTGATCGATGCTAATCAGAAATTGTCTGCCAAGACCAGGCAATTTCAGGAATTGGTGGATTTCCATAACAGCATTCTTGAAAATATCAACGTTGGCATTTTTACGATTGACTCACAGTTTAATGTTACCAGTTGGAACAGGGAAATCCAGGAGTTGACTGGAACTATAGAAAAGGATGCTATTGGACAGAATCTATTCTCCCTCATTCCAAAACTACGCGAGGATAATTTATATCAGCGTATCTGTCAGGTGGTTCACTGTGGGGAGACGACCGAACTGGGGCATATATACAATCTTAATCCCGGTGGTGAAAGTATCTGTTGCGCCTATAAAATTTCTCCCATTCGAAAAGGCGGAGAAATTCTGGGGGCTGTTGTTTTAGTGGACGATATTACGCAGAAACTGAACCTGCAGCAAGAGCTGAGTAAAACTCAAAGACGGTTAAGCAATTTAGTTGAAAATTCCACGGATGCCATTATCAGTTTCGATTTACCTGGAACCATTGTTACCTGGAACCTTGGAGCGGAAACTATTTATGGGTATCCGGCCGGGGAAGCTATTGGTAATAAGTGGGATATACTGGTCCCCCCCAGGCTGCATGATCAAGTGGCGCATCTCTTTGAGTGGATCAAAGCGAGTGGTTCAGTGAAAAACCTGGAGCTCTCCATGGTGAATCGGGAAGGCAGTGAGATGCCAATGACCATGAGCTTATCTTTGATCAAGGATTCCCAAGGTAATATTTTTGGCTTGTCCTGTATTGCCAGGGACCAATCCGAAAAACGTGATCTTCAAAATCAGATTATTCATACTCAAAAAATGGCATCTTTAGGAGCTATGGCAGCAGGAATGGCTCATGATATCAATAATCCTTTGTCTTCAATACTTGCTTATGCAGAATTGCTGGTTAATAAAACAGAAAAGATTGGGTACAGTGAGCTTACGGAGCATTTATTCAAGGTGGAAGATGATGTTGATCGAATTGCTAACTTGGTTAAAAAGATGTTGTGGTTCTCCAAACCTATTTCCCAACCTAGTTTGACAAATTTGAATGAATTGCTCGAAAAAGCCCTGGAATTCGCTCATTTTCAAACACCGTTGGGTCACCTGGAAGTTGTTAAGGATTTTGATCCTCATCTTCCTCACATTTTTGCCAAGGGTAGAGATTTGGTTCAAGCCTTTGTAAATCTTATCACCAATGCAGTGAAAGCCATGTCGGAGGAAGGGACTCTGACTTTAAAGACACTCCTGCAACAAGGCACTGAAGGGCGTGATGAGGTTGTGATTGTTGTAAAGGATACCGGAGCCGGTATCTCTCAGGAAAATTTAGGCAAGATATTCGAATATTGCTTTACGAATCCTGCCCGGAGTGGGAAAAAGGGAAATGGATTGGGTCTGTTTGTAGTCAAAGCTATTATTGAGGAAATTGGAGGGACTATTCAGGTTCAGAGTAAAGTAAACGAGGGGACAACCTTCACGATTATCCTGCCCATAAAAAATGAGGGAAAGCCGAACCCGTTTATTTAATTCTTTCCCATACAGATGTGCCAACCTTCAATGAAAAAGAGGATGCAACCCTATGAAGATTACTATCGCCGAGAGATTAACGCAACTTCCACCCTATTTATTTGCCAGGATTGATGCTTTGAAAGAAGGAGCTATCAAGAACGGGGTAGATATCATCGATCTTGGTATAGGGGATCCCGATTTGCCAACTCCTCCTCATATTCGGGAAAAAATGAAGCAGGCCCTTGAAGATAGAGCCAATCACCGTTATCCCTCCTATCATGGTATGAACTCCTTTCGGCAGGCTGTCGCTCTCTACTACCAGTCGAGATTTGGAGTAGCTCTTGATCCCGACCGGGAAGTGCTTTCTTTGATAGGATCAAAGGAGGGGATTGCCCACATCCCTTTGGCCTTTTTGGATCCTGGAGATATCTGCCTGGTCCCCAGCCCGGGTTACCCGGTTTATCAGGCTGGAACAACTTTGGCCGGAGGGATTGCTTTTCCGATGCCTTTGCTTTTGGGGAATCAGTTTCTCCCAGATCTTAACACTCTTGATGGTCACCAGGCCTTGAAAAGAGCAAAGCTTTTATTTATAAATTATCCGAATAATCCTACGGCTGCAACAGCTGACCTGGACTTTTTCCGGCAGGTGGTTCAATTTGCCAAGAAGCATAACCTTATAGTCTGTCATGATGCGGCCTATTCTGAGATGACCTATGATAGTTATCAGTCGCCAAGCCTCCTGCAGGCAGAGGAGGCAAGGGAGGTAGGTATTGAGTTCCATTCTCTGTCGAAAACTTATAATATGACCGGCTGGCGTATCGGTTTTGCTGTTGGTAATCCGCAAATCATTGCTGCCCTCGGGAAAGTTAAGACCAACATAGATTCTGGAATATTTCAGGCTATTCAAATTGCAGGCATTGAGGCTCTGACTGCAGATCAGGAGTGTGTACAAAAAGCGCTCGCAATTTATCAGGAAAGACGTGATATTTTCTGCCAAGGGTTGGAATCCCTCGGTTTAAGGGTAAATAAACCCCTGGCGACTTTTTATCTATGGATACAGGTTCCAGAAGGATTTACTTCTGAATCCTTTGCCTTACAATTGTTGAGAGAGGCCGGAATCATCTGTACACCGGGAACGGGATTTGGCACGTATGGTGAAGGTTTTATCCGAATGGCCCTGACCGTTCCCAAACAAAGACTCATTGAGGTCATAGACCGGATGAGGAAAATTTTATAAGCGTTTCACGTAAGAGCTATGGCAAAAAATGATGATACGGAAAGGCTCTGGCATCAGGTCTTTTTAAGTATCGGTGCTAACCAGGGATATCCGATTTGGCAATGCTACCAGGCCATCTATAGACTCGAAAAATTGCCTGTTACAGAAGTACTTGAGCGATCCTCCTTTTATAAGACCGAGCCATTTGGGCATGAGGAGCAGGATTGGTTTACGAATCTCGTTTTGAAGATTCAGACCAAGCTTTTACCTCGAGAGTTGCTTGCCCACACTCAAAGAGTGGAAACAGATCTGGGAAAGAAGACTCAATATGAATGGGGACCCAGAATTATTGATATTGATATTCTGCTTTATGAGGATGAGCAGATTTATGAGCCTGATCTAAAGATTCCCCATCCATTTCTCCATAGGCGAAATTTTGTTCTTTATCCTTTGGCTGAGATTGCACCAGACCTTCGACATCCGCAGTTAGTCAAGACAATAAAAGAGCTTCTTCTCATCTGTTCAGACCGAAAGGAGGCCAGAAACATTGAACATATCATCAAATAAAGTTACCATTCCCGGGTTAAAGAGAATGAAGCAAGAGGGGCGCAAAATTACCATGTTGACGGCCTATGATTATCCGACAGCCCTGCTTCTGGATAAAGCGGGTATTGATATTTTGCTGGTAGGTGATTCGCTGGGCAATGTCATGCTGGGATATGAAAATACCCTGCCGGTAACCATGGGAGAGATGCTGCACCATACCAAGGCGGTAAAGCGTGGCTGCTCACGGGGATTGCTTATTGGAGATATGCCATTCTTGTCGTTCAATATCGATAGTCAGCAGGCCATTGAGAATGCAGGCCGCTTTATTAAAGAAGGGGGTGCTGAAGCGGTCAAGGTGGAAGGGGCTACCGAACCGATTCTGAAGGCTATTCTCTCTATCGTTGAGGCCGGTATCGCCGTTATGGGGCATCTCGGATTAACCCCGCAGATGGTGCATCAGATGGGGGGATTCAAGGTCCAGGGGCGGGATACAAAGGCTGCCGAGATCCTTGTTGAGGAGGCCAGAAGGTTGGAAGAGGCTGGGATTTTTTCTTTGGTGCTTGAAGGAATTCCAGGCGATTTAGCCCAAAGAATTACCTACCAATTATCCATTCCAACCATCGGCATTGGTGCTGGTCCCCATTGTGATGGGCAGGTACTTGTTACTCACGATTTGTTGGGGCTTTCAGAATCCGGCAAACCTAAATTCGTTAAGCAATACGCCTCCTTGTACCCTATAATGCTATCGGCGATTATTTCATACAGGCAGGAGGTTTTAGAGGGAAAGTTTCCTTCAGACGAATATAGTTATCATTAGAGAGAAGAGGTATGGAAATCATCAAAGGCATCCCTGAGATGCAGCAAAGGGCACATGCCACGCGAAGGGAAGGAATAAGCATTGGATTGGTTCCTACCATGGGGTTCCTTCATGAAGGGCACCTTTCTCTTATCAGGGCAGCCCGCCAGGACTGTGACCAGGTTGTAGTTAGTATTTTCGTAAATCCTCTCCAATTTGGGCCTCATGATGATTTTGCCAAGTATCCACGGAATTTAGACCGCGATGCACAGATGGTAGAAAGTGCCGGAGGTGATATCCTTTTCGTTCCGGAGGCAAGCCAGATGTATTCGGAAGACCACCAGAGCTGGGTAGCGGTAAAAGGATTGGATGAAAACTTATGCGGCCTGTTTCGCCCTGGTCACTTTCAAGGTGTCACTACAGTAGTCTGTAAACTCTTTAACCTTGTCAAACCGGACATTGCCTACTTTGGCCAAAAGGATTATCAGCAATTGATAATCATCAAAAAGATGGTTCACGATCTTAACATGGATATTCACATTAAGGGATTGCCTATTGTCAGAGAGAAAGATGGGTTAGCTATGAGTTCCCGAAATATCTACCTCGGGAAAGAAGAGAGGAAGGCAGCCCTTTGTCTCTACCGGTCAATTTGTCGGGCTCAGCAGATGAGAAGGGAAGGAGTGGTTCGAGCTTCCGTCATTATTGCCGAGATACAAAAAATTATGCATAATGAGCCTATGATTCGGCCTGAATACGTTCAAATATGTGATCCGGAGAATTTGGAAGCTCTTGAGATCATTGAAGACAAGGCCTTATTGGCCATGGCAGTTTACCTGGGAGAAACAAGGCTCATTGATAATTGCATTTTATCATCCTGAGGAGCAAATCATGCAAAGGGTTATGTTAAAGTCGAAAATTCACCGGGCTACGGTAACAGATACCCTCCTTCATTATGAGGGGAGTGTCGGTATTGATGCCTATCTTTTAGAACAGGCTGATATTCTTGAAGGTGAACAGGTCCATGTCTACAATATCAGCAACGGCCATCGGTTTGAGACCTATGCCATCAAAGAATCTCCTCATTCAGGAAAGATTATCATGAAGGGGGCGGCAGCAAGGTTGGCCGAACCTGGGGATCTTATCATTATTGCTACCTATGCGTTTATGAATGAAGAGGAGTATAAGCATTTTTCCTCTCTGGTCGTAAAAGTAGATGAATGCAACCGGCTGGTGAGGGAATCTGAAAGGGCGGACTAGGGACTAGATTCGACCTTGTCCTTTACCTCGGCTTCGTAACATATCCCGTTGCCGCATAAAGATATATTTGATCATAGCCTCTTGATCATCCGTATGAATATCGGTGAAGGTAATTCCAACATCGTATGTATCTCCTTCGTTCGTATTTTTCCCTTCTCTGCCCTTAGGTTTTATACGGACGACCCTGGCCAAGGCTGCTATCAATATTTGAGGACTTTGGGGCAAGAGGATCTTCAACCGCATGAGGCTGCCTACCGGGGCAGGTTTGCCCGCAGAGAAGCCAATACCTTCTGCACTTAAGGAAATTTTTTGCGGAGTTTTTTGATATATGCTGAGATTTCCTCTCTTTTCCAGATAAGAGAGAATGAGATCGACTTTTTCATGAATATTAATGACCAGCTTCAGCAATCCACGAATTATTTCGCTATCCCCTCCACCGAGGCTTTCCAAATCCAATCCTTGGGGCAGGAAGTCAGCATACTTATTTTTCAGCGTTCGTAAGCCACTAGGCTGGCTTTTCAGCAGTTTTTTTTCCTTCTCATATTCTTCCAGTGATAAAAGTTCATACTCAAAAGCTAAAGTATCTCGAATCCGGTAATACTTTCTTCTCTCCTGTTGGGGCAATGGATTTATCTCCTCAAAAACCAGGACTTATATTCTTTACAAGAATAGATACATCTTATGAAAATCATCCCGAGTTTTTTATCCCTTCTTTTGGCCCTAATTTGAAAGGAGGACTTTTTTCAAAGCATGGACTACTTCTCTATCGTATTTGACATTTGATAGAATTTCTAATTCCCTGATACTATCCGGTACTGACTTAGCTTTTCTATAAGAGCGGTTGGAGGTCATGGCATCAAAGGAATCGGCCACCGCCAGAATTCTGGCGCCCAGTGGTATTTCACTGCCGGCAACCACCTGGTCAAGGCCAGTCCCATCATAACGATCATGATGATGGGATATGCTGGC
>JBLIRT010000151.1:0-7999 GCA_049472445.1 bacterium
CCACGGAGAGAATATCTCCTCCGGGAGTGCATCGGCCGGTGAGAGAGAGATTATTCGGATCAGCTATATCATAAATGGCCAGCCCATGTTTTGATTCCGCAACATAGGCATAATGGCCTGATATGACTACCCCTAAAGCTTCACCAGACGTGCCGGACTGCCCTTTCAGGGGGTGGATCGGATCCTCGATATCAATGGCGATAAGGCCCTGAAATCCATTGGCCACATACGCATAATCACCTGAAACAGCGACATCATGTGCCTCTCCGCCAAGGGCATATTGGTCTCTTTCAACAGGCAGGGCAGGATTGGTAAGGTCGATGACCCGTAATCCATGTTTGTCATCAGTTATCAAGGCCAGGCCGTGAGCTACGGCAATACTGGTGATATGGCCGAGGGTAGGATATTCACCGGTTATATAAGGATTGTCCAGGCAGGCTGTTTTCAGACCCTGTGTCCGGTCGGCCAGACACAGAACATTGCCTGAAATGTCAAGATCTCTTATATCCTCCGTTCCGGTATGGAACCGCCTCTCAACTTCTGAGGGTTCGTGCGGACTGGTTATATCAAGAACAATTATCCCCCCTTTTCCATGAGCTACATAAGCCCTGCTTCCGGAGATGACCGCCTTATGAACAGGCCAGTCAGTTTCTTCGGGAGCATACCAGGAGACCAAAGACGGCTTGAAAGGCTGGCTGATATCGATCATAATCAGGCCCCCTTCCAGGCAGGCAAGATAAGCACATTGTTCAGAAATGGTTATACCGGCGGCAAATCCGGCTTTATCGGAGGGCCAGGCCATATTGTTCAGGCCGAATCCGCCCAGGTAAACCGGTTCGGCCGGATCGCTTATCTCGACAACAACGAGGCCGTTCGGCCCGTCAGCTATATAAGCATAGGTACCCGAGATACTGATGTCCGTCACGCCTCCTGTGGTATGGTACTCTCCAAGGAATACCGGCCTTCCCGGATCGGCTATATCAAGAATGACCAGACCACAGGAGCCGTTGGCTATAAAGGCATGGTGGTTTGATACGGTTATATTCCGGGCGCCCTTGTCTCTTATCTCATATATTCCCGATTCGGATGACCAGGGATCATCGTGTCCTTTGAGAATATACTTCCCGGTGTATACAGGTTGGGCAGGATCTTCGATATCAAAAATGATCACATCGTTTTGAGCACGCAATATGGCCAGGTAATTTCTTGAGGTATAGCTCGATTTGAAAAGATCCATACCCTTAATCGGCCCAATTTCTAAAAAGGTAACCTTTTGGGGAGATTCGGGATTCGTGATGTCCAGGACAAGAAGTCCCTTTTGAGTCCCGCAGCAGGCATAGGTTCTGCTTTGAATACTGTCCCGGTAAATCCGCACCTCATGAATGGCACCGGGGTAGTTCAGCTCACCGACCAGGTCCAGATTGATTCTGTCCCGCCCGTAACCCTGAGCCTGGAAAAAAGCCAGAGAGAAAAGGACCAGGGTCATTCCCCATAGAGCCTTTGTCCTCAGTATCTTTTTTCCTTTAACTCCTGGCCGATGGTGAAACATGTTTGTCTCCAGTCTTGCCTGAGATCCTGTTCGAATCTCTTTCCTCCACATGTAGGTTAAGAACAGGCCATTTCAAAGCCCTGAAGCAGCTTATCCGCAAGGTTATCTCGTCCTCACCCGACAGCCCACATGAATGGACATGGATTCTTCTTTACCGGGAATTCTGGCCTTGGAGAAATTCTCAGCCACCTCGGTTATATTGGCCCTGCCAATCAATTCCTGCTCATCTTTAAAAATGTTAAAAGCCATTCCGGGGAAAATCCCTTTTTCCGAACCTACATCCACCTGAAAGGTATTTCCCTTTTTGGTGGTAATAAGACCCCTGCACAGAGGGAAGGAATCGCGAAATTTCATGGCCAGACCGGAAATAATAGTGGTGAGACTCTCTAAATCATCAAGGGGTGTAAACACATCATGAAAGAGCCGAACCAAGCCGGTCTCTACCTCAATAAATCGAGCCAATATTTCAATTCCATCCTCCCTTTTGTGAAGATATCCGCAGATTATGCCTTCAGCCGCAGCTGTTTCACCAATCTTTTGAGCTAATCCATCCTGTGATTTCCCCTTGGCCTGTAAGGCCTTTTCAATAAGCACCCAGGGTAGCCGCTCGCGCTCAACCAGACTGAAACGGCCATAATGAATAAAGAATTCAATGACTTTGTTATAGACATACTGTTGGAGGTCATGTTCTTCGGCAGTTGATACATCGGGAGGGAGGATGGCCATAGTCATAAGCTGCTCGCTTTTAAAGATGGTATCTCTCGGAACTTTTCGGATAGAGAAATGCTTTGTTATCCGGTTCCCCGTATTATCTTCCGCCAGCAGGAGCAGGTCGGTCACTTCATCTCTCAGGGGAATTCTTTGGTTAATATGGAAAACATGATGATTCCGGATGACCTCCTGGAATAGCCGGAGGTATTTCTCAGGATCCTTGTTTTGCTTTGAAAGTCTTTGAAAAAGATCTTCCAGATTTTTTTCTAAAACTGCCTGTAACTCCGAAGAATCAAAAAGCTGCCTCCCGTTGAGTTCAATTCTTCGGATCCCTTTTTGAGTTTTAATTCTGCCCTCCAGGAAGGTTTCATGATAACACGTGGTCATGCTCTCTTCGGCTGGATGGGCGATGTCAAAGGAGATGGCTTCCTCTCCGGGTGATCGGGCGGCCACAGCCAGTCCCGGCCAGGTCAGATCGGCAGGATTTTGGCAGGCCAGGCGCATGTCCGGTGTGTCTTCATCAGCCAGAACCGGTAAGGAAATGTGCCCCTGGCTTATATTCCCTGCGCCGTCCTGTACCCAAAAGGATAAGGATCCCTCATCTGCCGAAAGTGCCCTGGATTGCTCTATGAGGCAGAACCGGTCAAGACCTGCCGGCGGTATTTCTTCTCCATTCACTTTGAAAGAGACGATCCCGGACTGATCAAAAGCGACAGCTGTCACCCTGATCTGATCAGGTCCATGGCCTCTATCCGGCTTACTGAGACTGAACATGACCTGAGGACCCTGTTGATCAAGATAAACCTCTATATTTTCGCGAACTTCCCTGCCGACTAAATCTCTGGCTGAGACCTGAAGAGTGTTCCATCCCTCCTTGAGATCAACAGATGAGGAAAAAGAGAGGAACGGTTCAGCCAGTTCGATAAAGAGGTGCTTCCGGTTCACTGATATGGCAGCTACATACTGTTCGTCCCGGACAGAACCTTTGATCGTCAGAGGAGTCTGGTTGGTCACATATCCATTTTGGGGGAATTCTAAGCTGATGACCGGTGGCAGGGAATCGATCCCGGTTTCCAGGAGATAGGATCGCCTGACCAGGTTCAGATAATATTTGGCTCTGGCTGAAGGAGTCTGGCTCAGGGACAGCTCGAGTTCATGCCGGGCCTCTGTAAACATTCCCAGATGAAAAAGGCAGATCCCGAGCTCCCGGTGGGGAAAATACTCCTCACGGAAATGCATACCATAAGCTCTGGCCAACCTCTGATCCTGGTAACGTAAGCTGATGGCTTCTTTGAATTCCTCAAGGGCGTAATCCCAGCATTGACCTCTCATACAACTTTCACCCCGCCGGTAGCAGGAATCCCAGGTGATCACATGGATCCTGTCCGAGGTCAGGCAATATTGGCGGCCATCCCTGATGCAGATTCTGGGGTTGGCCCGTGAGCAGGACAGGAAAAGGAGCATGGGAAGCATAAGAAAAGGGAAATATATCCTGCTTCTCAAGGGTTCCTTATTTTTTTTAGGCATAGCTTTCGTTCTACAGCAGATCCAGCCTGGTTTAAGGCTGTCTGTTCTCAGATACATACATGGGGGGTATGGCTTTAATACGATCCCCGACGTTAAATTGCCTTTGCTGTTCCAATATCGTGGCCAGGGCCGTATGCTCATAGGTGGCTTGTACTTGAACGGTTCCTTTCGGTTGATCTCTTTCGGTTTTACCTAACACAAAAAAGGATTGGCCTTGAGAGATCCCTATGGAAGATCCCAGGTTAATTTCCACTGTCTGTCCATCTATTGATGTAATCAGGCCCTGAGGAAGGTATCGTCTTTGTAGGGTTTTCATGGTTTGATTGACTAAATGAGATGCCGTATCCTTGATAGACTCAAGCTGAGGGGAAAGGGAGCAGGAAAAGGCGCCGATAATCTCGGTGCTGGCCGTCTCAACGAGGCGGAGGCTTACCTCGGATTGTATATGCTGATTTACCTTATACGTAATAAGCTCCGGGAAAAGAATAACCCTGGCTGAGAGTAAGGTGCGAACATCTTTCAGGGTATGGGCGGAAATATCCGAAGTTCCGATCTGGAGTTCTTGCAAAACAACGGGCAAACGCTCTCTTTCCAGAATGTGTAAGCCCATGGATTGAGTCTGGGTAAAGATTTCGGTCATCTTCTGAAAAAAACTTTGAAAATGGGGTTTGAGAGATCCTGCTGCATATGGATCAAGGCCTTCCCAATGAGGTGAGATCATGCAGATCGAGATAGGAGTAGATGTCCAGGATTCAGACTCTCTTTCCCGCCCGGTAAAAAAGCCTTTTCCCTTATACTGATTCGAGAGTAAATCCTGATAAGAGGAGAGAAGGCGAATAATTTGCATGGCCTGGAGAAAGTCCGAGTTCATGATGGCACCGGCCGGCTGTGATTGCAGAATCTCAGAGGGTAAGGATTGATTTTGCGGCATGGGCTCTTGTGAAGGTTGATACACACTCAGAAAGAAGATAAGGCCCAGGAAGGAGAAGAATCCGGCCGCGGCCGCCATACCCCACCGCCGGTAAGATTTTCTTGATTTTTCTCTCTCAGCCAAATCCGGGATCGGGCCCTGGAGCTTTATCTCCTCCTCCGGGTCCATTCCGTCCGCTGCCTCCTGTTCCGTTTTTTCTTCAGATATCTTAATCTGTTCCATGTAGTTTGAGGTAGGATCTCCATACAGAAGATAGCTGGACCAGACAATGGTTTCTTCACCATATTTCTTTATCGAGGATAATCTCGCCTCTCTCAAGGCTTCTCCAATAGTCAGGCCGGACAGGAGATATTTATAAAAGTCCTGAGCGAAACGGCTGCTTGGCTCATCCAGTATTTCCCAAAAGGTACCCACATAATGCTTTACCCCTGCCAGCAGAAAAGCATTGGCCAGCCCGAATATCTTATCCTGAAAATGTTCTTTGACCAGCCAGTCTTCTGTTCGGGCAGACTGACAGGCGTTTGAGAATATAAGAGCAGGCATGGGAGATGCACCGGGTATGGCCATGATATCCTGGGCAGTCAAACTCTCTCTGGCCAGCCGCCAGCCTCCTTTGGCAGGTTGATCAAGGTCATAATCTGCGTGACCGGCGAAATGAATAATATCAAAATATTTCATTTTTTCTTTCAGGGACGCGGGAGACGTATTTTCAGAACGTAAGGTGACGGCGATGAATTCCCTGTATTGATCCATATGCCTCTGGATCTGGACTCCTTCTTTATAAGCGCCCTTGAGGTCGCCTTCCGGATTGGCGATGATTAACATCCGCAGGGGTTTGGCCAATACACGGTTTTTCATGCCCAGTACCTCCTGCCTGGTCTTCACCGATCGGCCCATACTGAACCGCTGGCAGAGAAACTCCTGCCCGTCGTAGAGAAGTTCCCAGGGGACTTGAACCAGTTGATCATCGATATGAAGGTTCAGGTATTCAGCCTTAGTCTCCTTAAGCCTGGCTTTCACTGAGGGTGTTAACAGTTCCTCGTAAAAAATTCGACCTGTTTCCCTCAGCTTGATCAGCACTTCCCGAGTAAAACGGCCCTGGCGGTTGACAGCGTTTAAAGCTTCCACCATCTCATGACCTTTGGCCTCAATCCAATCGAGGGAGACCGGCATCTCCTCATAGTGCCGGATGGTGCTCTCCTCACCGGCCATATGTTCGTGAACGCTTATTTTAAGACGAGTGTCTTCCAAGGCAACTTCAAGCCGAATTACCTTGCGTGCTTTTTTATCCTCGCCGGGCAGAAAGCCTTCATACGCTCTTGCCCTCTTACCGGTATGAAAGACAATATCCTCATCCCGCCATACTACCCGGTACAGTTCGAGAGGTTCGGGTTTTCCCTTTACCCAGACCGTTCCATGAAATCTGCAGAGAATATCATCTGCTCCGCGGATCTTTTCATAGATATTGGTTGATATGAGGATTTGGTCCGGTCCTGCCTGAACCTGAATGCGCGAAGCTACATTGACTACATCTCCGTAAATATCACCGTCATCCACCAGAGCCTGGCCGGCGTTAATCCCGATTTTCATATGTATTTTATCAACCGTCTCTATGGTCTGGTTATATTCATCTACCTCTTTCATGATATCCGTTGAGGCCTTCACCGCTTCCAGGGGACTTGGAAAGGAGACCATAATGGCATCTCCAATGGTCTTAACAACCGTTCCCTCATGGTTGGCCACAGAGGGCAAGACAATCTGATTATATTTTTGGAGCAAAGCTCGGCCGTTTATGTCACCGTAGGTATCCGTATATTCAGTGTAGTTACATATATCAGTAAAGAGAATGGCTACTTCTTTTTTGAACTTTTCCCGAAGTATCCGTTCAAGACGGTTTCTCTCCTGGATGATCTCTCCGATATCGCTTGATAAGGCGTCCTGAACCTTTTCCTTGTCTTCTTCCATGATACATCTCCTCAATCACAAAGGAGGCACAAAGATATGCTTTATGAGTTCAAAAAAACGTGTGAAATGTATCGCGTACCTCATGCGGTTTTAATCTGTTGAAGGTTTCAGAAATAAAAGGCCCCTGAAATCCTATCTGTTTCAGTTGGCCGGCGATACGCTCCCAGGGGAGAGTGCCTTCGCCGACATCAAGGTGTTCATCATATCTTCCATGATTATCATGATAGTGGACACAAATGATTTTTGATGTAAACTTTTGGATATAGGCTGAAGCACCCTCGTGGGTGTTGGCATGGCCCACATCGAGACATAAGTGGATAAGATCGGACTTCAACTCTGAAAAGAGAAATTCAAAATCCTGAATGTTGTCGCCAAGGTTCAGGAAGCCACAGCCCTCAGGTATTCTATGAACATTCTCCAAAGCCAGTTTCACCTTATACCGGCAGCAGTCGCTGAGTATTTTTTTCAGGCTCAAGACCAGTCTTTGAAGGGCGTTCTGCCTCATTCCCGTTAAACCGGGCAGTTCATAGTAATTCCCCAGGTGGGTGGTAACGTGAGTAACTCCCAGGTTATAGGCAAGGATAATGCATTTTTTTAAGTAAGCAATATTGGCCTCTCTGATCATGGAGACCTTGTCAGCCAGATTCATGGTATAGGGTGTATGAAGACTCAATGAAAGATGAAATTTCCCGGCTAAGTCCTTTAACCTGTTGAGGCGCTGATTATCAAAGGCCTCTAGACAGGAGTGGTTCTCCATGAGATCGATCTCAAGGTGGGTTAGATTATGCTCAAGAGCGTACTCAAGGCAATCTTCGATCGGGTTTTGAACAACACTGAAACCGAATGTTAATTCCATAATAACCGTCCATGCCTCTTCGAGGCACCACGAAGCATGAAAATGGAAAGCTGCTTTCGTGACAAATAACCACCTGTTTGATGAATGGTAACGTATGGTCAACCATCAGATTCCGATTATCTTCAGGTGATCGGTTCAAGAAGAGCCCGATAATATACATCTTAATTATATCAAATTCTTCCCCATAATTAAACAGAAAACTAAGGAAATTCCGCATGATTGGCGGAATCTATCCCTCTTTTCAGCCCTGATGCTCTTGACTTTTTCTGTTTTTGGAAATGAGGTAAGGCCCTGACCGAGGTGACTTTTTATGGGAAGGGGCCATACACCTTAAGCAGCGGTATGGTGAAAGGAGCAATCAATGAAAGGAGATCCCGGCCGATACTCCAAAGCCGAAATCAGGGCTCTCTTCATTGAGTCCGGCCAATCCGTAACCATAAATCCAGGAGCGGGAGAACAT
>JBLIRT010000152.1:0-7991 GCA_049472445.1 bacterium
TGATGATGGGCAACGCCGCTTCATTTCATTCAGCGACTCTTGCCCATCCTACACGCGATAGAACAACGACAAGAGGATTCTCGAGAATCCCTCTCCCGCCGGGAGAGGAGGCAGGGTTTCCATGTTCCTTTGGGCCGGCATCGGTCTCACGATCCCCTTGGGAAGCCGGGTAATCTTAACTATCCTCCTTTCCCCAACCCCTCCTCTACCCCCCGTGGAGGAAAGGATGAAGATAAGGAGGATAGCTATGGTATTATGATCCTTATCGGTATGATCATACCATGTCTTCAGTGCTTCCATATGGTTGACACCGTATTCCTTATATGTTATCTTTTCAAAATTCCTGCATATGACTTTCCAATGCGTTTCAATGAGCACAACCGTTATCCGGAAAAATTATCAGAAGAGCCTAAAAAGTGGAGGAATAATCAAAATGCTGAAATATCGGGTTCTGCTCTTTTTTTGTTTGGCCGCGGCCATACCGCTTCTTCTCCTGCCCCAGCCAAAAGCATCAGCCAAGACTATGTATGTCATTGAAATGAACTGGGTCAATGTTCGAAGCGGGCCGACCATGGAGCATAAAATCGTCGACCGGATAAAATCGGGCGAAGCGGTAAAAGTGCTTGGCCAGGAGGAGGGATGGTATTACGTCCAGACCTCTCAGGGTGAAGAAGGCTGGGTAGTCAAATCTCTCCTCAAGGAGGAGAAGCCCTTAAGCGAGCAGGTTGACGCTCTGGCCCAAAAGGCTGAGGAGCAATCGCATCTGATTGCTAAGCTGACTGAAGAAAATAACTCTCTGAAAAAACACGCCCAGGTATCAGAAAGTAACCTGGCCGAACTCAAACGGCTCAAAGATGAGAACTTTCGCCTAAAAAACCATCAGGAATTGCTCTGGGCGGCCCTTGGTGCCGGTATCCTCTTCATCGGCTGGATTCTCGGCCTGATTACCGGAAGCTTTTACCGGAGGGGAAAACCCAAGTACCGCTATTCTCTCGATTAATCCGTGGGGCGACTATCTGAAGCTGTCCGAGTCCATGTGCGGCTCTGAGCCCAGGGCATGGGAGACTATGGCCTCCGATTTATGGCGGCCGCCTTCCCCTGAGGCGGTGATGGCATATTTGGTTCCCAGCGGTCCGATTATCTCGTTAACGGTGACCGAGGCTAAAACGATGGCGGTCACAAGAGGCGCAATCTGCGGATACTCTTCATTGATGGCCAGGACTAGGGCAATGGCCACACCGGCCTGAGGCAGCATGGCAAATCCCAGATATTTTTTGACATGTTCGGAAGCATGGCTTATCTTCCCGCCGGCATAGGAACCTGCCACCTTACCGAAAGCCCGGGCTGCCACAAAAAGCGTGGCTGCAGCCCAATTTTCCAGGAGAATATGCAAATTTAAAGTTGCTCCGGCCAGGGTAAAAAAGCAGATCAAAATCGGTAACTCCACGTCCTGCAAAAGATCCATAATATGACCCTTCGGGCCAAAATTAGCCACCATATATCCATAGGTCATGTTCAGCAGGAGGGCTGAAAAGCCGAAAATCTCTCCTATCTCTCCGGCCAGGAAAGCAAAACCCAGAAGGATGACCACAATCTCATGCCGCTCCTTGGTCCTTCGAAGCGTGAAGATAACCAGGAGCCCGACCAAGACCCCGAATACAATCGACCCTCCGATTTCATAGAACGGCTCTCCCAGATGGGACCAGGAGAAACCATGGAAACTGCCGCTCAACAAGGCCCCTGATATGGCCATAGCTATGGAAAACAGAATGACACAGACAGCATCATCCAGAGCTACAATAGCCATTAAGGTATCCACCAGAGGCCCGTGGGCTTTATATTCATGAACAACAGCCACGGTAGCTGCGGGCGCGGTGGCTGAACTGATAGCGCCAAGCAAAAGTGCCGTGTGGAGGGGAATTCCCAACAGCCAACAGGTACTTAAAGTTACCGCCAGGAAAGCCCCTAGTGCCTGAACCATGGTGATAATGGTAATCGATCTACCCAACCGGTGGAGTCGTTTGTTATTTAAATCTCCACCAATGATGAGCGCTACCAGGCTGAGGCCTATGGCTTCAATAAATCTCAACTGGTGAATCATCGGCTCCTGAATGATATTCATGACTGAATAGCCCATGACAATACCGCCAAGGACAAATCCTGTTATCGAGGGAAGCTTCAGTAAGCTGATGGATTTCCCGGCCCAGAATCCTCCCAGAAGCAGAAGACCAAGAATGACAATGTGGTTTTCAGCAAATAAGTTAAGCATAATTTCCTTTCAACACAATATACATGGTATTTATCGTATCGGGGGTATGCTGGGGCTTTGTGAGCATGGAAAGGTGAAAATTAAAAATGTTACAATTTTTTGTCCTTCTATGCTCATGAAACATAATATTTCATAATAAAGATATTTTCAATTATATCAGAATAAATGTCAAGAGCAAAAGGGAAAATATCACCATCGAAGAAGGATATCCTTCAACCACGGCTGACAGCTCAAGGCAAAAAGGGTGCAATTGCCGAGGATATGGATACTCACAGGGGTCAGGATACTGCCGGAATGCTCAAAAGCCAGGGCAAAAATAACTCCCCCGACAAATTGGACAAGGGGAAAAGATCCACTGAAGCCATGGAGCAGGGCAAAGAGGAGCGAGATGCCCAAAGCAGCCGGAAGAACAGGGCATTTCTTCCGAAGCGCATGGTAGAGACAGCCCACGAAAAGTGAATCCTCTACCACAGGGGCAAAAATGCCCCCAATCAGGATCAGCCAGACGAAGTATGCCGTTGGAACGGTGGCCGTAGGCGAGACTAGAAAACGAAAGAGGTTGAGGCGAAAGATAAGGCCTATTCCCCAGGCTGAGAAAACCACCAGGCCGAACCAGAAACTCCACCAGAGCCCAAGGGAAATTCCCTTACGGGCCGTGTCCCGACTCATACCTATGGCTGCCAGACTCCTGCGATAAAGAAAGCTGAAGAGTACAATAAGGCCGAAATCAAAAAGCCGGAGCAAGCCAATGAACCACAGCACCTCCAGCCTGCTGGCCCTGGGGAACAGATGAAAAAAAAGGTGCTCTCCCCCAATCTGGGTCAGGGCGATTAAGAGGAAAAGGGAAAAGGCTGCTGAAACAGGGAGAGGCTCGCGGCCTGCTGATGCCACCCGCCACTTTTTAAGGCTGAATAGACTTTCATTTTCAGATACCATGCACGGTCACTCTTAAGAATTTCCAATAAGACATCTCTGGCTTGACGGTTGCGGAATCTTCCCAATGACCCCGCAGCCGTATAGGCTACGTTCAGGTTAGGGTCTTTCAAAAGGGATATGAGAACAGGGATGATCTCATCTGCATTCCGGAAAGCCAGCTTACCCAGAAATTCAGCACCAAACCGGCGAAAGACAGGATCACGATCCCTGGTCAAAAAGATGATCTCCTCGTGAAAATCCGGCCCGGAATCAGGGGGCAATATATCGTTTAATCGATGAAGAGCGAGGAGGCGATCCCCCGGCGCATTTCCCCTTACTATTTCCCACCACGGTCCCGGTTTATCTGAGAGCACAGGAGCTCTCTTCCAGAGAAAACCCTGGCCAGGCGAGCCTTGACCATGCCAGATGGACAAGCCGAATCCGAAAAGCATAACAGCCGAAAAAACCACAGCTTCCCTGGTCCCGTTCGGGCTGATCCGACTGAGGCGAAAAAACAGGCGGATCAGGACAAGGAGACACCAGAATAAAGCCAGAACCAGAGCCAGGGGCACAACGAGAAAAAGGGACAAACCACAGGACATGCGCAGCAGTTCAAAAGAATAGATACGTTCACTATAATTCTTCAAATGCCGGTAAGGGTCTCTGATAAAATCCTGATAGCTGACCCGGTAAACCGGCTCCCCTCTCTTCCCTTTTCTTTTCGGCCACCCCCGCTGCCAGTAGAAGAGAACCTCCTCCGAGGCCGTATCGCTGGTCAGAGTAGTTTCAGCCGGGAGGGTGTTTCGGGGATCGGTTACGACCGGAAACCAATCGCAGCGCCTGAGAACAGCCTGGATGTTCGAAAGCTGATTCCCCGGAAAGTTCCGGGAGTCCAAAGCGGCCACGTTCTGGAGCCTGCTGTGGAGAGGCTTGATCATTCGAGCCGGATACAGTGTGTAGCGGTAGTAAAACTCATTAATCTTTTGCCCGATTTTGGTCGGCAGGAGCAGGCGATCCCTTATTTCGATAAAGTCCGGATCATAACTCTCCGGATCTATGAGGGAGGTATTGAGGAGTACAGCCCCTAAAAAGAGGGCGAACATGACCAGAAGTATACCATAACCACACAGCTCCCTCAGGTGAAACGATTGAGGCGGCAGCAGCCGAAAAGCTGCACACCACAACACCAGAGGAACAAGAAGAAAGAAGAGAAGAACTGCCGGATCCGGACCCCCTTTACCAAGCAGCAGGTCTGCCACAGGAGCCGCTGCCAGCAGGATCAGCAGGCCCAGCCGTACGTATTGGTATCCCCTTTTTTGATAAAATGATGAAATCCATAAAACAAATCCGCACAGGCAACCATATCCACACCCTAGTGAGAGGGCAAAAAAAAGCCCCCCAGCCAGACAGGTCGAACATGCTCTCATTTCAGGGAAAAGAGATTTACCGGGGACAGCAATATATCCGAGGCGGGCAATTATTTCCTGCTCGGCCAATAACTGCCCATTGCTTTCGGCTACCAGCCAGGTTCCGAGAAACAGTCCCCCCAGGATACCTGTGAGAGTTGCCAGAAGCACGAAAAAAACAGGTCTTGATAAGGTCTTCGGCATCAATCAAATCGCTTCTATTCCTCTTCCTCAAGGGTAATTGCATTTACCGGACAGGTTTCCGCTGCCTCATAGCAGGCGTCTAAAACCTCGCCCGGCACATCATCAGTGACAATTACAGCTTTTTCATCCTCAATTTCAAATACTTCGGGGCAAATTTCCTCACATTGCCCGCAGCCTAAGCATAAATCCTCATCCACTCTAGGCAGTATCATTTTTGGTTCCCCCTGCTCGTGATATGGTAACAAAATCTCCGTCCTTGAACCCTTTCAATTTACTCAAATCGTCGGTCAGCCGGCCGACAATATTAACATCACTGGCCGAAACGATTTCATCATTCTCACTCAGTGGTGTTGGCCCAAAAAAAATGCAAAAGGCCCTTCCCGTCGGCCAATAACCCAAATCGCCTAATTCCACTACCTCCCGGGCCGTTTCATCCAGTTCACTATTCACAGGAATGGAAAAATAAATTTCATTTCCCCACAGGTTTCCAGATGATTCTATGGGTAAGCTCTCCCAAATGAGTCTGGCCGTCAGAGAATCGTTCAGAACACCATTCACTTCAATATCGCCGACCTTGATGCTTATGTCATAGGGCATACTTCATCTTTCCTCCATACCCCTAAGTTCCTATCAAATAAAGGCTATCAGCAGGTTTGGCCATACTTTTGATTTTATATAACATGGATCAAAATTGTTGTCAATTACGCAACCCAAAAATATGTGATTCTTCTGAAGCCCTTCCAAAACTCTTCCGAAAAGGGCCGGCCCACCTAAAGGATCAGCCTGCCTTGAGCCCCTGCTGAGTCAAGGTGCTGATAACCTCATGGGCGATCTCTTCAATGGATTTATTGGTCACATCAATAATCGGCCAGGCTGCTGCCTGGAAAAGCGATTCCGCATAGGCCAATTCTTTTTGAACAGCCAAAAAGTCAGAATAAGCGTTGTTTACCCCCAGATCAAACTTCTTCATCCGATTGGCCCGGATGGTGGCTAACTGCTCGACCTTGATACTGAGGGCGATAATCCTTTTCCGGTCAACCCGGTATATGGTTTCCGGCAGTTCAACTCCCGGAACAACAGGTACATTAGCCACCTTCCACCCGCGGGACGAAAGGTATATACTCAAAGGGGTTTTTGAGGTGCGGGATACTCCCAGAATGACGATATCCGCCTGGTCCAGTGAGGACAGGTTTTGCCCGTCGTCATGATCTACCGTAAAATTGATGGCCTCGATTCGGGGATCATAGTCATGGAGAAAGGGCTTGAAGATACCGGGGATACCTTTCGGCCGGACCTTCAAAAATTCTTCCAGCCGATACAGAAGAGGCTCCAGTAAGCCTATGGCCGGGACATTTACCTCCCTGGCCTCCTGAATAAGCACATCCTGCAAGTCAGGAGAGACCAGGGTGTAGACAATAAGCCCCTGATTCTGAGCCGCCTCCTGAACCACCTGATGGACTCTCTCCCCGGTATTGATATGTGAGGCCGTCTTCACCTCAACGCTTACCCCCGGGAATTGAGCCAGAGCCGCCTGGATAACCAGTCTGGCCGTTGCAGCCGTACCATCCGAGACGGCAAAGATAGCCATATACTTCATTGAGAAACTCCCCTTCTCCCCTTCGTTCTCAGTTCCACTACCTTTAACTCATATCCTCACGTACCTTAAATCGGCACTCATCCCCATCCGCTTTCACCGGGGAGGAAGAAGGATATTCACCTTTCCTTATGCCGGTTCATCATGGTGAGGGTTTCCTCGTTTATTATCCACTATTCGAGCTGATGCCGTCAAGAATGAAGAAAGATAAAAAAATTGACAAGTGATAAATTACCAATTAATATTATGACAAGAATTTATTGATGGAGGATCTTGCCGACATGGAAAGGAAAGACGGAAAAATTTGGATGGATGGAACATTTGTGGATTACAGCCAGGCGACAGTCCACATCTTAACCCATACTCTGCATTATGGTCTGGGAGTTTTTGAAGGAATTCGATGCTATAAAACCGATCAAGGTACGGCGGTTTTCCGGCTTAAAGAGCACCTGGACAGATTCTTCAATTCAGCTCACATCGTTCAGTTGACCTCCCCCTTCTCTCAGGAAACGATCCAGGAAGCAGTCAAGGAGACCATTCGGACCAATAAACTGGAAGAAGGTTATATCCGTCCGATACTATACCTGGGTAATGGATCAATGGGATTGTTTCCAAAAGACAACCCCATCCGGGTGGCTATCGCTGTCTGGCCTTGGGGAACGTATCTGGGAGAGGAGGCTCTTGAACAGGGAGTCCGGATTAAAATTTCCTCATTTATCCGGCAACCAGCCAGTATCGGTTTGCATCTGGCCAAGCTCACCGGAAATTACATTATCTCCCAGATGGCTAAACGAGAGGCGGTCAATGATGGCTATGACGAGTCCCTGCTCCTGGATCCTGAAGGGTTTATTGCTGAAGGGCCCGGGGAAAACATTTTCATGGTGAAAGCCGGGATTATTTATACCCCGCCGGTAGACAACATTCTTGATGGCATCACTCGCCATTCTGTTATTGAGATAGCCAGGAGGGAAGGCTTTCAGGTCATAATCAAGAGATTTACCCGTGATGAACTCTATATTGCCGATGAGGCTTTTTTCTGTGGTACGGCTGCGGAAGTGACCCCCATTCGTGAAGTTGACTGCCGGACCATAGGCGCCGGACGAAGGGGCGAAATTACCCATACGTTACAGCAGATGTATTTTGATATCGTCCATGGACGGAATACAGATTTTTCTCATTGGTTGGCCAGGGTATAAACGTTGAGTGGTCCGGGTACGGTCAGAGCGGTGGCAGATGGGTCAGGAATGGGGAATAAGGAACGGTAAGGTTTGAAGAAAAAGTTTTTACTCGGTTTGGCCATCAGCACCCTGTGCTTATACCTGATATTCCGGAAAATCGATCTTACGGAATTTCGTAAATCACTGGTCACTGTCAAGTATTCGTATCTTTTCATAACCCTGGCCTTTATCTTTCTCTTTACCTTCTTTCGCGCTCTTCGATGGAAATACCTGCTCTGCCCCCTGAAGAATATCAAGACGGCCAGTCTGTTCGAGTTGGTCATGATCGGTTACCTGGCTAATAACATCCTTCCCGCACGAATCGGGGAGGTGGTAAGGGCCCTCGTCCTCGGGAAAACGGAAGGAATCAGTAAAATAGCTTCCCT
>JBLIRT010000153.1:0-7941 GCA_049472445.1 bacterium
AAATTTACGGTTAACCTTCTGATAGACCTCCCAATAAGTGGTATCGAAGTTACACCGGGAAAGAAGATCATGGAATAGAGGCCATATAATCTCATTCGAGAAGCCATAATAGTATCTGTTTATCTCCTCTTCGGTGAGAAAAACCGGTTTGAGGCTATAGCCTGTATCCTGAGCAGCAATTTCCATCATTTTGTCAAGGCTGATCCGTTCACAGGTTCCGGGCCAGCCGATCCAGAGGCCCCCTCTATTACGTAAAATCGGAGCCAGGGCTGTGACCAACCCACCGGAACCAGGCTCAACCTGCCAGGCATCATCGCCGTTTTTTACCAGGACAATGGGTAACCGGTTTGAAACCACAACTAATCTTTTCGTTTCCTGATGTTCGGTGACTGGCAGAGACATGGATGTATTCCTGGGAATTTTTTTATTCTGATTTTCAACTTAATTTTTGCATTATGCCCGGCCATTTGTCAAGGCAAGTCTTATCATACAGGGAAAGAAAGACCATATCATGGATCCGGCAGCATCTTTCTTGAAAGCCGGCCGGGCTTATCCTTCCATGGGAAACTTATACCTCCTGTAAATATTTGGCCACCTTCAGCAAAGCCGTACAACCCTGACCGGCAGCAATAACGTATTGGTATTCATGAATAGACGAACAATCTCCGGCGGCAAAAACTCCCCTCACAGACGTACGTGTTTCACAGTCGATCAGGATATGGTTATGTTCATCAAAGTTCACAAAGTCTCTGACAAACTCCGTGTTGGGACTGCGTCCGATTTCAACAAAAACCCCCTCGACGGGCAGCATCTTTCTTTCACCATGCTGCATATATTCGACGGCTTCAACTACCCGCTCTCCCAGAATGGCTGTGGTGCTGGCCTGGTAAATGGGCACGACTTTCTCCTGGCCGGTAACCATATCAATAAGATATCGATGAGCAAGAAAGCGGTCGTTGATGGTGAGGATATATATCTTCCTGGCAATATGCATCAGGAAGTCGGCAGCCTCAAGTGCCGAGTCCCCCCCACCGATAACAGCCACTTGCCTGCCGGCAAACAGGGGACCATCGCAAATGGCACAATAGGTCACACCCCGATTGGCCAGCCGCTCTTCCCCAGGGACATGTAACCGTTTAGCCCTGGCTCCTGTGGCCAGGATGACCGATTTCGTCTCATATTCGCCCCGATCTGAAATCACGAGGAATGTTCCCCTGCGCTTTTCCAGCCGGGTCACTTCCTCGCCCTCATGAAGAGGAATCTCATTGAACCTGGCTTGCTCCCGAAGCCTCTCGTTGAACTCGAAGCCATTCGTCTTGGTAAAGCCGGGATAGTTGAGAATTTCACCACTTTCAAGAGTCTGGCCGCCGAACTGCCTGGCCAGACACAGGAAACTCATTTTCTTCCTGGCGGCGTAAATACCGGCTGTTAGGCCGGCGATACCGGCCCCGACAATAATCGTCTCATACATGATTCTCCCTCCGCCCTATGGAATCGGCCTTTTCCCCGAGAAATACCGACCGCTGTCAGAACATGTTCCTCTTTTTGAGAAATTCCTCTTCCCCTTATCCCGCCATGCATCATTCTTACGCATTCTCCCGCCATACATAAGGACAGGGTTAACGATCATCAGGAAGCTGATCCGGAAAAGAAAGACACCTGAAGGGGAAGCCAAAAAGGCCGGCTCATTCCCGGTCAAGATCGATGATGTGACATGCTTCCCCTGAGCCGTAGGCACCCGATGAACTTTCGTCCTCATCGGGGAGCAGGATCTCTTTTCCGCTCACCCGCCCGAAAAACCAATAGGTTGAGCCAAAGGAGCCGGCCTGAGGAGATACATGGTGCACCTGAACCTTGCGGCCAAGCTCCAGGCAATCCAGAAGGAAATCATAGGAGGTACAGGGATAGCATACGTTCCAGAACAGGATGGCCAGGTTTCGCCCCTCCTCAAAGCTGTTGATTAAGCTGCCTTCCAGTGGCTCTCCAGTCAGGGATTTTACGCCCATCCTGGCCTGGCTTACCCTGAGGAGGAACGTATCCTGAGCAGTCAGCCCATCGTGATCAGTAACGGTGCACTGTACGGCATAGGTCCCGGCTGCGGTATAGGTATGGCTGGGGTGACTTTGCCCTGAGACTGCTCCATCGCCGAAATACCATTGGTAGGAGAAATCAGTTCCGTCCAGGTCCTGAGCCTGAGAGGCAAACTGCACGGTACATGGCACCAGGCCGCAGTCCTTGTCCGCATCAATGCTGAGCGTCGGCGGATTTTTCAGGCCCGTACCCGCCATGGAAATACCAAGGGACGAGGCCAGACGGGCAATGTCATCGTCAGCCTCGGGGCAGGAGATCTTGAGCGTGTAAATATCTCCCTGGCCATATTGATAGACATAGTAAGGCCCTCCTGATGACTCCGGGTATTTCCTCAAAGAGGCACCTATGAGATAATAACCCCGCTCCAGGGAGGAATACTGTATCTGAACATTGTTGGGATCGACCAGGGGAATTCCATTCGCCTCCATGAGGGACGTATAGAATCCCTGTTTCAGGTATCCGTTGTCTCCGGTTATGGTGCAATTCCCCTCCAGGATAACCGTATGCCTGTGATAGGCATCCTGGTTCTCGAACCGATCAATGATCTCGAACTCTTTCCCGAAGGAGATATGTTCATCGGTAACCAGCACGATAAATGATTTCTTGACTGACTTGCTCCGGGCGGTGGCGGTGACCGTAATCCTGGCGGCCGATCTCAGGATACCGGCGGACGGAGTGATGGTAAGTACAGCGTTCTGGTCAATGGATACCTGTACTTCACTCGTGGTGCTGCTTGCGCTCAGGTAGACCGTGTCCTCATCGTCATCCCGGGCGTTCAGCAGGATCCTGTATGGCCGGTTATCCGGATGGATAATGAGGTCTTGAAAATTATTATAGATAACAGGTGGAGCATCCTGGCTGTCTATAGCCGCTTTTTCTGAAGGGGTGAGAGACTGGGTGTTTACCCAGGCAGTATAGAAAACCAGGTCTTCATATGGGAAGCATGCCCCCTGCTCATCACACAGGGAAATCTTTATATAATACTTTCCGGCCGCTATATAATTAGACACCGCAGATTCTAAGACAGGCTCATTGCCGTCATTCGAGATAACGACCCTCCTTTTGAGATCAAGTATGGAAACAAGAAAAGCCCGGTTCTGGTAATTGCTGTTCAATCTGTAGCCATTGATGATGGTTGGACCTTTCAGGTATACCTTGTATTCATCACTGTCATAATCCGTATTAAACCTGCCGGAAATGGTTATTCCCTGGAGGTTGTCTTCGTCTTCCAGGTTTGTGTCGCAGTCAGCCCCACTGCAGGGCTTCAGGTTGTAGTAAATCTCAAGCTCTCCCGGATTGGTGGAAAAGGGAGAGAATAAATCGGTGTATACCGTTTTATCGAGAAAGTAATATCCATCACTATGGCCACTCCAGCCGAAATTGACATGGATGCCCCGGCCGGACGGATCGTCGCTGTAGCCGTCAGCCACGGTCATATGGCCCGGGAATCTCAGTAAAACCGGGCGCGAGGCATCGATCTCACTCCTTATGGTGTAAAAGAACAGACTTTCAGGTGAATTTTTCATGGTTTTGATGTTATTGGCGTAACCGAATATTTTTACCAGGGCCTCCCTCCTCATCGTGGCGCTGGAAGAAGCAACTCCAAATTCGGTATGAATGGCGATAGCTATATCTCTCATCAACCAGGCCACCTCATCCTGCTGGTACTCAGGGGTAAGGGCGTTGAGATCGTCAGGCATGTTCTCCCAGTGATAATTCCTGGTAAAGACCGTGCTCAGATTCTGACCGTTCCAGGTGTATGAGGCAGATCCCTTTCCTCGGGTGGGATATTGGTGGTATTTCATCAACTGCGCTATAGCTACACTGGCGCATCCCACCTTGACGGACTGGTCATTCACTTTCGGCAGGAATTTATTGAAGGGCTTTTTCTGGCCCCACCTGGCGGTCAGCAAAAAGGTATTGGGCTCATATCTCCCCCGCTCCTTTGAGGCATCAAAATTCAAGAGAAAATCCCACCGCCCCCGATTCAGGTCAGGAGGGGCCGCCTGTTCAATGAGTAAACTTCTGCCCGGCTGGCTGGTCGTTCTGATACCATATTCAACCTCCAGAAGGAGGTACTCCCGGTAACGGGGAGGCAGGGTTTCAAAATTGTCTTTTAAGGAATAGGCTTTGATCGGGGTAAGATTCCTGGAGGCGGAAATGAGGATATATCCCCCTCCTGCAAGCCTGGCCAGATAGGCAACAGGTATCTTCGGCAGCGAGGGATCGAGCCCGTTCCTTTCGATGAATTCGCCTGAAGCGATTCCCCTGGGGCAGCGGAGAAAGGCCAGGAAATTTCGGGCTACCAGCTCATACTCTGCCTGAGTCCCTTCATTGATGTCTACCGCGCCAACCAGACCGGGAATAGTCATTCCCAAGCCAAAAAGGAGGCACAGAACGTATATTTTCATCTTCATACCAGTCACCTGGAAGCGGTATCACCCGGAACTGAAACGGCTGCACCTGTCCGGCCGCCTTCCGCCGGATCAGGGGCGACCTTTCTGACAGAAAGGTTATGTGATCATAAACGGCTTAAAGTAGCAAAGAACGTGCCATAGACGTTCCCCATCTTTCAGGGTGGGGGTGATCGCTTTCGCTCAACGGTCGTCTTGACAGCCTTCCCTGTAAAAGTATATTATCTTTTTTTATTATATTATGAGCTTATGTGATTTTCAAGAAGGAAGACAGCTCTGAAGAATTTCCGGAAGGAACTTTGGTTCAATGTCCCTACACGCAGGGCTTTTATCAATTCTCTCACTTTCCATTAACTTCCCTTCTATAATAATAAAATAGTTTACAATTCCTATAGAAATATATTATTCTTATAAGAGAATCAGCGGTTCAGTCCTGTGTTCTTGCTTAATCCTGGCCATCTCCAGGCATTCCGGATAAAACATTATACGTAGTGCTCAAAAGGGTAAATGAGCGGATTATGACTAAATTATGTTCTCCGAAGTTTTCAGAAACTGTGCAAGATATTATATCCACCATAATCACTTATTGGCACTATTTTTTACCATGCGTGGCTGTAGTCATGGTCATTGTTGCCTATCTTATTTACAAAGGATTTTTAAATAAGATTACGATTTTTGGATTGGAAATAGTACCTTATAATAAACATGGACACCCTAAAAAGCTTAAAAATAAAAATCTGGTTTTTAAACACAGGGATGCAACAGAATTTAACAGCTACTTCGAAAAGCTTTCATATCAAGCAGAACGAATAGTTTCGATCAGCATGGGGTTTACCATTCTTGATCGTAGCTCTTTTTTTCTTGACCTTATTGATAGAACATCTGAAGGGAAGTGTAACTTAGAAATTTACTTAGCGAATCCTTTCAGTCCAGCTATTGAGACTCGTTTGATTGAAGAAGAGATCGGAAAAGAAATAAAGCCTCCAATAGGTAAAAGCGGCATGATCAATCACATAGACACGATATTAAAAAAACAGAAAGAAAAAAAATTATACAGTGCACCAAATTTCTCGTTTAAGTTATTTTCAGATTATCCTACATTCGCATTGTTAATTGTTGATGATGTATATCTTTCTTATTCTTATGGTTGTACTCGTTTGGGAAATTTTAGCCCGGTTGTTTGCTATAAAAAAAATAATCCTGACCACAAACCGATGATTGAGTTCTTTGAGGAACAATATAAATGTATAAAGAGGTTAGCTGTAGATGCACAATTCATTTATGATCTCTATATGGGTAATGATGTTCAAAAAGAGGATCTCTCATCCTTCGCAGTCTACTTTGTACCTGAGGCAACATCTGCTTTGTATGAATTTGGTATTGATGTTTTAGGGTATGATATGCGGAAAAATTACCGGGGAAAGTCAAAATGGTCTTCCTATGCAGGTGAGGCATACAATTTTGGATTTCATCTTACAATAGCTGATGCATTGTATTTTTTCCATCAACACGAAATTGATCTCTTATCTAAAGAGATTGAACTACTTGCCCAGGAATTTAAGTCTTTTAGACTCACTTTCAAAATACAGGCGGGATTTCCTAACGAAAGAAGCATTTCTCTGGTTTGTCAAGATGATAGTGGTACATTAGAAGCGTTACATCATGAATTAGTTTTCCGCTGCTACAGAAGGGCAGTCGCATCAAACTACAGCCTGGGGATAGCCAAATTAGATCGTGACAAAAACGAAACCCGATCAAAACTCATGATTCAACGTTATCATGCTCCTTACATTCTTAAACAGTTTCAACCACATTTCACATTGCTCACAGAGGTTCCTGTTGACCAAATGAAACAAATTGCTCAGGAGGTTGAAGATCTCTTTAAACAAAAGGTGCCAGAATCACACATAGATATCACAAGTCTAGCTTTCATGACTCAACCCAAGAGTAACAGTAACAACCCCTGGCAAATCAAAGATGAGATAAAGCTTAAACTTAGATAACAATCAGGAGGGCATTGATGAAAGTTAAGACCATTATTATTTTCCCATATGGAGGATTTGAGCAAAAGAATGATATAGAGCAGATGTTCTGGAAAATAATCAATACTTGTGAAGAAATAAGTGAAAAGCCCCTTGTAGTTATAAACAGAGATACTGAAAGAAGAGGTCTGGTGCCAGACTTTCGTAATCATAAGACCTTAGAACTTATTCACGTTTGGTCAGTTGATACTTGCCAGATGTGGCTTGGAGGATGGGGACATCTTATTGACCAATATAAACCAGAGGAATTAGAAACATCTGATGACCGAGTGGTTTTAATCCCCGGTGATTTAGCACAGATGAAAGATGTTGATAATTTTATAAGGAAGATTGAATCTTTTATTAACTCTTCATATAAAGATATTTTTATTGGGGAATATCAAACTGGGGAAAAATACAGTGCAAAAGAGTTGATTGACGTTTATGGCACATATCAATTGCTAGCAAATTGGTTTCCAGAAATTTCAAGAGCTATTAAATCTTTACCACTATCAAAACCTAGGTCAGAGTTTCTCAATATACGCGCATCAATATTGAATGAATTATTATATAAACGAAAATTTGCGTATGAACAAACTTTGAATATTCTCATTACCTCATGGAACTTTACAAAAAAAGCTTTCGATTACAATATAATAGGTTTTGAATTAGGTACATTAAGTGATGACCCGCAATTCAGGCAATATAGAGGATGTCTTGACCAAATAGAACGTTCCGAGAGACTTATCAAATTATTGTGGAGAGAGATTAATGAACCTAAACCTGAAATTGGTGAGAACATAATGAGTGATTCATATATAGAGCGGTACACAAGGTTTTGCAACGATTATGATACCCTGCATAGAATATCAACAGACATCTTGGCAGCCACGAGAATCACCATTCGAGCTCTGCTGGGTACCTAATCTGGTACTAACCTATGTTTAAGACTATGCTGATTGATGCATCATGTACTGAGCGATTAGACCACTGAGCGAAAGAGGATTGAAGACATGAAAAGTTATCGTAAGGAACTTTGGTTCAATGTACCTACACGCCGGGCTTTTATCAATATCACCTCAGAGGTTGAACAGGCCCTGAGGGAAAGCGGCATCACCGAAGGCCTTGCTCTGCTCAATGCCAGAGCAATTTAGTTCATCAGTCTCTTTATAGCTATCTTCTTGATTTATATTCCTCCCTGTGAAAGGATCATAGTTACCCATTTCAAAAACATCTATATCGAGTACATCCTGAATATCCTGTAAAGACATTGGTACCTGGCCCTGAATCTCATTAAAGACTCCCTTGATCTTAAAAGACCATGAGGGTGCTTGTGAATCGTCCATCTTTTCAATATAAACACCCAGTCTTTTCCCTTCGGTATCTTTCCCGTTGATCTCCCAGATGATGTCACC
>JBLIRT010000154.1:0-7898 GCA_049472445.1 bacterium
GTTTATTTTATTATTTAATGCAAATTTTGCTATCACACAAAAATGTTATAGCATCAATCTATCTCCCAAATCAAGCTAATTGCTACGCATATTAAGCAAAATTGAAGTTGATTAATCTTCATATTATGCATCTCTCCATCTTCATCTTTGAGCCTGAAGAGATTGGCTGGCGGGGTCGGCGGATTCGGATAAAGCGGACCGACCATAGAAGTCATGGTACCAAAGTATAAATATTTCCCAAAGGCACGCATGGGGCCGCCGCCTATGAAGGCATGATCCCCTAAAATCCAGCTTCTGCCTGTATATTGGCTATACTCCCAGATTTTTTTCCAGCCGAAGGCTGTGAGGGGGGATAATTTTGAAATGTGCGGGCTCTTCCATATTTGAAAATGCCCAAGCAGATGATCTCCTCCCCAGGTAATGGCATAGAGGTGTTCTTTATACTCCTCAAGCCAGGCGACTTCCCTCCATATCTTCCCTGCTTCAAAAAATCTGCCCACTTCCCAAAAAAACTTTTTCTCCTCATCCCACCGTAAGACCGCACCCCCGAAAGGTTCTTTACTTACGCCAAGATATAACCCGCCATCCGTTCCGACCAGAAATTTTCTGGCGTCCTTATATCTTAAAAACGTTTTCTTTTCAAGGTGCCGGCCATCCTTATCCATGACCAAGAGGTGGAGCGCCTGCTGGGCAAAACGGTTGGGCCCGGCAAAAAAGATCTTATCCTTATAACAAGTAGCCGTCCGCCAGCCCATGGTGTGATAAAGGGGATCTAAGGGATTGGTAATGGAATGGTTTTTCAACTCTTTGGTATTCTTATCGTAAGACCAGATCTGGGCAGGCCTCCAATCGGAGAACTGCGGCCCGGAAAAAAATTCACACGTTATCGTATTACCCATTTGAAAGGGCTGGCCCATGGCCATTGATAAAACCTGACAGGCTCCGTTGGCGAGTGTACCGAACCAGATCTTATCTTCATCTCCTGTGAGTGACCATATATAGGTTTGATTCGTCTTGGGAGTTGCCCCTTCCCCACACTCACGGCAATTAGGGTCGGTCATTGGACTACGCTTCCCGATATCAAGAAAGCATTCATCAGGCACGGCCTCTGCAATCTTCTCAAAATCATCCTCTAGCAGGGCGGCCCACCCTGGAAGGGTATAACAAAAGAAGACTATGATCATGAATAACCCGGTTGTTAAGGTGACTAGAACTCTTTTCATTCCTTAAACCTCCTTGTTCCAATAGAAATTTACCGGTCCGAAAAAGAATCTCAATGACTTCATTACCGAACCCTTCTAGATGTTAAAATGGATCCTAAAATGAGTAAAATTTTTCAGCTATCACTCAGGTCCTATCACCTCCCTTCCCCTCTTTGGTCGATCATGGGAACATAGGTAAGAAAAGAGTTTTGTAATGATATACAAACCAGATATTCTGAACATTTCTGTCGTATTGCAGGGTGTGCTAAATGATAGAAGGATATAGGCAGGAGATTATATTGAAGTTTAGTTTGAGGTTGACTCATCCTCTGCCCCGAATATCAATAGATTTAACATAAATTTTCATCTCTATGGCTAATAATTATTGTTATATCGACATAATGAATAAAAACATATGATAGGAAGTTCTCTATGCAGGAAAATATTCAGGAGAGTGTAAAAATGTGGTGTGTCTTGCCAGTAATTTTGCTCAGGTAGGCAAATGAATTGAATAGAAAAATAGCGGTATGTCTGATTGAGGGTGTTGAGGCAGACTGCTTTTCTCCCAAGCTGTGACCACACCCATGGTATAAACCTGCCCATTCAATGACTTAATGGGCAGGGGATGGCTTTCCGGGCAAGGGGACAGATCGAGGGCTCAGCCGACAGCCTCTGGGAACAGACAAAACCACTGCTCCAGGGCAAGATTTTCGGATAGATTCCTAATGAATCTCAAAGGATAAGGTTTTTAGCTTTTGACCCGTGGCATCAGCAGCCTCAACCGACCAGTTGCCGATCCAATCAGGCATAATCTGCTTACTGCTATAGGTACGCCAGTTTATTGAATTGACAGGCAATTCAACCTTGGCCATGAGATTTCCTTCATAATACCAGCGGTGATATATGGTGGTAGGTTCCTCTGCACCCAGCACCTGGGTAAAAAAGTAAATTTTCCCTACAGAGGCTGGGAATTTTTCATCAATGCCTTGCGGCTCCCTGTCTACGATGGAAGTACAGACATCTGCCCGTTCAATGGTAAGAAGAGAGCCCATCTCCTCAGCATCGCTGTCGACCTCAAGGAAAGAATGATCCTCAGCATTGCTGTCGGCCTGGATGGAGGAATGATCCTCCTCAGGGTCTACATTCTGGGCCCTCGTCTCCGTAAGAGTTGCCGTGATTATCAAAGGAATGCTGAGAATGACGAAAAGATACATAACGCCTGCCAGAAACTTTTTTGGATTCATGATATTCCCCCTCTCTTGTGAAAGACTACAAACTCACTTTACCTTTTATTTCGGTCAAGGTGATGATTTTCTCCTTTTTTATTTCATCAACAATCCATTGGGTTGCGGCAAAGGCATTGCCCCGATCCGGGGCCGAAACAATAACCAGGAGAATATCTTCCCCGGGCTGCGCCCTTCCGAGCCTGTGATTGATATAAACCTGGTTTACCTTATAGTTACGGCCGGCCCTTCTTCCAATCTCGGACAGCTCCTCATGAATACTGCCTGCCAATTTTTTTTCCAGCATAATATGAGAAAGATCAGCAATCTTTTTTCCAGGTGACTTTACTTTTCCTCTATGGATAATAATACTTCCCGTGCGGGTAGTTTCCCGTTCTTCGAATTTTTTCAGGATGGATACAAGATCGAAATTATGCTCGGCGGTATCTATGCTTAGAATCATTTTATCAAAATTCAGATGCCTGTCAATTGATTCTGTTGAAAAATCTTCAATACTCACTTTTATCCGATTTCCATACTAAAAAGACAGAAGGAGCGATGAAAGGGATAGTGAACGGATGCTGGGATGATTATAGATTGAAGCCAGGATAATCATAGACAGAATGAGGAGAGAGAGGGGGACGAGGATAATGGCCAGAATGGCCTGCCAGGTAGAAAGGTCCTGCACACGCTTTAAGCCTTTGGCAACAACAATCACGTACCAGATGCCGGCCAGAAGAGTTACCGGCGGCAGCATCTCCAGGATCTGGAGAGCATTGGCATAGCCTATGACTCGAAAGGTTTGATGAAATTTTCTCTTCTTCCCTTGCAGGAGAATGCCCAGATGGTGGATGAATGTGCTAAAGTAGAGGACAAGAGGGATGAAAACAAGCCAGATGGTAGTTACACCTATGAGAATCAGGGTCCCCATTATCAATTGCGGGAGGGAAGGGGAATAATTTCCGAAGGGCAGCAGCAGGATCAGGAGAAGGAAAGCGTGGGCGGATGTGAAGTAGGCAAAAGTCAAGGCCGAGGTCTTGTCATGGACACGAGGGAGGCGATTGAAAAAGCCGCCCGGATGAAATACAATATCTTTCCAGGTCATCCAAAATCGCCGGTAAAAGGAAATGGATGTATCTTCCCAGGCGCAATAGTAATATGTTTGCCCATCCATATGTTCAGCACAATACCGGCAATAGGTGGTGACCTTCTGCGCTGCCGGTTCAGGATAATCAACCCGGCATTCATCGCAGATGAACGAACCACAGTGGTTACACGTGACTGAAGCCCTGTATTGGGGGTGATATGCACAATCAGGAAGCTGTGAGGAGGATGGTACCTTTTGAGCACAGGCAAAGCACAGACCCTGAATGATCTCTTCTTTGGTGTCGAGAATTTGCCGGCATTGCAGGCATCTCGGGTAGAGCATGCTTTTTCCTCTCATCGAAAAACGATTCTTCCATCCCAGCCTTTCTCGTCACCTGACCTTATCATAAAAGGGTACTTCCGTCAATTTTTCATGTTCAGGAAGGCACGTTCGCCTTTATGAACCCCGAGCAGCCTATAGTTGGCTTACAGTCGGCCATTGATCTTCATGACAGGTTATATGATATAATTCGGGAAAAAGCGCCGTTATTGGTAAGATGTGATATCATGAAGTATTTTTGGAGATGATTTGATGGAATGTTTTATTCAACAGGATGAGTACCATACACCTGTGAGGAAGAGGCAGAGCCTCTTAAGAAAAATACATGTTCCCGTTACCCTTTCTTTCTATCTTCAGATACTCAGGATCGTTCTAGGCTCATGGTATTATGCCCGGAAGGGGAAATTTGATGACCACTGCTTCTGCCGGCATAGCCGTATGGTTCTTGAAGCGGTTGAATCGAACGGAGGCATTGTTCACATTTGGGGGCTGGATAATATTCGCAGGACAAAAGGACCGGTAGTTTTTATAAGCAACCATATGAGCACCCTTGAGACCTTTATCTTTCCATGCCTCATTCAGGCTATCAGGGATCATGCTTATGTGGTCAAGGAAAGCTTATTAACGTATCCTATTTTCGGAGTGATCATGCAAAATCAGAGGCCAATTGCCGTAACCAGGAGAAATCCCAGGGAAGATTTAAAAACCGTACTCCAGAAGGGAGTAGAATTCTTAAAGGCGGGCCGGTCTCTGGTTATATTTCCTCAAAGTACGCGGACAACGGGGATCGATCCGAGGCAGTTTAATACCCTGGGTCTGAAATTGGCTCAAAAGGCTGATGTGCCGATTATACCCATAGCGGTCAAAACTGATTACTGGGGAGCCGGAAAGGTCATTAGGGATTTTGGTCTGATTGGCCGATCCCGGGAGGTTTATATCAGGTTCGGGGAGCCCATCCTGATTCAGGGCCATGGCCGGAAAGAACACCAGGAAGTAGTGCGTTTCATTACCTCTCACCTCAAACAATGGTCCCGCCTATAGTAACTTTCTCTCTTCATGGCCGATCACTCAAATAAAGGGACATATAAACTGCAAAACCAGATGGGTATGAAAAAGTCAGCTAAAAGAGAAGGGGTGATTTCCATGAAGAGAAGAATCAGCATACCCCTGATTACTCTATTATTCATTTTGAGTATAAGTGGATGTGCTCACGTCATCAGCAGGGAAACCAGGGATATGGCAGCTCAGAATATTCCCTTTCAGTGGATTGCGGAAAATCCGGAGCGGTATCGGGGAATACTGGTTATCTGGGGAGGGGAAATTATTGAAACCCGAAGCAGCCGGCAGGGGAGTATCATCGAGGTCCTGCAAAGGCCCCTGGGATATTCTGAAGAGCCTGATGAGACGCAAGGCTCAGGAGGCCGGTTTCTGGTTTCATATGACCATGGCTTTCTCAATCCCGTTGTTTTACGGAGGGGGATGAAGATTACGGTCGCCGGAATGGTTGAAGGTGAAAAGAAGATCGGGGTGGATGATATGGATTACTCATACCCGGTTTTAGTGGCCAGGGAAATTCATCTCTGGAATGAACATGGAATGGTGGATTGGCCTCAGCAGCCATGGTATCAGTATCCCTCCTATCCATATCCATATTATTAAATCCATATTATTCATGGTGTAAGGGTGGGGACTTGTCCCCACCACCTTTTTTCTGAGGTAATCTTCAGCTTCAAAGATGCGGTTTACTCAAGGATAAGCTTGATGAACAGGTAATCAGGACAACTCATGAATGATATGATTGATCACTTCATCCACCTTGCTCTGTATACAGTCAGAAAGCATGATCCCTTCATTGACCTGGGCCGGTTCTATGGCAATGATTTTGATCTCTGGAATCGGCAGGCAGAGCTTTCTGGCCAGATTGATGAGGTTGAGTAAATCTCCTTCGTGCAGGCTGATGTGCTGGAAGGTTTTTCGACTCAGGACCTGATCCGGAGAAAATACCATGACAGTACCAGGCTTCTGGCCCATAAAGGCTGAATCAATAATGATAATCTTTTCTACTGCCTGATGAAAGTATTTAAACAAACGCAGCCCATCAGTGGCTATATCTTCAATCTCAAAATTTTTATTCAGTTCTCGTAAGGAAATCTGCTCAATTACCTTTGGCCCGATACCATCATCCCGTCTCAGATAATTTCCAATGCCGATGGCAACCTTTCTTCCCATACCTTTCCCTTTCTTTTTTAACAAGGATTGATGTGTTTGGCCTCATGTTCCTTCTTAAAGACGACATCCAGATAGTGAGTGGAACAGGAGATGCAAGGATCATAGGAGCGCACAAGCATTTCAAGCCGGAGCTCCATTTCCTGCTGACTTCTCCCGGCTTCGAGCATCTCCGGAACCAGGGTATCCATATCAGCCTGAATGTTGGCATGGTTTTGATTGGTAGGAATGATACAATTGGCCGAAAGACAGATCCCTTCTGCATCGTATTCATAGTCATGAAAAAGAATTCCCCGTGGTACGTCAACCGCGCTTACACCACGGCCTTTTTTGGGTTGAACGGAAACAGGGGGTTCATCCCGTAATCCCTTATCCAGGAGACTGCTGATCAGCTCAATTCCTGTATGGAGAGAATGAACAGCCTCAATAAATTGGGCTACGGTATTCATATACGGATTACAGCACGGGACCTGAAAGTTCAATATTTCAGCCACTTTTTGGGCTTCGGGGTGTAATTGCCGGAAGTTAAGATTGATTCTGGCCAGAGCTCCCACCATGTAAGATTCCAGGTTATGTCGGGTATATTTGGCCGTGGAAAGAGGGCTGACCCATTCATTGGTTACGGACCGATATTGATCCAGGTTAATCAGAGTCCTTTCGCCGTCAGGCATAAGACTGCCTACCTTTCCATCGTAGAGGCCATATTCTTCGGCCTCGACGAGGCCTATGAATTCTGTTTTTCTCTCAAATCGAGGAATCCGGTCAATAACTGACGTAAGGGTTTGCACGGTCGCTACCATATCGGGGATCAATCCCAGGAGAATTTCCTGGAGGTTTCTGAGCTCGGCCTCGGCGGGCAGTTTGGAAAAACCTCCGGGCAAAAGACGGATCGGGTGCGTTGATCGACCACCAATAAGGCCGGACCACTGACTGGCTGCTTCTTTTACATGCAAAGCTCGTTTTACTATTTCCGGATGAGAGGCAGATAAGGGCAGTACTGAGGGCACACCCATCAAATCAGGAGCAACCAGAAAGTAAATATGTAAAAGGTGAGAGTCAAAGTTTTCAGCATGCTTTAAGAGCTTGCGCAGTTTAATAGTCTGTTCGGATACCTTCAGGCCGAAAGCACTTTCTGTGGCTTTGATTGAAGCCAGTTGATGGCCCACCGAACAGATGCCGCAGATGCGTGAAGTAATACGGGCAATCTCGGAGAAAGGCCGGCCCCTCACCATGGATTCAAAAAAGCGGGGGGATTCGGACACTTGCCATTCACATCGTTCCAGACGACCATGGGCAGCGTTAACCACGATGCTGCCGTGTCCTTCAACCCGGGTTACCTGCTGCAGGTTGATGTTAATCTTTTGTTCCATTTTTTTCGTAAATCCTCCACTACTCTTCAAAGAGACTGGGCTCGAAACCCTTATCTATCAAATTGGCCGTAAATATCCGGGCTTTCTTCAGGGCATCGTCCGGCTTCATACCGGCATTCATCAGCGTTTCCACCAGGGATTTCAGGTTGGGAGTACTGACAAAGCCGCGACAGGCTTCACAGGGAATATTATTGCCGGGGCAGAAGGCCCCACAACCGGCTCGGGCTACAGGACCCAGACAAATATCCCCAACTTCGTAGCGGCAGATATGTTCCCTGAGTTTACATTCCATACAAACCGGATAGTTGGGCAGGGAAGGGGCTTTACCATGCCAAAGGTCCGAGACAACACGAATAAATTCATCACGATTGACCGGACATCCGGGAATGGCCAAATCTACCGGAATAGCCGCCGAAATGGGTCTTGCCGGTTGCGTCTCCAGGTGAGGCAT
>JBLIRT010000155.1:0-7892 GCA_049472445.1 bacterium
GATTCAAGTTTCTGGATTTTTTGAAGTTCTGCCTCCAGCCTTTTCCGGTCGGTAAGGTCTTCCACCAGACCGAGCAGGTAATCAACCGAGCCGTCCGGCCGGCGTACACACCTGGTCGAGACCCTGATGTCGATTATTTTCCCATCCTTTCGGATCTGCCGCGTCTCTTTGATAAATCCGTCTATCTTCCCCTCCAGCATCAGGTTATACTGATTCAGGTCCGAGGCAAGATTTTCCGGCACGGTCATCTCGACCCAGGTCTTTTGTTTCAGCTCCTCAGGTGAATACCCGTAAATCTCACAGAGCCGATCATTGACCTCGATCCACTTTTTTTCCGGCGAGGTAATAGCTATACCGACCAACCCAAGCTCGAAATAGGTGCGAAACCGCTTCTCGCTCTCCGTAATTTTATCTTCCGCTTTCCGGCGCTCGGATATCTCTTGCTGAAGCTGCGCATTGGCAATCATCAGGTCACGGGTGCGCTCTTTCACCAGTTCCTCAAGATGAGAGCGGTATCCGGCCAGTTCTTCCCTTGCCCTTTTGGCCTCGGTGATATCAATGAATGAGGCCATACTGCCGATTTTCCTGCCGTGTTCATCGGTGATCATATGGATTGAAGCCTGAACGTCAAACCTTGAACCGTCTCTGGCCACAGCCGCCAATTCACCTGTCCATTGTCCTTTGTCATGCACCTCTTCCACCATATGCTGAAGGCTATCTTCCCGGAGATAAAGATCCATGGCCGGCTTCCCCACAACCTCCGCCTTATTACGGTATCCCCACAGCCTGAGAAAGGCATCATTGACATCGGTCATATTTCCTTCAATATCAGCAAAGCTTATGGCTTCAATGGATGAGGCTATGGCATATTCCTTAATCTTCAGCGCCTCCTCAGCCATCTTCTGCCGGGTAATATCCCTTGAAATCTCTATTACTGCGGTCGGCCTTCCCTCTTTATCCCTTAAGGCAACATTCGAGGTGCATTGAAGGTAAACGATATGGCCGGCTTTATCGATTACCTTGAGATCCTGGCTGTGGATCAGGCCGTCCTGAAACGCCTTCTGGGTGAGGCAGGGTGACGGCTCACAGGGCTTCTCCTTTCTGGGGAAAACCTCATAGCACTTTTTCCCGATCATATCCTCCCCAAAGACATTCTTGACCGCCTTATTGGCCCAGATGATGTTCAAATCCCTGTCCAGCATGGTCATGTTATCGCCGATGGAATCCAGCATGGTATTTAATCTGGCCTCACTTTCGATCAGGGCCTCATTCCCCCGCTTTCGCTCGATGATCCTTCCCAGACGCTCGGCAATAACGATGATCAGTTCTCGTTCCTCCTTCTGAAAAGGGCCTTCGTCGATTTCCGGCCTTGGCTCAAGATAAAAGACCTCCAGGGAGCCGGCACAACGGCCGTACACGATGACATCTACATCCAGTTTCCAGCCGGTTTCCTGAAAGCCCCTGCTTATGAACTCCCTGCCTTCCAGGATGATCCGCGAGCAGGTGATTTCGGGGTACTGAAAGCCTGAAGGAACAACATCGGCGGTTCCCTGAATGATTCCATCCAGAGATATGTTTTCCCTTTCAACAAGATAAGCGATAGCAAAGAGGCACTTCAGCTCTTTGTTGCGCTCATGGAGGTCATAGGTTCGCCGGGACGGCAATTCCTCGGCGTGTTTCCTTTCGGCTTCGGCTGTTTCCAGTTCCCGGATCCGGCGGCGTAAAGCAGCCGCCTCCTCTCTGAGCTGCTCTTTTGTCCCCTTCTTATTATTCATGTTAACACCAGGCCACCATGGTTAGACACATCCACTCATGGATATATCAAGAGTAAATTTTAAACGATTTTATCAGTATTATTATTGAATAAATATGAGTAAAACTATAATCATACCTTAACCCATTATATATCAGACTAAAAATAAAAGAAACAATAACATTATTGAAAAGCTAAGCTTCAGGAGACAGGAGAAGATGGCCGGGCCATACCAGGTCAAGAACAAGTTTTACTGCGCTGTCAAAGTCAAGATCATAGCGGCCTTAATTTTTCCTTACATAGTAAAAGCAATTGAGATGAAACGATTTTATCCCTGAAAGGAGTGAGACCTCACCGAGGTCTTTTTTCTTTCACCTGTCAGCAGCCAGGCTCACCAGGATGACCGCAGCAGCTCTGCCCTCTGGTTAGTCTTATCAGGCTGTTTCTGGCCAGAAGTCTTGCCTTTTCCATCCTGGGTATATCACTCTTCATATTGGTAAAGTAAGCCCGCATGCTTAGCCTTTTTTTCCTTTCGTTTTCTTCACACATAGCGTCTATCCTCCTATCTTTGAGGTCGGCTCTACCAAAGAAAAAGTTTACAGAGGGGCAAGAAAAACAGTCCGGTGCTGCTATAACTTCTGCCTTTTTGGTTTCAGGTTTCAGTGTCCAGGTTTCAGGTCCTGTTTCTTAATGCTGATACCTGATACCTTTTACCATGCTGATACCTGATACCTGATACCATGCTGATACCTGATACCTGATACCATGCTGATACCTGATACCTGATACCTTCTCTAGGTCTTGAAGCGAAGTCTCGTTGTCGTACTAAGAGCCTATCCCAAAACCCTGCATTGACGCAGCGGTTCTGCCTGGTGCCAAAGGTTTTCGGATAAGCTCTAACAGGAAACCTTCTTAATGTATTCATTGATGTTGAATTTTGATTTATACCCCCTATAGCTCATGAATCGAATCTTTCCAAATACAGGTCTTTCCGGCCAGGCGCGATCATGCACACCACCGATTGACCAGGAAACGCCTGTATAACCATTGGGATCCCTACCGTCAAGCTCGTATTTATTGTTAAGGTAGAGGGCAATTTCTAGGGCCTCCTGAGGTGTTCCGGTCCACTCCAGGATTTTTTTTGCCCAGTACATCCTCATGTAACCATGCATCTTACCCCTCTTTACCATCTCCATTTGAGCAGCATTCCACAAAGGGTCACGGGTTTTTGCCTCTTCAAAGTGCTCCATGTCATAAAGGTGTTCCCGGGGATCTTTCAGGTGCTCGGTAAGGCTCTCCCTGGCCCAATCAGGAAATCCTTCGAAACGATCATAATGTGGACAATAAAAGCAGAAATTATCTGATAGCTCACGCCTCACAATCAACTCCTCCAAAAAGGCGTCCTTAGCTTTTCCCGGTGCGCTGCTTTCTTGAATTTCCAGAGCGACCCTTTGGGCAGAGATCTGGCCGAAATGAAGATAAGGGGAAAGATGTGATTGCCCATTTTGCGTCGGATCATTGCGCTTTTCATCATAGGCTGCCAGCCTGCTGGCGATAAAGTCCTGTAATAGGTGATGTGCGCTGCGCTCCCCAGGCTTTAACCAATCAACCTCAATGACGGATTTATCTATTTGGAGACTGCTTTTCACCATTTCATAATCTATTCTCTCCGGCTTTTCTCTCCACAAGATGGGATGTTTTTCCAGGGATGGAAGATCATCTAAAAATTCAGGTAAGTTCCGATGAACCTTCGGCCGAAAGGTATAGGCTGCATATTCCTGCTTATCCGAGGCTACCCGGCAGGGAACAATATTGTGGGCATCTACCTCATAGCAGGGAATATCTATTTTCTCCAAGACCCCTTTTTGCCATTCCCGCTTGATTCGAAGAGGATCAAAATCTGTTATCAGAGCACTCACATGGTATGTTTTGATAAATTCCGGTATCTTTTCGTGCGGGGTCCCCATAATCAGGAAAAAGGGAATATTCTTTTCAGACAAATCCTTCTCTACCTCCTGCAGGCCCCTGATCATGAAACCATAGTGCCGTATGGTAGCCTCAAGGAATTGAGGTACCAATACAAAGGTGACTATCAGAGGTTCTTTTTTTTTAACTGCACGTTCCTGGGCATATAAAAGGGCCCAGTTATCCCGCACACGCTGATCACGACTCATCCAATAAACTATTGGCCCGGCTTTTTTTTCGCCTTTTTTTATTATTGTTACTCTTTTTTCATTCATGGATAATATCTCCATAGTAAAGCAGCCAGATGGAAGCATCCATACGGCTGAGACTGCGGCTCCTGTCGAGTAATATCTTCATAGTAAAGCAGATAGATCCTTAATAAATCAGCCAGATACTTTTCGGGAAGATAATCATTATGCCTATGCATGTATCTTTACAATGAAAAACCAACCCTTGACTTCAGTAAGCCAAAGGCTATACGCCTAAAAAATCTCTATGTATACAGCGATAGGATAGCAAGTGTCTCTCATTGGGGCGGTGTAAGTGACCAAATACTCTCTATGTATACAGGGATAGGCGGAAAGGCACGTCTGATTATGAGAAGCCGGATAAGCTAAAAACTCTTTATGTATAAAGCGGTTAGGTTATCCGGAAATAAAAAACCGGAAAGAATATCAGAAAAGCATTGCCATAAATGATTACAGCAAGTATACTTATATATGCCACTTCGAGTAAATAACACACCAATCATCAATAAGGAAAGGGGAATATCCGATGAAAAAGACAGCTTTGATTTTACTGGTTCTGGTATTCTTAGGCTTGATAACAGCTCCTGCTTTTGCCGGCGGAGACAAAAATCAAAACCGACATCAGGGAGATAAAGGGCAAGGAAGTGTAAATCAGGTCCAGGTAAGAAACAGCAAGTAAGAGGATAGAAATAATCAAGCCTATCCTGCTTACACGGCTTTCTCGTCCCGCCATATTCTCTATGACGTTACCAACATGATCATGTTGGTAACGTCATGGTGAAACATTCATGCCAGCCAGCCCCGGCACAAAGGGCCATGAAAATCTTACTCCCTCTCCCTGTGGGAGCGGGAGGGGGGTGAGGACATGTTCAGATGAATGAAAGGTACTATGGCCAAGCGAATCGTCCTGGGCTTCCCACCGCCTGCCAATCCGACCTATATTCCACTCGGTCTGGCCTCTCTGGTTTCTTATCTCAAGATACGAATACCCGGCCTTGAGGTTTTTGCCTACGATTTGAATATGCTCGCCTGGCAAAAGCTTCCGGAGGGTAATGATGGAGGGGCACGTGCCTTCAGGTTTATGCAGGGCAACGGAGAGCCTTTTTTCCAGGAGACCTGGTACAGGCATCATCGGCCGGCTTTTGATGATCTCTACCAAACCCTATTAAGATGGCGTGATGAAGCCAAAAGGTATCTCCAAAGCGGGGAATGCCCGGATAGCTTGAGGACATTCCTCGAGGCCGCGGCCAGCCTGATCCTGTCACATGAACCTGAGGTCATCGGCTTTTCGGTGATGTTTCTTGATCAGCTTGTCTTCGCTCTTGCCCTGGCCCGATATATCCGCACCCCGGGCAAGGGGGAATTGTGGAGCATGGCAGGGCGGCCAGCTTCCATAATTCTCGGGGGGGCAGCCATGTCTGCTGTCTGTGTGGAAGACCTATGGCCTGCCTGTCCCTTTCTTGATGCGGTGCATACAGGAGAGGGTGAAGAATCCCTGGCCCTTCTTTGTGAAGGTGCCCCATTAGATGAGATCCCCGGTGTCAAGACCCCTTTTACCGGCAGGGGAGCACAGCCGCAAGGTATCATTCCCTTACTGCCGAGTAGTCTTCCGGTTCCTGACTTCAGTCAATTCAGGCTTGAAAATTACGCCACACCGGTTCCGGTTCTGCCTGTCGCTTTCTCTCGGGACTGCAAATGGCGCCGCTGCCGGTTTTGCGCTCATAACTTTTCTTTCAATGGCTATCGGGAAAAGCTGATAGCTCAGTTTGTCGATGAATTGGAATTCTTCATGAAGCGCTATGGCGTACGGTATTTCTATCTTGTAGATCAGTACATTGCGGCCAAAAGCCTGGAGGCACTGTCGGATGAGATCATCAAACGCGGGCTGTCTCTTTCTTTTTCCGTCATGGGTCGTCCTGTCGAGGAATACACGGCCGAACGACTGGACAAAGCCGCTGCTGCAGGCTGCTCCTGGATAAGCTGGGGTGTGGAAACCGGCTCACAGCGCCTGCTCAAACTTGTCCGGAAAGGGACGAGGTCTGAAACCATAGCCAGGGTGCTTCAAAACAGCCATCGGGCGGGTATTGTCAATACCATGATGCTCATCTTCGGGCTTCCAACGAGTACAGAAGGTGATCTTCAGGAAACCTTCCGTTTCATCGAGGATGTCTATCCAGAGGTTGATACCTTCACAGCCAGTTCCTTTGTTCTTTTTCAGGGTACGGATTTTGCCAGGCAAGCCCGGCAATTTCATCTCCTGATTACCGGAAGACAAGAGCTTTTCCGCCTTGGGGAACACCCGGTACATTCTACACGATTAACATTCATGCAAAAAGATTCATCAGGGAGCCTCCTTCCCCCCATAGGACCGACAGAAGTGAGCCGCTGGATGCAGCGCCGTTCCTGGCTCGGGGAGATTCCTCTCCTTGAGACACTCTGCTGTGAGCACTTTCTGATCTATAGCGTCCTACGACGTGCCGCCCCTCAGATTACCCCCACTCATCCCGTCAGGGAAAAGGCTGCTTAGAGAATATTATTGGAGTAATTTCAGGTGATGGCTTCGTTTTTGTATTGGGATTGGACCACACAGCCCCCATCTATCTATTTTTCTTTGGATAAACATTTCAAAAACGGGTGTGTTCATGCCTTAGAGGGGCGTTTTTAAGGGGAAAAAATTGGCAAAATTAGAGCGGACCTTTGAATAATTTGAATTCGACAAATCCGGATGCCTTTTCGGGTATCATCCCACCCTTCAGGACGACAACCTGGGTCTGCAAAAATTCAGAGCCGTCATTTTCAACGGGATATGGCATATGATCGAAGGTAAGATCTGAGCTGCTACCGATTTTTGATCCCAGGGTGGCCGCTGCCTTCCGGAAATCAAAAACCGTATGGGGCTCAGCCTCTGCCAAGATCTTTAAAACATCAACCGATTTTTGAAACCAGGAGCGGATGTTCGACTCCTCTCCCTGGAAACTCTCCGACTCATAACGGAATATGTTGACAAAATACTCACAGCCGCCATTTTCAATAAAAAGGAGGTCACCTGAATCGAATAACACTTCCTCCCCGGCCTCATGTGAGGACTTCAGGTGAAAGGAATGCTCTTTGATCCGTGGGTTTTCCCGTCTGAACATCGGTTCGGGCTCACCACGAACACACTGCTCATCCTGGCCGGCCGCCACAGAGGCCGGGACGATAATTGACACGATAAGGATTGAAAGCAGAATTTTTAATATCTTTATTTCCATATTGCTCTTGCTTTTGGCGTAAATTTCTGATTCATCGATAATATCGATCAGGAAATACGTTGCCTTGGACGAGCTGTCAGCAAAGTCCGGCCCTGATTGTACGGCCCGGCAAGACGCCAGGACCAGCGGTATGTATCGCTTTAACCAGATACTTATATCATGGAGGCTACGTAAACTCAAGAGATACCTCTTCAATAGCCCATATTTCATCGATACTTTTATGCGGATATCACTGTATATGAGTAATAGAGCTGTTCAGAGTCTCCCTGGCCCGGGCCATATAGGCTTCCTCGGCGGCCCGCCTGATCCGGCCCTCTACCCTCTCGATGATCTGCCACCAGTCCTCCATGATGAAAATCAACCGGTTGGGAAGGGAGGCGGCCACCAATCGCTTGCGGTAGGTAGCCACCATGGTGAAGTGCCTGTCATCGACTACCACCACGAGCCCGTCCGATTGCCATTTTCTGACGCCGCTTCTGGTCATCCGGCCCAAGTACCTTCCCAGGTTGGTGACTAGGGCTATCCGGCCGTCAAGTACAGCCGGAATATATTCATCGCTGATCCGGTCCATTATGGCCTCCTTATTCATCTGAAAATGCCCTCATCTGAAAATCCCCTCACCCCAACCCTCTCCCCAGTGAGGAGAGGGGGCAGGGAGAGGGAGTAGAGTTTTCA
>JBLIRT010000156.1:0-7826 GCA_049472445.1 bacterium
GGGGTATTCGTCTTTTCATCCTTATGGACTATGGGGAGGTTTCAATCCATATTTCACCTTCTCTGGAGGTATCAGCCCTCTCTTACTTTCCCAGGGATATTATTCACCTGTTATGGAGATATTGGCCACCTATAACTATCTCCAATATGCAGTTGGTTTTTATGAGATAGCCAGGAATGTTCCTCTCCTTTACATGAGGGACATTCAGGCTGACCAGATCGGAGCTTTAATGTATTCATATGCTGACAGCTTGGGTATATCTCCCCAGGAGGCGATAGGCTATTTTATCCAACAGCAGCTTTTACAATAATTACTTGTACCTAAAGCAACTTCATGATTCTCTCATATCACAGTTTCAATTAACATGATACCCGGAAGAGATTAACGTACGGTATTTCCAGTCGCATTGTTGAGTTCATAGGTCTATATTATGTCCATAGATAGATCACGATTATGAAATATTCATGTCGGCACAATGCCACAAAAGAAGATGATCATCCTGTTTCAGTTTCTTGGGGGATTGGAAACAGGGATAAGAGCTCTTTTCGGGTTGAAAATAAGATTGAGGGGGGAGAGGAATGGGTAGAGGCAACCTCATACAAGGGAAAGGAGGAAACGTATACGACAAGAGTGAGATGAAGAATTTTTCTGACTAGGCTTCGAGGGGTAATTTAACTGGAGAGATGAATGGTTAAGGAGAATGATATGCATCGAACAAAAAAATTGCTCTTTATGGCTTTGATTTTAGGTTTGGCAGTAGTTTTCTTCATGAATTCATCGGTATCCGCACAGTATTGGCAAAATATGCCACCCTATAACGTCTTATGGCCCCTATGGACAGAGGCGTTATCACCGATTGATCCTCTTACGGGGGTTCCAACTCCTTTAGTTACTACACTTACCAGTACAACCCAACTCCCGGTCATGCCTGCTTTTGTCTGGGATATTGAACAAGCAAGTCCATGGTTCCTATACAATGCTCCGGCCGTCCTTGGGGGCAGCTTGTACTATTTTGATATCCTGACCGGCTTTAATACCTTCCCGCCCCCCGATCACTTACTCCCGGGTGGAGGGATCTTCGCCAACCCGCTGCCACTGGGATATGAATTCCTCGTTCCTGATTTTGAACACTTCGATATCTTCGGCCTGGTAGCGAATAACGCATATATAGCCGCTTTTGGGCCTTATCTTGATCCACTGGCTTATTTTAACCTCCTCACACCTGAGATACTTTGGGGGACGCCTCCATTCCCATATATTTTCTGATTTTATTTATGTGCTGATCATACCTCATAAATAAAATGATGGATATGGGAGCATGGAGGCATCTTTCAGATAAGGTGTGAGTATACGCCTCTACCCATTCTACATAGTAATACCCAAGGATTCGTGAGATGGGAAGGGATTTTTGCTGCATCCCTTCCCATGTAATCACACCGAATACCTTTAACATCCACCCCATCCGGTCAAGGGGTCATCTCAACCTTTCATTTCCTTGAGGATTTATCTCGCCTTTTAGCCAGATCCATTTATCTCTTTGGTCTGTAAGGATACAGATCTCTTATATTATTTTATACAGAAACGCATTTATTTTTCAACTATACATGTTTATTTTCCATGAGAAAGTTCCTTTGGAAAAATCCGATATTCTCATGATCCATGTGTCCCTGAGTTAAGAAAGTCTGCATCAGTGAACAGTCTGGCGAAGAGGAACAGCACCTTGCGTTTTGAAGGGATAGAGGCTGATGGCCGCAAAAGAGTAGTCATTGAAAACGTTTACCCCGAAATTGATGGAGGGCGCTTTCCCATCAGGCGTGTCATAGGCGAAAAGGTCGTTGTCCAGGCGGATGTTTTCTCCGATGGCCATGATGAAATATCAGCAGTCGTGTTATACCGTCAAGGGAATGATCAGCCATGGCAGGAAGCACCCATGAACATGCTGGTCAATGACAGATGGGAAGCAGCCTTCATGATTGAGGAAATGAGTTTTTATTCCTATACGCTTCAGGGCTGGGTAGATTATTTTGCAACCTGGCAGAAAGATCTGCAGAAAAAATACCAGGCCGGGCAGGACGTAGCGGTAGAGCTTCTTTTGGGAGCCGGATATGTTCAGGATTCGGCCCGGAGAATCCTGCATGATGGGGCTCCACACGCTGATGTTCATAAGCTGGAGGAATTTGCATCCCTTTTGAAAGAGGAATCAGATGTATCAAGGGCCGTGAGCCTGGCCCTGAGCCGTGAGCTTACCCTGGTAATGAAAGCATACCCTGATAAGAGTCTGTCTACTTTCTACAGGAAAGAGCTTATGGTCGTGGTTGACAGGGCCAAGGCTCTGTTCAGCACCTGGTATGAACTTTTTCCCAGATCATGGAGCCCTGATCCAACGAGATCGGGAACATTCAATGACTGTAAGCGACTTCTTCCTGAAATATCGAGGATGGGATTCAATGTTCTGTACTTGCCACCCGTTCATCCCATAGGGAGAACCAACAGGAAGGGAAGCAATAACTCACCCATCTCTCAACCGAATGACCCGGGAAGCCCCTGGGCCATTGGCTCGGCAGAGGGGGGACATAAGTCTCTTGATCCATCATTAGGCACCCTTGATGATTTCAGGCACTTGGCCTGGAAGGCAGGCCAGTTTGACCTGGAGATAGCTATTGACTTAGCTTTTCAATGTTCTCCTGATCATCCTTATATAAGGGAGCACCCGGAATGGTTCAAGAAGAGACCTGACGGCTCCATTCAGTATGCAGAAAACCCGCCGAAAAAATATGAAGATATCGTACCCTTAAATTTCGAAACCGAACATTGGAAGGAGTTATGGGAAGAATTAAAGAGCGTGGTCTTATTCTGGATTGACCAGGGGGTTCGAATATTCAGGGTTGATAATCCACATACCAAGCCATTTGCCTTTTGGGAATGGTTGATAAGCGGGATCAAGAAAGATTACCACGACGTTATTTTTCTTTCTGAGGCTTTTACCAGGCCAAAGGTCATGTACCGCCTGGCTAAAATAGGATTTACCCAGTCCTATACCTACTTCACATGGCGTAACACGAAAGCCGAATTGACTTCCTACCTTGAAGAGCTCCAAGGGAGCGAAGCCCGGGAGTACTTTAGACCGAATTTTTGGCCCAATACTCCTGATATTCTTCCTGAATACCTGCAATATGGAGGAAGGCCGGCTTTTATCATCAGGTATGTGCTGGCTGCCACACTGTCTTCCAACTGCGGTATCTTCGGGCCGGTTTTCGAGCTTTGTGTGAATGAGGCTTTGCCGGAAAGGGAGGAATACCTCAATTCAGAGAAGTATGAAATAAAGCACTGGAGTTGGGATAGACCTGGTCGTCTGAATGATGTCATAGCCACCGTTAACCGGATCAGAAAACAGAACCCTGCTCTCTGGACAACCTGGAACCTGAAATTCTATGAGGTAAATAATGACTATTTACTTTTCTATGGAAAGAGAACCGAAGACTTTTCAAATATAATCCTGGTCATCATGAATCTTGATCCCCATCACACCCAGTCAGGGTATGTGACCGTTCCCATCCATGACCTGGGCATTGATCCACACCAACCATACCTTGTCCATGATTTGATCAGTGATGATAAATATGTCTGGTATGGAGTCCGGAATTATGTGGAATTAAATCCCTCGTGGATGCCGGTGCATATCCTTCGGCTGCACAGGCGGCTGAAGCGGGAGGTGGATTTTGACTATTTCATGTAACGGCAGGTCTAAAGGACAGAACCTGCACCCTGAATCTCCTCAGTTCCTCTTAATATAAGGGGTGGTCATGAAAAGGTTCCTGTAACTTTTTATCTGAAAATCCATATATACATATAGAATTTATGTATAGTGCGGATGGAGCATGTTGATGAATTCTGGAAAGTGAAAAATTTATAGTAACGAATATTTTTTTGAATCGTCCGATATAATATATTACAACCATAGAATATTGACAAAAGAAAATCGGAGAGACTTACATGGGTAATGGAGTTCAGGCAATAATCCTGGGAATTATTATTGGTATTGGGCTGCAGATGTTTTTCGAATCCGCCTGGGAGTTGTATAAAATTTCAAGTTCTGAACAGAAAGGCAAGTAGAGATTTTTTCTCATCAATTCCGGCCATGATCGGAATTTCATTCAGCATGTCCTTTACGAAACAGGTTACGTAAGCCTTTTTTCCTGTCAAATATCTTTCTTTATGGGCCATACCTCGAAAGATACCCAACAATCTTATCCCTGAACTTGAGTCTATCTCTGAAATAGACCTATCGCTCGCCTAAGGCCTATCTTGAGGTTATTCACCTTTTATATCCAATCGAAAACGAAAAACGTGCACGTATAGCATCTGATTGTATTTTAGGTTATAATGAGCAGATACGTGTACATCACGATGTAATAATGACCGAATTTCAGTCAAAAGGATCTGCTTTGAAACCTGAAAGGGGGAGAGTCTATTATCGATGCTTAGAAATATCTATACGGCGTTAGATATTATTTCTGTTTCCAACCAGATGATGAGGATGGTCTTATGAGTGAGCCGTATTTTGATGAGGATCCTTTATGGTATAAAGATGCTATTATTTACGAGCTCCATATCAGGGCTTTTTATGATAGCAATGAAGATGGTATCGGTGATTTAAGAGGACTCAAGGAAAAGCTTGACTATCTTAAAGAACTTGGGGTTACGGCCATATGGCTTTTACCGTTCTATCCCTCACCATTAAAAGATGATGGCTATGATATCGCCGATTACTTCAGCATTCATCAAGATTACGGCTCATTGAAGGATTTTAAGGAGTTTCTGAAGGCGGCTCATCAGCGGGGCTTACGAGTTATTACAGAGCTGGTGTTGAATCACACCTCAAGTGACCATTTTTGGTTCCAGCGGTCGAGGCGAGCCAAACATGGTTCCCGGTATAGAGATCTGTATGTTTGGAGTGATACTTCTGATAAATACAAAGATGCCCGAATCATCTTTAAGGATTTTGAGGCATCCAACTGGACCTGGGATCCCATGGCCGCGGCCTATTACTGGCATCGCTTTTATTTTCATCAGCCTGATTTGAATTATGACAACCCCTATGTGCAGAGAGCTATGTTTCAGGTCATTGATTTCTGGTTTAAGATGGGCGTCGATGGGATGCGCCTGGACGCTGTGCCTTATCTTTATGAGCGTGAGGGGACAAATTGTGAGAATCTGTCCGAAACTCATACCTTTTTAAAGAAATTACGAGCCCATGTTGACAAGAATTTTGTTGATAGAATGCTCCTGGCGGAGGCCAACCAATGGCCTGAGGATGCTGTTGCCTATTTCGGAGATGGTGATGAATGTCATCTGGCCTTTCATTTTCCGCTCATGCCGCGTATCTTTATGGCCATGCGGATGGAGGATAATTTCCCTATCGTCGATATCTTACGGACCACCCCATCCATACCGGACAGATGTCAATGGGCCATGTTTCTTCGCAACCATGATGAATTGACTCTCGAGATGGTAACCGATGAAGAGCGGGATTATATGCATCGAGTATATGCCAAGGATCCGCGGGCCAAGCTTAATCTCGGCATTCGCCGGCGATTAGCCCCTTTACTTGCCAACAGCCGAAGAAGGATAGAGTTGATGTATATACTGTTATTTTCCTTACCAGGAGTGCCGGTGATCTATTACGGAGATGAAATTGGCATGGGTGACAATTACCATCTTGGCGATCGAAATGGGGTGCGAACTCCAATGCAGTGGAGTCCTGATCGGAATGCCGGTTTTTCGAGAGCTAATCCCCAGAAGCTGTACCTGCCGGTAATAATCGATCCGGAATACCGCTATGAGGTTATTAACGTTGAGAATCAGGATGGAAATCTGTCTTCTCTCCTCTGGTGGATGAGACGAGTTATTACCATGCGGAAGCGCTTTAAATCCTTCAGTAGAGGAAGCATGGAAATACTCCCTTTGAATAATCCCAAAATTTTCGCTTTTGTTCGCCAGTATGAGGAAGAGATCATGCTCGTCGTAGTCAATCTGTCGAGGTTCTCCCAATTTGTTGAGCTTGACCTTTCATCATACGCAGGACGGATCCCTGAGGAGGTATTCAGCCAGAATAAGTTCCCGGTCATTAAAGAGACCCCTTATGTCCTCACCCTGGGGCATCATGATCATTATTGGTTTTTGCTGCGAAAACAAAGAGAGGAAATCAGCGTGAGTGAAGAAAGATATGTGCCGCAATTCAAGGTAAAAGGGGAATGGGATGGAATTTTGGGGGGTGACAGAAAGGAGCGGTTTGAAAAGCAGGCTTTGACCCGATATCTGAAAAATTCCCGCTGGTTTGGGGCCAAGGCCAAAGTTATCCGTCAGGTCAGTATCCTGGAGGATGCTCCGATTCGTAAAGTACCCTATCCATGCCATATGCTCCTGATAGAGGTTGAATATACCGAGGGGACTCCTGAGCTATACCTCCTGCCCCTGTCCTTCGCTTTAAAGGGTGAGTCGCCGAGAGCTCTGGAGGAATTTCCGGGCGGTGTTGTGGCTTCTCTGCGAAGGGGAGATGAGGAGGGTGTTCTTTATGACAGCACCTATGATGAGCAGTTTCACCAGGAATTGCTTTTAACCATTGCCAACAGAAGAAAGATGAAAGGGAGGAGCGGAGATTTTGTCGGGTTCCCGGGCAAGGGATTCAAGAGTTATCTTGGTGAAAAAAAGTTCGCCCTGGCCTCAAGGCCGCTGAAGGTTGAGCAAAGTAATACCTCCATCATTTATGGAGACAGATTATTTCTGAAGCTTTACCGGCGCTTGAGCGAGGGAGTAAATCCAGACCTTGAGATAGTAAAATTCCTTTCCGAGAAAACAGCCTATGCCAATTTCCCGTCCTTTGCCGGTGGTATCGAGTATAGACGAACCGGTGCAGAACCTATGACGGTGGCTCTTCTTCAAAGGTTCATTGAGAATGCAGGGGATGCCTGGACCTTTACGGTTGATGTTGTAAAAAGATACTTTGAGAATATCCTGGCTAAAAGGGGAGAGGATGGTGAGGGTATCCTTAAGGAGGAAGGATCACTCCTGGACGTCGATATAGCTCATATTCCAGACTTGGTTCAGGAGTCAATAGGAGGATTATATCTGGAAATGGCTTCTCTCCTGGGAAAGCGGACAGGAGAGCTTCACCTGGCTCTTGCTTCTCATCATGAGGATGAGCGTTTTGTCCCGGAGTCCTTTTCACTTCTCTACCAAAGATCAGTATACCAATCTATGCAGGGTCTGGTAATCAGGACCATGCGGTCTTTGTCTGACAGCCTTGAACATTTGTCCAGTGATATCCGTGATGAAGCCAAAGGGATTCTTTCCAGCGAGCGCGAGATTTTACGCCGGATGCAGAAGATTCTCAAAAAAAAGCTTTCGGCTATGAAAATCAGGATCCATGGTGATTATCACCTGGGCCAGGTACTTTACACGGGCAAGGATTTTGTGATCATGGACTTTGAAGGAGAGCCGGCACGACCATTGACTGAACGGAAGCTCAAGCGCTCACCCTTCAGGGATGTGGCCGGTATGATCAGATCCTTTCATTATGCAGCCTATGGCGCGCTCCTGCTCCATCCCTCTTATCGCCCTGAGGATATCGTACTGCTGGAACCTTGGATTGAGCCGTGGTACCGGTATGTCGGCGGCATTTTTTTACGCTCTTATCTGGATACGGTAAATCATGCCCCATTCATACCAAGAGAGCGGGACGAGTTGGAAATACTGCTCCAGACCTTTCTCCTGGAAAAAGCTGTCTATGAATTGGGCTATGAGCTGAATAATCGCCCCGATTGGGT
>JBLIRT010000157.1:0-7784 GCA_049472445.1 bacterium
CCCTTTCCCTGTTCTCTACTGAGCCCCCTCCCGGCCCGAATGAATCTCCCCCGGCCCACGCTGAGAAGCGCAGCGGCGACTATCACTATCATTTTTGATCCAGCCGTATCGATTGTGAATGTGAGCGCTGTACCTCTTGCTGCAACTGCGCCGGCAGTTCCCACTCTAGCGCCGACGATCGCTGCTCCGGCCCTGGCCCCTACAGCCCTGACCCTGCTCCCAGCACTTCTTGCAGCTCCTACTGCGGCTACCCAGGCGTTTTCATACAATCCAACCGCCACCCCGACCTTGAAAAGGCTTTCAAGCACCGGGATCCTTGGGGGGTTGACTTCGCTCCTGCCCCTCCTTATCTGATAAGGACGAAACCCTTCATGGTATGAGAGAATGGGCTTCTCCGGCGGTTGAATGGTTCCATGAAATCAGCACCTGAAAGAGAACCCACCCCAGCTTAAGGTGAAGCCCATGAATTTTTTCCCATGAGAACATGCTAATCCCTGCCATCCCCGAAGTGCTGTATCTTTTCCATACATAATGAAAATAGCATAAAATATTAAAAATAATACCATCAAAATTACGTATAATATAAGTCAATATTCTTCAAGCCAACATCCGATAGAGAAATGCCTTCTGTTTTTCAAGGGAGGCTTTTTGAGGAATGAAACGATTAAAGGAGGCCTGTCCGTGATGACTCACCAAAAAAAACATGTTTTTAAAAAATCAGTAATAATCATGATGGTAACTCTCTTATGGGCTCTTGGCTTCAGCTTGCCAGGCGGATATGGCCAGGATCTGGATGTGAATAATCAACGGGGATTTCTCAGGGATATGATCGCCTTTAAGATATTTATCAGAAAAGCTCCTAACGATGTGAAATCTTTTGGTTTTGATGTCCACTATGATTCTCGTATTCTGGAATATACCGGTTATGAGCGAGGAAACATGACTAAAGAATTTGACTTTTTTGATTGTGTTCAAGGAGAGCCGGGGGAAATACGGTGCGGAGGATTCAATAAAGATGCCGGGGTACTCTCCATCGGGCAGAGGGGAGAAGTAGTGGTTCTATACTTTAAAAAGATTGATTGCCGGAATACCAGCTTATGTCTGGAAGGGTTGGTGGATGACATGGAAAACTGGACCACCGGGGAGGGTCAATTTATTTGTCTGGGGCGATGAACCGGTCGGCCGGGTGTTTATCCATGTATGGTAAAGGTGGGCAGAAGTGCTTGTTTTGGTAAAGGTCTCTACATTTTCAATATCAAAGTAAAGAATGGGTGGGAATCATGAAAACGTTTTTTCAATACATCATGGTGTTGATTTTTTCCATTTTCTTCCTCATAGCTAGGCCAGCTTGGGCCTTGGACATGTACGAGTTGAATAAGATTATTGAACAAAAAGGGAAAAGGTGGGTAGCTGGAGAGACCTCAAAATCGATAATTCCCAAGGTGGATAAGAGATGTCTCTGCGGATTGAAAAGGAGAACCTGCCGGGGGAGATATAGGGAGAGTAAAGTGACTGAAAAATCCCCGGTCGATGCCGACCTTATGAAAGCCAAAGGGTACTCACGTCCGGGAGCACTTTCTAGCCCTGACCGGAGTGCTGCAGATGGCACTGTCTCAAATACTGACCTGGAGCAGTTGCCTTCTTATTTTAACTGGAGGGATAGGGATGGGTATGAATGGCTTACTTCCATACAGGATCAGGGAGGATGCGGCTCCTGCTGGGCCTTTGCTTCAATCTCAGTCATGGAGGCCATGCAGAGGATTGGCTTTGAGGATGCCCTCCTGCCAGTCGATTATTCCGAGCAATTCATGGTTTCCTGTAGTGAGGGTACCTGCTCAGAGGGTTGGTATCTGGATAATACCGCTGATTTCTTAAGAACGACAGGGGTCCCCAGGGAAGAATGTTTTACCTACCAGGCGCGTGATCTGGCTTGTGAAAACCGGTGTCCCGAATGGGAAAGTCAGATTGTCAAAATACCGGATTGGAACTGGGTTGGAGGCTTTCCCCAAAATAATAGTCTATCAATGATCAAAAGAAAATTGATGAGAGGACCTCTGTTGGGGGCCATGGACATATATGAAGACTTCATGCATTACTCTCATGGTGTTTATGAGCATGTGGAGGGTGAAATGCTTGGAGCGCACGCCATTGTCATTGTAGGCTGGGATGATAAAAATAACTGCTGGATCTGTAAGAATAGCTGGGGTGAAGACTGGGGCGAGTCAGGATGGTTTCAAATCAAAATGGGAAAGAATGAGTGCGGGATTGAAGATGAGCTGATTTATTATTCTACTCCTCTATCCTGGAATTGTGACCAGGAAGAGAACTTTGAAAACACATCGGTTTTACCGCCGGGGTGGGAGACCAGAACCCTGAATCCCAACTATAGCTGGGAAATTTCGCAATATCCGGTCTACGAGGGAGGACAGACGGTTACCGTGGAATATGATCCGGATTTGCACGAGCAGGATGAAATATTGATGAGCAGGAAAATGAGAGGAAGCGGTCTGACGGTGTCCTTTGCCTTTATGGGTTCATATTATTGGGGGGTTAACAAGAATCACTATCAGGTAAGCTTATGGGTGGTGAGGGGTGAATGGGACGGAGGAACGGATGATGATATCCTGATCTCAGGAAATATTTTGAGTGACCATTTACAGCATGATGATGAAAGCTGGATCTGGTTTCCGGTACGCTATCACCTCCCTCAGGAAATCGACGATCTTGATATCCGCCTGGCTTTTCGCTATCGGGGTGTGGATGGGGCACAATTCAGCCTGGACAAGGTCTGTATTCAGGGGGTTCAATCAACGGCAACTGACTGCCAGTGCAGCCGGGATGACAGCGGTGTATTGGACATCAGCCAGGGGAGTGGAAATCTGGCTATTCGTATTCAGAATGCTCCAGGAGCGATACATTCCTTTGGATGCGATGTTATCTATGAGGCAGGACAGGCTCTTTATGAGGGATTTGAACCTGGAGAGGCCTTCAGAGATTTTGATTTTTGCGGCTGCAACGAAATAAGTGCCGGACGAATTCACTGCAGTGGATATCATAGTGAAGGGAAAAGCATTCCCAGCGGATTTACCGGAACCATGCTATCTGTCCACTTTTCATCTGATGACCTTGACTCCGGTGGAAGCGGTGTCTGTCTGGAAAATTTGACGGATGATATAGCCCTGTGGGAGGTAACTGACGGGTGCCTTTTCCCTCCTCTTTGCCCGCCTGATGTGAATGGAGACGGGAGGATAACACCCCGTGATGCCTTATGTATTTACGAAAGCTACCTGGAGGTATGCCCTACCTCGTGTGGCTCCTGCCAGGGGATATGCTGTGATGTTGATATGGATGGGGAAGATACTCCATCTGATGCCCTGCTGGTATTTCGTAAATATTTGAAAAGCAATGCCAACGGCGATTTAACTGACTGATTCTGCAGCCTTTTTTGAGGGAAAGGAAGACTTTTGACAATCTTCCATTCTCCTGGTATGCTTTAATTTATGAAATTCATCGATGGATAATTTCAGGTACAACCTTTATCTCGATTCAATCCTATGTGGGAGAAAGGTATTATGATGCTGCCAAACGAATCAGGAGTTGAATCTACCCGCGTGCTTGATTTGGACCAATCTGGATTGGGAAAGGCCTATAACCAGCTTATTGAGGAAGTACCCATTGTGAATGGAGAAAAGGTATTGACCCTCTATAGAGGTACATGGGAAGCAACCAGGGGAATAATAAAGAGAAATCGAGATGGTCACCTGTACATGGTCCTTGGAGTCGTCGAAAATGAGGATGACCAGTTAAATGGCTGGTCTGCCAGCGGCAATCTGACCTTTATCTACTCTCGCCTTACAGATCTGCCTATACCGGATGCCTCTCTGGATCGCGTTGTAGGAGTTTACTCGGCTGATTTCTTCAAGTTCAAAGAGGAAATAGTCAAAGAGGTGTGTAGAGTCCTGAAGCCCGGCGGAGTATTCAATATCCTGTACTTTGATCAGAAGGATGAAGTAAATGGATATTATTTTGAAATTAAAAAAGAAAACTATATCATGAACCACGAATGAAGAAAGGGGAATACGTTCAATGAATGCATCCGATACAAGCTAGGATTTTAAATAGGCCTTGAGTCTTTCCATACCTTCAGCAATATTTTCGAGAGAATTAGCATAGGAGAATCGAACATATCCTTCAGCATTTTCTCCAAAATCCAGGCCAGGGGTTATAGCTACACCGGTTTTTTCGAGGATGTGAAGACAAAAGCGAACGGAGTCATCCCGGCAGAATGGCCTGGCGTTGGCCAAAATATAAAATGCCCCGGTCGGCTCTACCGCTATCCCAAAGCCTAACTGCCGCAATCCCTGGATCATGAATTCCCGCCTTTGATTGTAGATATGCACTATTTTTTTTACCTCGTCCTGTGCTTCCCTGAGAGCAGCAAGTCCTGCGTACTGGACAAAAGAGTTGGCCGAGATGAAGAAATTCTGCTGCATTTTTTGCATCGGCCTGATAAGATTTTTGGGTGCGATGAGATATCCCAGCCTCCAGCCGGTCATGGCATACAGCTTGGAAAATCCGTTGATGACTGTGGCCTTATCCGTATACTCGAGAATAGAGTGGGCTTTTCCCTCGTAAACCAGGCCGTGGTAAATCTCGTCGGAAATGATCCATGGGCCCAGATGAGCAATTTTTTCCATTACTTCAGGACTAAGAAGCGTCCCGGTAGGGTTGGCGGGAGAATTGATGATAATTCCCTTGGTCCTTTTCCCCAGTTTCGCCTTGATGTCTGCTGGCTGAAATTGAAAACCATCCTGTTCGGAGATTTTGACCATGATCGGCTTTCCTCCCATAAAACGAACAAAATGAGGATAGCAGGCATAGTGGGGATCGGAAAGGATTACTTCATCACCGGGGTTGAGAAGGAGAGCGAACCAGAGGAGCATAGCCGGAGAGGTACCGGAAGTAACAATGACTTGCTCAGGATACACGGTAACTCCATAGTTCTGATGATACGATTCACAAATAGCCTCCCTGAGTTCCGGGATACCTAAACTATGGCTGTATTTGGTCTGTCCATGCTCCAGGGCCCTTATGGCTGCCTCTTTAATACAGGCAGGTGTATCGAAATCAGGCTCTCCAACTTCAAGGTGAATAATGTTCATACCTCTTTTTTCAAGCTCAGAGGCTTTCTCCATAATCTCCATAACCAGGAATGGAGCAATATCTTGAGCCCTTTTTGATATGAGATTTTTACCGGACAGTCGCCTTTTCATGTTTTGTATGAGAAGCTTATGAAAATGAGTCAAAAAGAGTACCTGGACACATAAAACGTAACAGAAACAAGAAGGTTAGTCAAGGCGGATACACATGAACTTCATGTTCGGAATTGATGGGAAAAGGTTTCATCTTTTTCTGCCGATATAGGGAAGGACATGGATGTAAGATGATAAATATTGCACCCTTATGGTATAATAAAGGTATTGAACAGTCTGTTAACTTTTTAAAGTTTTAAGAAAGGGTGTCCATACAAAGAGTATGATCATAAAAATTCATCCCCAAAATCCACAACCACGGTTAATCCAGAAGGCTGCCCAGGTACTGAGGGATGGTGGTATTCTGGTCTTCCCGACAGATACGAAATATGATATCGGTTGTGATCTGTTCAGTAAAAAGGCCGTTGAAAAGCTCTATCGGCTTGTCCATGCAGATCAGAAAAAGCTCTTCAGCGTTATCTGCACCGATTTCCACGAGCTCAGTAAATACGCCCAGATGGATAATTTTACCTTCCGGATTCTACGCCGCCATCTTCCGGGCCCTTACACGTTCGTTCTCCCCGGTACCCGAATTCTTCCCAAGATCACTTTGAACAAAAGAAAAACTATTGGCGTGCGTATGCCTGATAATCGAATCCTGCTGGAGTTGGGAAAGGAGTACGCCGCACCCATTTTGAGTGCCGGTCTTCCGGGAAGTGCCCAGGATAGCTCTCCGGACCTTTGGGAAATAGACAAAAGCCTGGCTCATGAAATTGACCTGATTATCGATGGCGGATCTATTTCACCTACTGATTCCAGTGTTATTGAGCTGATAGACGGCCAGGTGAATATCCTCCGTGAGGGGCAGGGAGACGTCACCTGGTTTCAGTAACCGGTGAGGGCGGCAGGTATCCCGGGTCTTCGGGGAGGGGGAATGCCTTGACAGCTTGCGCAGCCAGTTCATGGCACCGTTCATTTTCCACATCGCCCTCGTGTCCTTTCACCCAGCGGAATTCTACCACATGAGCCTGGCACAGGCTGAGCAAACGTTCCCAGAGATCTTTGTTAAGGACTTTAGCCGTTTTATCGCGTTTCCATCCATTCCTTTTCCATCGGTAAACCCATCCCTTGGTCATGCTGTCTACCAGATATTTCGAATCACTGTAGAGGGTGACCCGGCACCTCTCCTTCAAGCTTTCCAGCCCGGTGATAGCGGCTAGGATTTCCATCCGGTTATTGGTGGTCATTCTAAACCCGCCCGATATCTCCCGGCGATGCTCACCGAATTGAAGAACCACCCCGTAGCCCCCCGGGCCGGGATTACCGGAACAGGCCCCATCAGTATGAATGGTGACCTTTTTCATTTTGGACATGCTTACGTCAGAATGTTGGGTCATGTCTCCTCTTCCAATCGGTGAAGTATTTTCCGGCAGAATGAAGTAATCGTATCGTCCCGGGCGCCCATGACCAGGATGGTATCCCCAGAACGGGATTCCTCGATCAAGGACTTGAGGAGAGACTCACGGCTCTCTCCGTATCGGGCGTCTCGTCCCCTCTTTGTGATGGAGTTGACCAGATCACGAGAGGAAATGTCTCGTGAGGCTGTGCCACCTGCATAATAAACCTCAGGAATAAAAAGGATGTCGTGATCTGACATCTCAGAAGCAAAGGCTTCAGCCAGTTCCTCTTTTAAAAATCGGATCGGGCCATATCCGTGAGGCTGAAAAACAAGGATTCGTCGAGAGCCTGTGCCTGAAGCCGCCCTGAGTGCGGCTGTAATCTTTTGAGGATTGTGGGCAAAATCATCGATCACCCTGATTCCTCTGGCCTCTCCAACCAGTTCGAATCTGCGGCTTATGCCCTGGAAAGTCTCTAAACCGGATTGAATGTCAGACCATGAAAGGCCGAGGTGGGCGGCTATGACCAGAGAGGCTAAGGCATTGGAAACATTATAGATGCCCGGTACTGACAGATGAAAGCGCTGCCCCCGGCACTCAAAAGTGCTGTCAAAGGGTTCGAGGTGAAGGAGTTGAGCCCGGTAAGAAGAATCCTTTTCTAAAGAGTAGGTAGTAATACCGGAAGCCTTCAGGGTTAAAGAGCCGGCGTAGGGACAATCGGCATTGATGATAACCTTTTCTCTGGTATGGCCGGCAAAGATCTGGAAAAGTTTCAGAAGTTCGGGGATTTCCTGATGATCTTTGGAAATGGTATGAATCAAAGACAGGGCAGGGCGATAATGAATAATCGAACCATCACTTTCATCACTTTCAATCACCATCATATTCGATAAGCCGGTGTGGATATTATTCGGCTGTCCGTTCAGGAGAAAGTTCTTCATGGGGGCTCCGTTTACGACCGTAGGATCTAACCCGGCCCGGGTAAGGATATGACCGACCATGGCGGTGATGGTGCTCTTGCCGCTTGTCCCGGCAATAGCAATACCGTAATACTCATTGAACAGGCGGGCCAGAATTTCGGCGCGTTTGAGAATGGGCAGGTTCAGGGAACGGGCTTTGATGAGGTCTCCATTGG
>JBLIRT010000158.1:0-7762 GCA_049472445.1 bacterium
CTTCTTGAAGACGGCCCTTTCTGGAAGCTCAGCCAGGCACTGTTTGAAGTCCTCCCTCGCGATACCGAGGACTGGAAACTGGTTAAAACACTGCTTGGTGAACGGCAGACATTCCGCACTGAAGCAAGATCCCAGGGGGCTAAAGGAGTACAGATGGGATTGTTTTCAGATTGACAATATATAGGTTTTGGTGGAAACTATTATAAGGGACGAAAAATGTTAAAGAAATATAATATAAGGTTATTCAATTCCTATAGGAGGAGATAGAGCGATGCAGCCATTGAAACGCATAACCTTCAATCCGGAGGTAATGGGCGGCAAACCTTGTATACGTGGCCTGCGGGTCACGGTAGGCACTATTGTCGGGCTGATTGCCTCCGGTCATTCTGTAAACGATATCCTAAAATTATATCCTTACCTGGAGCAGGAGGATATTCACGAGGCACTGGTCTATGCTGCCTGGCGGGTTGAGGAGATTGACGTGCCGGTGACTAACCCATGAGACTGCTCATTGATATGAATCTGTCTCCAGAATGGGTGGCCGTTTTACAGCAAGAGGGATGGGAAGCACTCCATTGGTCAACAGTTGGTGACCCGCGTGCCTCGGACCATACAATTATGGCCTGGGCACGTGCCAATGATTATATCGTTTTTACGCATGATCTTGATTTCGGTGCTATTCTTGCGGTCACAAAGGGTGAAGGACCCAGTGTTTTTCAGGTTCGAACTCAGGATGTGGCACCAGAACATTTGAAGGAAATCGTAATACGTACTTTAAAGCAGCACAGGCTATTACTCGAGGAGGGGGCCCTTTTGGTTTTGGATGAAGCTAAAACAAGAGTACGTATTCTGCCTCTCGGGCATTGATAATCAACGTCTTTATAAAAGCGCATCAGGAAAGGACGCTTATAAATGATGCCTGCCCGATATAACAACCATAAGAAAGGAAGTATGAAACCGCCGATTTCGACTGGCAGAAAGAAAAAGAAAGCTAAGGATAGAGAAGAACCATCCTTAAACCTTAAAGATCTTGCCATCGAAACCGGCGTCCCTGATCTTGCTGAAAACCATGACCATTATCTCTATGGAGCGCCAAAGAAGGATAGGTGAAATGATGGAGAACCTTAAACCTTGGTATGCGGTGGCCACTCCTCATGAAGATATCCGCACAGGGCGACTGGCCGAAGCAGTATTCGCCGCCAACATCTGGGCTGTAGTTCAAAATACGGCACCGGAGGTGTATCTCGATCCGGAGGAATTTTTTCGTAAGACGTACATGACCGTGGGTCTTTCCACGATCTTGGGCCGTGTAGCTGATGCACTTTCCGGCCGGGCGGACAGTGGGGATAGAATTATCAGCCTGCAGACAGCTTTTGGCGGTGGGAAAACACATACCCTGGTAGCTCTCTGGCATATGGCCAGGCATGGTGAAAAGCTAAAGCATGCACCTGCCTTGACGCAGGTCAGGCAGGGTCTGGCTGATCGTTTTCCTGAAAAGATACAGGGTGTGGCAGTATTTACCAATGCCACCTGCGATGCAACCCAGGGCAGGGAGACACCGGAAGGGATCCATACCCGAACCCTGTGGGGGGAGCTGGCCCTTCAACTCGGCGGGGCCAAATTATATGAAAAGGTACGGCCGAATGACGAGGCGCAGCGGGTGCCGCAGGGGATATTCATTGATGTCCTGCGGGAGGCTTCGCCCTGTCTCATCCTTCTCGATGAGCTGGCAGACTATTGTGTGGGCGCGGCTGCCGTACCGGTCGGTGAGACGAGTCTTGCGGATCAGACGATTTCCTTCGTTCAGCAGCTTACCGAGGCGGTTCAGCAGGTTCCGGGGGCGGTGGTGGTGGCTACCCTGCCGGCCAGTAAATACGAGGTCGCCCAAAGTGAAAAAGGGCAGGAGGCTTTTATTACCCTTGAGAGAAGATTTCAACGTCTGGGCTCTGATGTCAAGCCCGTAGCAGATGACGAAATCTATGAGGTCGTTCGGGCCAGACTGTTTGAAAGCATAACTCCACCCAATGAACAGGATTATCCCCGGAAGGTGGCCCAGGCTTATCAGCAGATGTATGCCGCCCATCAGGGTGAAATTGCCGGTGAGGCGGCCAAAAATACTTATCGGGAACAGATTGAGAGGGCTTATCCCTTCCATCCCTTTCTTATAGATGCTTTGTATACCCGCTGGGGAAGCCACCCGGACTTTCAGCGAACCAGGGGCGTGCTGCGACTTCTGGCCAGTATCGTCAGAGACCTGTGGCAGAGACGGGGAGGAAATACACAGACACAGCATCTTATTCAGCCATGCCACGTGCAATGGTCTCTTGATGCCATGCAGGCAGCTCTGACACGGTTATGGGGTCCTGCCTATCAGTCGGTGGCAGCCGCAGACATCCTCGGTATAAAATCAAATGCCGGAACTTTTGATGAAGAGCGCGGTGAAGATTATGGCCGCGAGGGCATCAGCCAGGGACTGGCTTCAGCCATTTTACTCGGCTCCTTCGGAGGGCAGAGCAGCCGATGCGGCTTTAGCGGCCAGGATCTGAAACTTGCCTGCTCGCGCCATGGACTGAACTGGAGCTATACCGATGGTGCTCTTCTGGAATTGGAAAACCGCTGCTTCTACCTTCATACGACTTCAGCAGGAAATCTCGGGAAGCGGTATTGGTTCGGAACCAAGCCAACCTTGAATAAATTAGTGATTCAGTATCGCCAGCAAAAGGCGAAAGAAAATTTTGAGGAAGAAATCCTCGAAGATCTTCGTAATATATCCCAAAAAGGGATGCTTTCAGAGCCCACCTGGCGGGTGATTGTTAATCCGGCTGTAGACCTGCCTGAGCAAAAAAGCCTCTCTCTCCTCATCATGCCTCCCTCTTTGGCCTGGGATGAAAATAATGGAGGAAAAGAGGCAGTTCAGCGGCGTGTTCTTGAAATCAGCAGCCATTGCGGCGGAAAAGATCGCCTGTATCGGAACACCCTCCTGTTTCTGGCCGGAACATCCAGGGGATTAAACAAACTCCGCCAGGCACATCGGGAGCGGGCGGCCCTGGAAGGTGTCCAATCTGACTATGGAACACAACTTGATGAAGAGCAGAAGAAAACGCTCCAGAAGCGTCTTGAAACAGCCCATAAGGCCACCATTGAGGCCGTGGGGCCTGCCTATACGGTGGCCCTCAGAGTCAGCGGCCAGGAGGTTGAGCCCTATATACTTACCGATGCCCGTTGCAGCTTTCCGGAACATCTCGGCTATCTCTGGACTACCCTGGTAGAGGATGCGGAGTGGATCTTAAAAAAATTAGGCCAGGTCACTCTCCAGGAGACAGGTATGGTCATAAAAGAAGGCAGTCTGCGGCTGAAGGATGCGGTTGAAGCCTTTCTTCGATTAACAGATAAGCCCATGATCGCCCATAAGGCGGCTGTAATGGAAAGTCTTGCCCAGGCATGTTTGGATGGACTCATTGGTATAGGGAGAGGGATGAGCCCATCAGCCTTACAGGCGCGCTACTGCAGACAATCGGTCTCTCTTGATCCAAATGAGGATGGCGTCTGGATCATCCCGCCCTTTATTCCTGAGCCGCCAAAGGTATCTTCCGGAGATGGCCCGAAGCCCTCTTCTAACGATACAACAATTACACCCTCCCCTGCCGGCTGCCCGGGCGATACAGGCATTCCTGTGAATAAGCCGGCGGATGATCAGGATGCATCCGAAATTCCAACCAGGCCATTAGTGCGCCGTTTTGCCATCAGTGGTGAGGTGCCTGTTGAAAATTATGGAGAATTGTTCCGCTGCTTTGTTGGACCGGCTGCACGTATGAACCTAAAAAAGCTTAGCCTGGGCGTAAAATTCGAGATGAAAGCCTTTGAAGGGCAAGAGCTTGATCCAAACGACCAAACCCTCAAAGCCATGAAAGAAGCAGCTCGTCAACTGGGGCTAAAATTTGAGGCAGAGGAAGAGGAAGGATAAGAAGAGCGTTTTAAAACGTCGCTCTTTACAGACCTCGGGGACGGCTTCAGGCCAGGTTTTTTGATTTCATTTCAAGGTATTGGTTTAACTCGATTCCGATACATTTCCATCTGGTATAATCGATTCCTGCGCGCAAGGTGCAGATAATCATTTAATTCCTTGATATCCGGATAGACCCGAATGGTACAGTCTATTCTCTGTTTCTCGTGGATAGAGAAAAGGCCCGGAATGAACAGGAATACGGGAAGAGTAAAGAGCAATAACAATTTCCTTTTTCTCCTGCATGGCCTGGAGCAGGGCGGATTGGGTTTTGGGAGGCGATCGGTTTATCTCGTCAGCCAGGAGAAAATTGGTAAAGATAGGCCCGTATGTTATCCGAAAGCTTTTTGTTTCCATATCATAGGTTGTCCAGATAATATCTTTTGGTAAACGTTTGTCCCGATAATATCAAATATCTGTGGGCATCAGCTAAATCAACCAGTCTGATTCTCACTTTGTATCCATCGAATAGCGTACTGGATAAGCCTATGGCCGGTTTTTACATTCAATTTATTCCTTATCCTCAGCCGATAGGACTCAACCGTTTTGATACTTAAACATAACTCTTCAGCTATCCGGCTTGTTCCATAATCCTGACCGATTAACCGGAACACTTCCAGTTCACGATTGCTGAGAGCTTTCAAGAGCAGACCTACATGCCTGTCTGAAGATTTATCCCTCATTCTGGAATCTACTTTGCGGCTTATATAGGTCTCTTTAGCCAATACGCTGCGAATCGCTTTTATAATCTCATCAGGTGTATCACTTTTTGATGCATATCCCCTGGCCCCTGCCTGAAAGGCTCGTTCTACATAGAAAGATTCATGAAGCCTCGACAATACTAAAACAGATACATATGAATGATTCATGGTAACTCTTTCAATAAGCTCGATTCCGCTGAGACCCTGAAGAGAAATTTCAACAATGATCATATCAGGCTTTAAGGTGCCGGTAAGCTCCAGGGCCTGGTAAGCATTCTCGGCCTCTTGGCAGGTTACAGTCCCGAGATTTTGATTGATCAGGTGAATAAGCCCCTTTCGTACAATAGGATGAGGATCAACAATGAGAATTCTGCTTCCCTCACCAACTTCCTCCTGTTGGTTATGTAAAGGCATAATTTTTCTCTCCTTAAGCACCTCCATGCTGATACTTATCATGTTATTCTTACGGCGCCGCAAGTTGGGGGTAAGTCCTTGGAGGACCCTTAATTCCTTATTTTTTCCTCTCTCCATGAATAGACGAAAAAAAAATTTATTTTCCCCAAAAAAAAATGTAACACCGCAACCAGCTAACTATCACTTTTAAAAGTGATCACTTTTAAGCCAATTCTAAGAAGATATATAGCGACGTAATCAGGATTCAGGTTAAGATAGGGTGTATGGGGAACGGCAAAAATTACGGCTTCAGCGCCTTTCAGGGCAGCCGAGAGGCATCAGGGGAAGCAAAGGCGGGTTTTGGGAGGCCGTAACCAGGATGACGCTGTATGACGTCTATACGGCATCTTGAATGGCGGCGAAACATTTTACGGCAACAGAAACTGGAATAGTCATAAAATGTATGACGTCTATACGGCATCTTGAATGGCGGTGAAACCGCAGCTACTGATTATTTTCGGGCCAAAACGTCAGATTCACTTCGTAACCGGAACCGTCCAATTGTTATCGATAAAATGGGAGAAGTAGGCCTTTAATGATTTTCGGCCATAAAGATCAGGAAAGAATGTTGCGGCTTAGATGGTAAAAACAGTGTTCACCTCAAATTTCCTTATCGTTTAACTTCTTCTTGAGTTATAGCCTGAAATCAGGTAGTATATATATGTATAAATACATATTACCTTAGTGCACAAATCTTTCTTTTATAAAATGATACGAGTCAGGGGAATTTAACCTTTGATCACGGGCTAAATCCCCCTGACAGGAGCAGGTAAGTCGTGGAAAGGAGTTAATCACATCCCACATAGCGCCCCTACTGTGTGGGATGTCTGCTCCATGACACAAATCTTACGTTGAATGATGATATGGTGGTGCTTTTAAATTCTCAGGTGAATGCTGCTACTTAAAATATGAATATGAAAATGGTGGGTTTTCAGATTGTGGAGAGAATGGATTTTATAGAGACTTTCAAAAACAATATCTAAACAATATTTCTTTTTATTTACTTTATCAAATGTTTCTTCCTCATTATCCTCTTTTTCTCTTTTCTCCCTTTCCCTTGCTTCAATACGTATTCTGCTTATAGGCCCCTCTTTCATATTCTCCTCTACATGCGGCCTAAGTCCTAATGGCGCATTTAGGAGTGATAGTAATACTAAAGTGCATATGATAAAAACATTGCTGGAAAAATCTTTTGATGTGTTCACTTTCTTTCGGCCTTTTTAAAGGTATAAGATATCAAGTCATTTATGACAACCTCCCTTTATCAACTATAGGCGGTTTTAATTTTGGAACACTTACGGGTTAAGATTTTTTTCTTATGCCTTTCACTCCGCCCTCCCCTTTCCCCGGAACCACTCCTTATTCATGGCATTTTAGATGAATAACTCCCATGATTCGATTTGCCGGTTGTTTTTAACCAGCCAATCGAAGACGCGTAAAACGCCGGGTGCGCCAATAAACACCTGGCGTTCAGCAAGGAGAGATAAATGTACTATTTGTGCTGTAGGTACACTTATCCATGGGACCGGGGCTGCCGATATGAAAAACATGCAGGTGTAAGGAATAAAATAGATAACCATAGGAGGTTGAACATTCATGTTGACAATTCCGATGTGTAAATTATACCTTTTCACCTCAAAGCAATCTGTTATTATCATGCTGATCCTGGCAGTAGTTGTGGTCTTTTGCCTTGCTGCTGCTCCGCTTCATAGGCACGTTACACCCCTGCAGGAGTTGGAGGAAAGTATGCTCGGTGACAGGATAACCACTGATCTTAATTCCATAAGTATTTACAGGGATGGACTGCGATCTACTCTGGCCTTCATGACCCCCGGTCTTAAGACATTGCGTCCGGAAGGCGACCGTAAGGTGAATGTACCTCCTCGGGAGGCCAAGGAAGACGTATGGAATGCCTGGAAAGGACTCCTTGATTATTACCTGGCTCTGGAATCCATCAGGTCATATTATAAGGATTTCTCCATGGTAAAGGACAAAGAAAGGCGGGCCGACTCTTTTCTTGTTTATAATGCTTCATTCCTGGCCCAATACCGTTTCGCTTTAGAGTTTTTGGAGAAGGCGGACGCATATCCGGAACTCGACACCATCCTCAATGATCCGGTGCCCGAGTTGGGATTGTCCGGAAAAACCTACGCCAGGTTCAAGTTCCGCTTTTTACATGTGGCCAGGGCCCTGGAATTCGCAGCCCTGCAGGTTCAAGACAAGGCTTTTGGCAGCAAAAACTTTCCTGAAACACGCGCTTTCATCAAAGAAGACTCTGAGGTGATCCTTCGGATGGGACGGGGCACTGGAGAGGTGCTCACCCTGAAAAATGCCTTAAAAGTGATCAAAGATGCCGGATTTCAGGTATGGCTTCCGGTACAGACCGGGATTTCCCAGTGGATGTCGGATGTCAAGGTGCGGCGTCTGGGGCGGTATCTGATCTCTCAGGAACAGATCCATAACATGACATCCCTCCTGCTTCCCGGAGACATCCTGCTGCAACGGAGAGAATGGCACCTGACCGGCACAACCAGCGCCAAGAGCAAAGAAATCGAATTCGTGACCCTATACCGCCCGCATCGAGCAAGCGAAGTAGTCCCAGGAG
>JBLIRT010000159.1:0-7550 GCA_049472445.1 bacterium
ATGGGACCGGAGGCCCTGGGAGGATTGCTGGCAGGCACCACCCTGACCGGCGTTCTGCTCGCCCTGATGATGGCTAACAGCGGCGGTGCCTGGGATAATGCCAAAAAGTACATCGAGGAAGGTAATTTAGGAGGAAAGGGATCAGCCGCCCATAAGGCTGCGGTCGTGGGTGATACGGTTGGCGATCCCTTCAAGGACACCTCCGGACCGACCATGAACATTTTAATTAAGCTGGTATCCGTAGTGTCCCTGATTATTGCTCCTCTATTGATTTAGGAGTTTAATTTCAACTTTAGAAATTTTTTGCCCGAATATGGAGTAAACGGTAAATTGATATCCCTCATATGAGATGGATTCACCCCGGTGGGGAATGACTCCCAGGCGGTCAAGAATGAATCCCGACAGGGTCTGAAACTCATCGTGAGGGATATCAAGATGTAGATATCTATTGATCTCCCTGATGGAAGTATCACCATTTACCATGATTCTTCCATTGGGGAGATATTCAATCCACTTTTCTTCAAGATCAGATTCATCCAGAATATCTCCAACGATCTCCTCCAATACATCTTCCAGGGTGACCAGGCCTTCGATTCCCCCGTACTCATCAATAACCATGGCTAGATGGATTTTCTTTTTCTTAAAGTCTGCCAAAAGAGATAATACCTTCATTGATTCAGGAATAAAAAAGGCAGGATGCATGATGCCTGCTAAAGAGAAGGATGCAGGATTCCCCTGGAATTTCAGCAAATCACGACTATGGATGGTGCCGATGATATTATCAATATCACCCCGAAAAACCGGAAAGCGGGATCGGCCTGATTGATCAATAATGTGATTGACTTTGGCATAGGATGAATTTTCTTCAATGCAGACCATTTCTGTTCTCGGGACCATAATCTCCCTGACCGGCGTGTCGGCCAGGTCGAAAATGCTCAAAAGCATCTTCCGCTCTTCCTTTTCAACAACTCCCTCCTTCTCACCGATAGTGATGACAGCTTGAATTTCCTCTTCGGAAATGAGAGGTTTCTTATGATCTTCGGTGGGAATAACAAATACCAAAAAGAAATCCACCACAGAATCGATCACACCAACAAGAGGTCTTAACAGGCGCATAAGCCATAGAATGGGTTTAGCCGCAACAAATGAGATTTTCTCCGGAAACTTGGCTGCATAAACTTTGGGCAGAATTTCGCAAAAAATTAATAAGATTAAGGTAATGAAAATAGTGGCATACAGAATGCCGCTTTTACCCCAGAGTGAAATGGCCAGGGCGGTAGCCACAGAAGATGCGGCTACATTAACGAAGTTATTTCCGACCAGAATGGTGCTGATCACCCTCTTCTTTCTCTGCAAAAGCTGGTTGATCACTTGAGCCCTTCGGTGATGCTGGTGCGCCAGAAAGAGAATTCGTAATCTATTAAGAGACATGAGGGCAGCTTCCGAACCGGAAAAGAAAGAAGACAGCATCAAAAGTATGAAAAGCAGGAAAAGCAAAAAAAGCCAAAAAGATATTTGACTCAACGTTACTCAGACACCCTCTCTCGTAGTTTGATCATGGAACATCTCATAGCAAGGAATAAAAACCTTATCACGATACCTACCAGAAATATTAAAGCATATTTTAGAATATAAGGCAATGAATTGAAAATAAATTATTTACACCGCTCACACGATATTGTATAGTGACCATATGCTTGACCGGGAGAGTTTTACCTTTACAGGACACCTGATCATTGAGTCCTCGAATATTGGTTTAAAACAGATAGAACTTCTGCCCTGTCTGTCCGAGGAGGATTCTTTAAGGGCACGGATGGTGAACGTTGAAATCCATTTTCGGGGCAAATCACCTCTGTACGAGAACCTGGGGCAGGATTTGCATACGTATCTTTCCGGCAGCTTTGCTGACCTGCAATATCAGGTTGATTTGCGGGGTATGACGCCCTTTACCAGACGAGTTTTGGAGATAGCCCAAAGAATACCTTGGGGGGAGACGGAAACCTATGGGAGCTTGAGTTCACGCCTGAGGCCGAAGGGCAGCCCTCGAGCCGTAGGGAGAGCTCTTGGAAGAAATCCTGTGCCCATCATTATTCCCTGCCACCGTATCATCAGGAAGGGCGGGATTCTTGGAGGATTTTCCTCCGGAACCTTTTGGAAAAGGTTTTTCCTGAATCTTGAACAGGGAAGGTCACCGGGGATACAGACGGAATTTTTATGGGATTGACTGGTTTTAGGCTATGAAGGCTGTTATTCAAAGGGTTTCAAAGGCTTCGGTTGCGGTCGAAGGCAAGGTAATCAGCAGCATTGGCCTGGGAATGGTCGTCCTGATCGGTTTTTCCAGAGGTGATGCATTTCAGGATATCGACCCTGTGGTCGATAAGATTATCAATCTGCGAATCTTTGAGGATGATCAGGGGAAGATGAATAAGGCCTTGCTTGATATTGGAGGAGAAATTTTACTCGTCTCCCAATTTACCCTGGCCGGGGATATACAGAAGGGGCGAAGGCCCAGTTTTACCAATGCTGCTCCGCCAGATGCGGCCCAAAAGCTCTACCAGGCCTTCATCGAGGAGCTCCAGAATCGGAATGTGCCTTTTCAAACCGGGCAATTTCAAGCCCATATGGAAGTTATGATTCATAACGATGGTCCAGTCACGTTCATTATTGAGCGATAGGAGAACCTTAACTCATGAGTAATATACTGCTTGAACAGTTCGTTGTCGGCCCTTTGGCCGTAAACTGCTACCTTCTCGGTTGTTCAAGATCACAAAAAATGGCGGTGATCGATCCCGGCGGAGAGGTAAACAGGATATGGCAAAGGGTCACCGAGATCGGATATTCTTTGGAATATATTATCAATACCCATGGGCACCTGGACCACATAACGGGGAATCAGGAACTGAAGCAAAAATCGCAGGCCAGCATAATAGCCCATCCTGATGATCTTATCCTGATGACCAGGAGAGATAATTTCCTTGCCGCGATGATCCCGGAGGCAAAACCCTCACCTCCCCCGGATCAACCGGTACATGATGGAGACATTATTGAGCTCGGGAAGCTCAGCCTGAAGGTCATCCATACCCCCGGTCATTCGCCGGGAGGAATCTGCCTCCTGGTCGGTGATATTCTCTTCACCGGTGATACGCTCTTTGCTGATGGTATCGGCAGGACCGATTTTCCTGGAGGGAATTACCATCAATTGATTGCTTCCATCAAAAATAAGCTGTATGTACTGGATGAGCAGCTCCGCATCCTGCCCGGGCACGGTGATGAATCAACCCTGGGCAGGGAAAAGCACTGGAATCCCTTTGTGCGGGTCTGAAAGGCATGAGAGCTGATCTGGACTCGCTGCTGAACTATCTGCTTATTGATAAGGGCCTGGCTGAGAATACCGTAGCTTCTTACCGCAGGGATCTGGAGTCTTTTTTACAGTTTCTGATGAGGAGGGAGATAGGCGAACTCGGGCAGGTAACCAAGAGAGATGTCATGGATCATCTGCTCGAGTTGAAAGAGCGGGGGATTTCAGCGAGAAGTCACGCCCGGCATCTGGTCAGCATTCGGCAGTTTTATCGATTTCTGCTTCTGGAAGGGAGGGTTCAGGAGAACCCTTCCTCAGATATTTCATTCCCCAAGGTCTGGTTGAAATTACCTTATGTCTTAAGCTACTCACAGGTAGAAACCTTACTGGCCCAACCGGACGAGACTCTTCTTGGAATCAGAGACAAGGCTATGTTAGAACTATTATATGCAACGGGCATGAGGGTTTCCGAGTTAATCAATTTGACCGTAAACTCCGTTAATCTGGAAGCCGGGTTTTTGCTGTGCCTGGGGAAAGGCTCGAAGGAGCGGATCGTCCCTATTGGATCCTCGGCCAGAGCATGTGTCCAGAGATATTGCTCTGGTGTACGGCCACATCTGGTGAGAGGAAAGGAGAGCAATTTTCTTTTTACCAATCGATTCGGAAATAAATTATCAAGGCAGGGATTCTGGAAGATCATGAAGAGATATGCGCTTCAGGCCGGCATACATCAGAGGATCGCGCCGCATACCCTGCGGCATTCCTTCGCCACCCATCTTCTGGAGAATGGAGCGGATTTACGTTCCGTACAGGCCTTATTAGGGCACGCCAGCATCGCTACGACCCAGATTTATACCCATGTCAGCATGGAAAGGATCAAAGAGCTCTACTTCAAGCATCATCCGAGAGCTTAAAGAGACTCATCCGTGTGATCTGCGGCCTTCAGGCGGTACGGCGAGTGCGGGGCAACCATTCCTCCGGAGACAACCAGCTTAATACCATCCTCGACGGTCATGGACAAGAGGATTACCTCCTCGCGGGGAACCATGACCAGCATCCCGGAGGTGGGATTGGGAGTGGTTGGAATAAAAATATTCAATACCTCTCTTTCAGTTACATCCTGAACCTCTCCCCTGGCATCGGAGGTGACGAATCCTACTGTATAGAGACCCTTCCTGGGATACTCCACCAGCACAACCTGCTGGAGAGATTTCCTGCCTCCCATGGAAAAGGATTCCATGATTTGTTTGGAGGCATAATAAATATTCCAGACCAGCGGCACCTTGCTCAGGATCTTTTCCCCGATGGTGAGTATCTTTTTGCCAATAACATTCGTGACAAAGAGGCCGAGGAGGAAGGAGAGAGTGACAAGGAGACCCAGTCCCAGCAATCCTGGAATATGGTAGCCGATAAGCTGAGGCAGTCCTATGACCCGTAATATGGCCGCAACCGGGCGGGTTAAGATTCCTTCAAAGATATTAAAAACAAAGACTAAAATAGAAAAGGTAATGATGATAGGCAAAAGAACCAGAAATCCGGTCAAAAAAATGTTTCTTAATTTTCGACGAACATTCTCGATCATAAGCTTCCTTTAGTTACATAAGCTGGTTCATCTCAAAAATCGGCACCAGAATAGATACAACGATAAAGGCGACCACAATACCCATCAGGAGAATAATAGCCGGCTCAAGAATAGAAGTGAGGCTGTTAATAGTCATATCCACTTCATTTTCGAAATTTTCCCCTATATTGGCTAACATCTCCTCCAGTTGGCCACTCTTTTCTCCGATAGCTATCATATCGGTTACCATGGTCGAGAAGATCTTAGCCCGTTTTAAGGGAACAGCCAGGTCCTCCCCCTCCTGGATGCTGAAGCGGGCTTCTTCCATGGCCTTAGCCAGGAGCTGGTTGCCAAGGACATCCTTGACGATGGAAAGTGCATCCAGGATAGGGATTCCGCTGGAAACGAGAGTTCCAAGGGTCTGGGCAAAGCGAGCCGTTTCAATTTTACGGATGAGTTCACCCAGGATCGGAATCTTTAACAGGGTTGTATCAATGAGCAAACCTCCGGAAGCCGTTCTTCTGTATTTGCGGAAGGCTATGAGTATGAAAAGGATAATCAGGATTAAGGGGGCCCAGAATATCCGCACAAATCCACTTCCCTGAATGAGCAGGCGGGTAACCAGGGGCAGGCTCTGCTGCATTTCGATAAAGATATTCGTAATGGTAGGGATAACATAAATCATAAGAAAAACTACCACAGCCATCCCAATGAATACCATGAAAATAGGATAGGCAAGGGTTGACCAGATTTTATTTTTCTGCCTATTTCTCTTTTCCATATATTCAGCCAGACGTACGAGGACCAGATCAAGAGATCCACTGGCTTCACCGGCGCGAACCATGTGTATATACAATCTGGAAAAGAGTTGAGGATATTCTGAAAGTGCTTTGGAAAGCGGCATACCGCTTTTAACCTTTTCTCTGATCTCAATAAATATCTTCTTGACAGGTGCCGTCTCGATCTGGTCGATCAGGGTAGATAAGGCCTGCATAAGAGGCAGGCCCGCCTTGAGGAGGGTGGCTAATTGTCTGGTCAGAAGCGATATTTCCTTGGCCTTGGCCTTCGGTTCGAAGATATGGAAAAGGCTGTGTGCCGAAATGAGCTTGGAAACCGAAGCAGCTTTCAGCTCAAAGGGATAGATATTATTCCGGCGGAGCTTTTGGAAGGCATCCTGAGGAGTATCCGCATCAATTAAACCCTTTGTTGATTTGCCCTGAACATCGAAGGCACGGTATTCAAAGACAGCCATGATAGCCTCAACTACTCAATAGGTTGGATTAAATTATATCTTCCTGAGTCACTCTCAGGACTTCTTCGATGCTGGTCATTCCTCGCGCCACCTTGCCTGAGCCGTCCTGGCGCAAAGAGGTCATACCATGTTTCAGGGCTGTCTTTTTGATCGACCCAGCCTCAGCCCGGGCCATAATGGCCCGGCAGATATCATCATCAATCGCTAACAGCTCATAGATTCCGGTTCGACCCCGGTATCCTGAATGCAGGCAGTGTGGGCAGCCCCGACCGGTGTAAATAACTCCCTCGGGGAGATCATCCATGGATAAACCGACCTTTTCCAGCATGACCGGATCGGGTTTTATCGGCTCTTTACATTTCGGGCATAGAAGGCGTACCAGGCGTTGAGCCAGAATAGCTATGACAGATGAGGCAATCAGGTACGGCTCCACTCCCATATCGTGTAATCGGGTGATGGCACCGGCAGAATCATTGGTGTGAAGGGTGCTGAAAACAAGGTGTCCGGTCAGTGAGGCCTGAATGGCAATTTCAGCCGTCTCCAGGTCTCGGATTTCTCCAACCATGATGACATCGGGATCCTGCCTCAGAATGGAACGTAATCCGGTCGAAAAGGTCAAGTTGATTTTGGGTTTCACCTGAATCTGGGCAATGCCATCCAATTGATACTCGATCGGATCTTCAACCGTGATGATATTCTTATCAGCAAAATTAATCTTACTCAGGGAGGCATACAGGGTGGTGGTTTTTCCGCTCCCCGTAGGACCGGTCACCAGAATAATGCCGTGCGAGCAACTGATGAAGGATTTAAAGTTTTCAAGATCCCTTCGAGAGAAACCCAGGTCTCCCAGGGTTAAAATAGAGGCATTCTTATCAAGCAGCCGCATGACTACCCTTTCACCAAAGGCTGTGGGAATGGTGGAGACCCGTATATCGACATCCCGATCGGCCAGTTTGATTTTCATCCGTCCGTCCTGAGGAAGACGTTTTTCAGCAATGTTCATTTTGGACATGATTTTAATACGGGAGGTAATAGCTGTCTGATATTTTTTAGGGGGAGTCAGGGTATCGTAAAGGATGCCGTCAATACGGTAACGAACGCGCAACTCTCTCTCAAAGGGTTCGACATGAATATCGCTGGCTCGTTCCTTAATGGCCTGGAGCAGGATGAGGTTCACCAGTTTAATGATGGGCGCTTCGTTAGCCATGTCCAGAATATCTCTGCCTTCATCCCCCATATCAGCGAGCAGTCCGGCATCCTCCATATCCATATCCAGATCCTTAACCATTTGCTCAGCGGATTCCGGCGACTGGTGATAGATAAAGTGAATAGCTTCCAGAATGGTCTCTTCAGTGCTGATAACCGGTTCGACCTCCTGGTTGCAGAGGAGTCGAATATCGTCCAGAATGGGGATTTGCAAAGGATCAGACATGGCCACT
>JBLIRT010000016.1:0-30138 GCA_049472445.1 bacterium
GATCAGGTAGATACTGATTTTGTCAGAAAAAATTTCCTGGATTTTGATCTTGTCCATTATGCCGGACATGCTGATTACGAGGATGCCCGGCCTGACCAGAGTGGATGGATATTATCCGACGGTAAATTAAGGGCTGCTGACATCCTGAAGATGGCCGGCACAAAGGGGGCCATGCCGAAGTTTGTCTTTGGGAATGCCTGCCAATCGGGGTTTACCGGAAAGTGGGAGAAAGAAAAAATAACCCAGGGGCAGACCTTCCCCGGTTATGGCCTGGTTCATGCCTTTCTCATGACTGGTGTGCAGCATTACCTCGGCACCTTCTGTGAGATTTCAGATGAATATAGTGCCTCCATGGGCCTGGAATTTTATCGTCACCTCTTTGAGGGGAAAAGCATAGGTGAGGCCTTACGAAGGGCGAGAGTTTCTTTCCGGGAAAAATACGGAGAGATGAGTTTCTCCTGGATCAATTATGTGCTCTATGGCCATCCCGGTGATTACCTCATCCCTGCAGGAAGGGCTGATTTCTCCGAGGATGAGCCTGCCCGGGATATGGCCAAGGGGGTTAAAAGGGCGGATCACACCTCCGGGAATTCAGATTATGTGCCTGATTCCGGGCAGGTAATGGCTACTCTGCGGCGTTCCCGCTCACCCATACCCCATTGGACCGGCTGGAAAAGGTGGATGGGGCAGGTATTAACCTTCTGCCTTTTATTCATAGTAACCAGCGGGCTGATTTTTTTCTCATGGGGAAAACTGAAAAGTCTTCCCTTTTTCAAAGGGGGAGCAGAGGATGTTGGGTCCGTCAGGAAGCAGGAGAGAATTGAGGAATTAAAGAGAATGATTTATGAGAAGTTAAAGGCACGGGAGGAAAGGCAACCTGTGAAGGAGATGCCGGAAGAAGCCGGAACACCTGAGGATACATGGACCTCAAAGCCTTTCGTTATAGCTATTTTCAATATTTCCGAACAGGATAGGGAGATACTTCCCGGATGGGCTTCTCGCATGATCCTCGATCTTGAAAGAAAATTAACCCAAATCCTGGTGGAAGATAACAGAATCCGGGTGGCCGAGCGAAAGGAACTCGACAGGCTTCTGGAAGAGAAGGACCTTCAGCTTTCCGATTTTCCCCTTCATGAGCAAAAAGATCTCTTCGGGAGATTCCTCTATGCCAGGATGATGTTTTTCCTTCAGGGATACCCGGCCACAGATGGACTGTCTCTCTGTTACAGGATTGTTGATACCGGGACCGGTGAGATAGAAAAGATCAATTCCGGACTCAGGCTGATCAAAAGCGGAAAACCTGATGAACTGGCCCGATCAATGCATGCTGAAATGAAAGAGCTTATGAGGAGGAAATTTCCTCTGCGCGGTAGAATCACTATGGTCCGGGATAACCTGGTCGTTTTGAATATCGGTACTGGAGAAGGGGTTCGTGAGGAAGATATCTTCGAGGTTTTTGATTCGGAACAGGAAGGTGGGCAGAAAATGAAGATTGGCCGGATCAAAGACTTGGGCGGAGCTGTTGAGGCCTCGAAAACCTCCTGTATTATTCTTGAGGGGAAAAACTTTTCAAAAGGCTTATGGGTTGAAATAGCCGCCAGGTGAGACAAAAGGGAGGGTGAGGCCCTTTTTTTAGGTATTAATCCTGGATATTATCCACAGGATAGAGAGGGAATGAGGGATGAAGGGAGGAAGGTCTCGGTTCCTGGGGGCCGGGCGTTTTGGGGCGACTTTCAGTATCATGGCCATAGGTTTTTTTTTGTTTTTTTCATCTTATGGCTTGACCATGGCTGAAGATTATTCGACCTATTATTCTCCCTACCTGCCATCATCCTCGTACTCCTTTGGCTCGTACTTTTTTGGGCAAAATTTTTCTACACCGACACCATATTCTTCTCTCTATTTTACCCCCTCTTATCATACATCTTCCCCATACTCTTACGGTCAGACTGCTTCGCCGCAGATGTCATATACGAGTTCATACTCCTACTCGCCTTCTCCATACCCTTTTGGTCAGATCTTTTCTCCGCAGACGTCACCCTCTTTCACTTTCCCCTATTCTGACGGAATGGCTTATTCTCCGGGAATATTCCAGTCAGCTCCCTTTTTCGTCCCCCCGTTTTTCTTTTACTCTCCCTCGATGCCAGCCTATGGCGGTTTGGGACCAATGATCGGATCAACGTATGGAAGCTATGGACTTTCTCCTGGTTTATATGGCGCCTATCCTGTATCAGGCGGGGGTCAGGCCGGAGGAATTGACAGCGCAGGAGGATATTATGGCAGTTCCGGAGCAATGTATGGCTATGGTGGCAGTTTTGGATCAACATATGGCTATAGCTATGATGGCTATTATGGAGCATATTTCTGTAGCCCTGTATCAATCGGGGGAGGTGTCTGGCCATGGCCGGTATTTTCTCCTCCAGGCGGTCAGACTGGAGGCGGAGGATCAATAAGCGGATCAACAGAACCATATGAAATAAAAGGAAAAGGCCGAATTCTGGATTCCGGGGGAAAAGGGATCACCGGCCTCATAGTTCGAATCAAAGGGTCTGAGAGAAAAACCTTTACGGTTAACATTCTCGATGGTTCAGGACAGCTTGAAGGGGGACATTACTTTTTCCATGATGTCGCTGTAAGCCTGGAGGGCCTTAAGCTTGAAATAGTAAGTCCTGATAACAACCAGATTCTTGCCACCCGTCCAGTGACGGGCCTTGCCCCCTGTGAGCTTACATTAATTCCTGATATTTACCTGGACTTATCAGCAACCTCTTCCGTTTACAGCAAGAGGCTCAAGCAACTGAATCTCCCCGATGATCTCTCTCCTGATGGTGATTATGATGGAGACCGGCTCTCCAACCGGGAGGAGATTTTACTCTATCTCACCCACCCGGGGCTTATCACTCTCCCCCTCTTGCTGACTGGCGGCCTGAATCTTTTCTATTTCCCTTCCGTTGTTGACTCCCTGAACATGATACCCGATGACCCGAATTCCCATCAGTTATGTTCTCATAATCCTTTTACCGGATGCTGGGGGAAAGAGGATCTTTTGAAACGGGGCCGCTTCAATGCCTTTTATGCCGGTTCCCCGGCCGTGCTCTTTGTGAACCTGAGATCCGACAATCAAAGACCGGTCCTCTGCCTCAGGGGATTTGGAGACCGGGCCTTCGATCAAAAGACTATGAATGGCCTTATGAAGATCATGATTCGGGATCTTTTTGACTTGGAACCGGACGATTTTGAATTTGATCAGCAGATCATGGCTGACCTGCTGAATGTCATTATTCAAGATCTCTATGGCCTTGATCCGTCCGACTTTGAACCCGGTGAATCTTACCTGCCTTCTCGCATGACTGACCTTCTGAATAAACTGATTCGGCATCTCTTTGATCCGGCCTGCTTTGAACCTGATGCCTCCACCCTGGCCGTTCTCGATCATGACACGTTCAAGAAGGTACATTTGATAAACAGTCTAAACCTAGGCCATGGCCAATGGGAGTCGAGCTATCGATTTTTCGGTAAATCAGCGGGGGATGAGATGAGGGTGACATCCGACAGGGTGTACACCCTGATGAAGGGGAAGGAGGAATGAAGACATTCAGAAAAGGGAATCGCCTCATCGGGCTTCTTCCCTGCCTTATAATATGGGTGGCTATTCTTTCGCCTCAAAAGGCGCAGCCGGAGGTTAGCTGGCAGATAGGCACTGAGGATTATACTATCTGGCAGATAGGCACTAAGGATGATAGCTGTGGGGAATTCACGGCCTCCGAACAAAGGACTATTGCATACCAGGTGCCCAAAGAATGGGAAGAAATAGCAGGGCAGGGGCTTTCGGAGTGGGATGATTTTCCGCCAATCCTCTTTCCGGCCGGCGATCAGGAATTGAAAACCCAGGAAGTAAGCATTCAATTTGATTACCCCTGCAGCTATTCCCGGACGGTTTTAAGAATTGTGGCTTCCAATTCTTCAAGGGACTCCCTTAACTACCTGGAGGTCCTGAAGGGAGATGTTCTCATCGGCCGGGTGCCGGTGGAAATCCCTTTATATACTGCCTTCAATTTTCCCTTAGGAGCCATGGAAAAGGGATGGTCTGAGGGAAACAGGATAACGGTCAGAAACAGTCCGGATCAGGATAATTCTTCTTCACCCTCGTCATCGATTCTCCTTGACGGTCTTTGCCTTGAAAATTATGATTATGATAACGACTGGGACGGAGTCTGCGACGCTGACGAAGGAGATGGAGATTGGGACCGGGATGGCCTGCCTGACAGCCTGGACCGGGATACGGTCCTGCTCCCCCTGAGGAGCGATAATCCATTCATTATCAAAAAGATACTGATTGATATAGAGGAATCAAAAAACACTGCTCTTTCATTCCATGAAGTGGGCTTTCCCGATGCCAATTCCCTGAACCTTTCTGGCCTGCCGGAAGGTGACCGCTGCTTTCCTTACGGCCTCTTCGGCTTTACTATTGAAGGTGCTCAGCCGCAGGAGGAAGTCTTCATTAAGATAAGCTTCTTAATTAATATAAACTTCGAAGACCGCCTTTATCCTTCTCTGCGATTTTACCTTTTCCAGGGGTCTTCCGGCTGGGATGAGACAGCCTGGCAATCGAGCGACAGTAACAGCTATATAGCCGACCTTATCCTCATGGATGGCGCAGCCGGTGATTGGGATGAGGAGGAGGATGGTTCTATTCACACCTACCTGGCCCCCTCTTACCCGATCAGCCTCAACGCCGAGGTCGACCGGGGGAACTGCTTCATAGGGGCTCTAAAATGAGCAAGATCAGCCCCTTCAGCCTGATGTCCCTCCTCCTCATTCCAGGACTGATGTTCCTCTTCTGCTCGGGTGAAGCTCTCCGGCCCTCTACCTCCTATGCAGATTACCCTGATATGAAGATGAATGCCACCCCCAATCCTGTCGGCTCAGGAGCAAGAGCCATGGGCCTGGGGGGTGCCTTTATCAGTGTGGCCGATGATGCCACGGCCGCCTCCTGGAACCCGGCCGGACTGCTTCAGCTCACCAAGCCGGAGTTTTCCGTGGCCGGCTCCTGGTTTTCCGGGAGAATCGATTATCAGCCCTCTGAAATCAGTGGAGATGGCAGAGCTACCGATCTTTCCCCAGACATTTTTCACCTTAACTACGCAAGCCTCACGCTTCCCTTCGTACTGGCGAGGCGAAACATGGTATTTTCCCTGAATTACCAGCATCTCTATGAATTTTCCATGGATAATCTCTATACCTGGACCACAGAGAATAAAGAGACACTCGTGGATACCCCTCAAGAGGCGTATAAGTCTCAAAGAGGCTCCTTAAACACCCTCTCACCTGCCCTGGCTTTTCAGGTTACTCCCTCTCTTTATGTGGGCCTGACCGCCAACTTCTGGCCAGGAGATATCATTGATAACGGATGGGAAAATCTCAATATCATAGATGGTGAGGGAATAACCTATGGAAGAAAAACCAAAATTCACACTGAATTCTATGAAAGGTACAGCTTTTCGGGATTTAACCTGCATCTTGGATTTCTCTATACCTCCAATTTTTTCTCCTGGTGGGGGAGAAGACGCCTGTTCCGAATCGGGGGTGTTGTCAAAACTCCCTTTAAGGCGGATATTGACCATGAGCATAGAGAGGTTTTTTACGAAGAGTACCCTGAAAATCCTGTCTTGAACAGTTATGTGGAATCATCTATCACAAACCACCTCACCCTGAAGATGCCCCTCTCCTATGGCCTGGGGGCCTCCCTTGATATCTCCGATTCCTTTTCCATATCCCTCGACTGCTATCGCACCCATTGGGAAAAATACCTTATCCGATATCCCTCCGGGAGGGAGTATAGCCCCATAAGCCGAAAACCAAAGGAAAAGGCTCACATAAAACCTACCACCCAGATCAGGATGGGCCTGGAATACCTCATCCAACGCCCTGAAAGGATTATTCCCCTGCGGGCCGGGGCTTTCTATGATCCTGAACCGGCAGAGGGTTCGCCGGACGACTTTTTCGGGGTAAGCCTGGGTACAGGGATCTCCTATCGGGGACTCTTCTCACTCGATGGTGTTTACCAATACCGCTTCGGCAGAAGGAAAGAAGCCGAATCAATGCAGGGAGAGAAAATACCGGGTCATATTTCCCAACACTACCTCACTCTTTCTCTCATCTACTACCTGTTTTAAGGGTGAGAGTAAAGAATATCATAATGAACGCTGATTGATTTTTTCCGGCGGATAAGGTATTTTTGATAAGGGATGGTATTTCTTTTCAGAGAAAGGAGCCTGAAATATGAAACTTGCTGTTTTGGTTCGGGAACAAAAAGTCTCCCCATGGCTTGATCCGCCACACCAGTTATGGATAGTAAGTCTTGAAAAGGGAAAGCAGATATATCGTAAGCAATATTACCTGGAAGAGCCGTCTCTTTCCGCCGAAGTAAAAAAACTCCAGGAGCTTGGCGTTAAGATCCTGATCTGCGAGGCTATTTCCCATCAAACGCTGGCTCAATTTCGAGCAGCTGATATACAGGTCATTCCCAATATATACGGAATGACCTGTATATCAGCTGCTCGAAATTGAGCAGCTGATATACAGGTCATTCCCAATATATACGGAAATTTCCATGAGGTATTATGCGCCTTCTGCGAGGGAAGAATGTCGGATTTCCTGACCTGAATACTCTGGGACTGGATGCTTGACCTCAAGGTGATCCTGCCTCATGGAAACATGGAAGGCCCAATCCGGCTACAGGTAAGGCCGAAGGTTATATCATCTCTTTGAAGGGAGATGACATCTTTTCCCTGAAAGGTCTTCCCATCCCATTGATATGATCGCAAGAGGTGTTGATCATCCGAGGCTACATAAATCTCCTGACGTCCATCAAGGTTAAGATCAGCAATTAAGGTGGCGTGCTCAAATCCACTTGATTCATCCTCAACCAATGCTTTTTCCCAATGGCCGGAAGGCCCCTGCCTTAAAACCCAAATACCTGATTTCATTGTTGAAGCTATAATATCTGTCACTCCATCTCCATCCACATCCCCAGCGGTCAGATAACGGCAAAGCATATCGGGTAAATCGGCAATGATCCTGCCACTCAGCCCCCCGTCCTTCCACTGATAGTGCTTTATCTTGACGGTATCCAATAAGGTCGTCTGGCCATGAGCAAGAGCCATTTCCCCCTCAATCACAGCCAATAAGTCCGGATATCCTGAACCGGTAAGATCAGCTGCTAAAATTTCCTTGACATGCCTCCTGGGGAATTCTTCCACGATCTCCCGCCCGATACGACCCTCATGAAAGCGGTACAGAACAATTTTCCCGGGTTGCGGAGTCCCATCCAGACGATTAGGAGCACTGGGAGTGGCCAAAATTTCCTGTCTCCCATCACGATCGATGTCACCAATTTCAATCTCGTGGACAAAGGTATCCGGTGATCGGTCCAGCTCGGTGACCCTCCACCTGTCCTCCTCCCATTGAGCAACAGCTACCACGCCCTGATCATGAGTGGCGATGACAAGATCATTGATTCCATCTCCGGTCACATCACCAGTCTCAATATCCCGCAGGCGGTTCTGAGTCCCTCCGAAGACGGGCTTCCACCAGCAGGATGCCTTCCATTCGCCCGCACTGAAACGCCATAGCTTCAGAGCAGCCGCATTACCTCCTATAGTCAGGATTCCAGGCGGTCCTTCGGGGGGAGCAAACCAGAGGGCCTTATGAAAAACATTACTTTCCACATCCTCCAGGATACTGGTTCTCCATCCGCGAGGGGTTTTTTGAACCAGGGTGAGTTTAGCCGGCCCCGGCACGGCACGGATTTCACTTTTCTCTCCCTCTCCCTTCACAAACTGAGCCTGAGCCAAAAAAAGCACAGGAAACATTGAGGAATCCTTTTTGGACGGACTGGAAGATGGGTGCAGGCAACCGATCAGGAACATCAGACAAAGTCCTGACACAAGAAACCAGGAATATGATCTACCGGAATCTATCATGGCTATGAGGCCCTTTCTTTTTGACTCGTTTAAGTTTTGGAAGGCGATCCGTTCCTGACGTAAATAACCTCAAAGGGAACTTCCTGAGTTGATTCAGGAATTCTCTTCTGGACGATAATGGTGGCTACCTTTTTCTCTCTGGCCACCCGAAGAATATTTTCTATATAAGGGCCCTTGGCTACGATAAATTCTGTTTCAAGGCCTCTTTTTTGTGCTTTTTGCTGAATATTCCGCAAGGCCCTCAAGATCACCGTCCCCCGCATTCCCTTAATTTCATCCTGCAGTTGATCCAGCACCTTCTTTCCCAGGAATCCCACATCCTCCATCATCCGGGTGACCTTTCCTGACATATTAATTCCACGTACATCAAGCACAATCAGCCGTGCCTTCTCCCGCAAAGCCATCTCAATCGCATAATCGGCCAGTTTATCTGAAATGTGGGTGGCGGAAAAGACCACCATAATTGTTTTCATAACTTCCCGCATCCCTTATCTTCTTCCATGTTATTTCAAGAGCAATCCAAGCCCTATCAGTTGCCAATACCATTTTATCAAAATGAGAAAAATGGTCCAGCCACATATATGTAAAATCAGACCCGCTTTCAGGATCTCTCTAATTTCGTAAAATCCAGACGAATAGGCAATAGCATTCGAGGGTGTACCCATAGGTAAAATAAAGGCCAGGCCCGAAGGGATAGCTATACTGAAGGTCATAGCCAGGGGATTGATAGCATTGGCTCGGGCCAGACTGAAGCCGATAGGAAGAATAATAGCCACACAGGCTACATTGCTGATACCTTCAGTCAGTATGAGAGAGATGAAGGCAAAAAGGGCCAGTATCCAGAACGGGTGAAACTCTGCCTGACCCAGCATCCGGCGAGCCATCCAATGTGCAGCACCTGTCTGATCTACTGCCTTGGCCAAAACGATTGCCCCGCCATACATCAAAATTACTCCCCAATTGACATAGCTGTCCACGTCGTCCCAGGTGATAGTTCTGGCCATAAACAAAATCACCGCTGATAAGAGTGAAACCAGGGCTAATCCAAAAACCTGATTAAGAAAGATCCAGGTAAAGATGGTAACAGCCATGATACACAGGACTCTTTTTTCCTGTTGAGTCATAGGGCCGATTTCCAGCAACTCTTCTTCCAGTTTTTTCATGGCTGGAGTCACATCAACTACATCCATATGAAAGCACAGAGTAAGTACGAGGAAAGCAGCAGCCAGCATAAGCCCTGCCAGGGGAAGGCTCACCTTTGACCAGTCCCAAAAGGTAATAGTTTGCCCAAAGGCTTCCTGGAGCAAGCCAATAGCCAGAGGAGCACGCGCCCCTCCTAACAATGTGCCGATACCGCCGATTACAGCCCCCCAGGACATGGCTAAAAATAAGCTGGCGCCGTATTGGATGTCAACAGGTTCCAAATGTAAACTCAAGGTGATGGTACTAACCACCGGGAACATCAAGGCTGCTACCGCATGCTCCGGCATGATCAGGGAGAGAGAACTACAGGTAACTAAAATCCCTAAAACCAAAATGCGAGGATTCCTGCTGAACCGGCGTAAAATACCTAAAGCCATACGCTTACTCAAACCTGATTTCATCATGGCAGCAGCCATGATGAAAGCTCCGAGAATGAAGAAGACGGCCTGGTTGCCAAAAAAAGAATAAGCTCGATCAGCCTCCATGATCTGCAAAAGAGGGATCATGGCGATAACCAGCAAACCGGTCACTGACAAAGGAAGAGCACTGGTAACCCACAGAGTAAGGGCCAGAATGAAAACACCGAGCGCCCTCTGGCCATGAAGGGTGAGATCAGCAGGTCTTGGCAAGGCTAAAATGAAAAAAAAGAGAAAAAAAGCAAGGAGGATAAAAAAAACATCCCTCTTGCTTCGATAGATATGAGAGCTGGTACTATTCTTTGGGGAATCGTTTTTTTCCACCAGGCCCCCCGGGTTGATAGGAAAATCCGCTTTGATCAAAAGTGTTCCGGAAAAATATGAGTAGCTTACCATATTTCAATCCTGAAGAGAAGATATAAGGGAATGAAATATGAAATGGCGAAGAAATTGTCAGTAATGGGAAAATCTGTTTCATATGGAGTTGATATGACAAGTCTGACAAACATCTTCATCAACCCTCTGTTGATCACCCTGTACTATCTGAGCATGGCAAACAATACACCGCTGACTCCTGCCTCTGGTTGATTGTTCAATATGCTTCCCGTGCTTAAAGGTATATCCCTTCTGAGACACTATCTCCCTCTGAACTTCCTCTAACGAATGACAGCCCTCCTGTAAACAGGCCTGATCGCTTACCCTTGACCTCGGGAAAATGCTGAAGGCCATATCCAGGGACTTCACCATGGAAACAAATCTTCCCTCTCCCTCCTGGATGGAGGATTCATAAAACGGCTCATAATGACATTGAACACAACGTGCCTGGCCATGAGAGGAATGCTTCCACGCTTCTACATAAGGCTCCATGTAATGGCATCGGCTGCAAAAACCGGGATAGGTGACAAGTTTCTGGTTACACAGGGGGATCAAAAGACACGGGAAGCCCCCCAGGAGCAGTGAATAGACAAAAATTCTTTTCCAATTCCTGCCCTTCTCCTGCTTCTGAATGCCCCCCTGTCCGGGATTGTCGCTCTGATCCAGATAATTTGAGTATGGAAGGGGAATGAAGAAAAGGGTTAAGAATATGATCAGGTAAAAATAGTAAATGAATAAATCCTGTGTAAGCCGCTGATGGGAAAGACTCGACAAGTTATAGATAGTCAGTCCCAGGGTACATATGGAGAGGTAGATATATATTACCTCTTTCAGTTGAATAGCTATGAAAATATAAAAAACTGCTGAGAAAAGTAAAAGTTTTTGAGATGCCTCGGCACTCCCGGAAAATAAGGGAATAAAACTGCTTATCAGGGCCACCAGAATAGCTACTTCGATAACAGGTTGCGAATACTCTTCACCCTTCTTTCTCCTTATCCAAAAAGCTGTAAGGCCAAGCAAAAATGGACAAACGGAAAAACACTGCAGCCTCATCGAAGGGGATAGGCCGGCCACCTCTTGTAAGCAGAAGTAAAAGCTGAGCGAGAAGAACGTGGCGGCTAAAAAAGAGTACTCGTATGAGGGTGAAACCAAACTCAAGATCAGGTAGCCGACGGTATAGATCAGGAGAGAGAGAAAAAGCCACACGATATCTCCTGACTGAGAATTCATAATGGCCAGGAGAGTAAAAGCCGCTACACCGAAATGTCCGGCTAATTTGAAAGCCTTCTCCCCCCAGGAGAAAGACCTTTTGGCCCAATAGCTGCATCCGGTGATTAACAAGGCCAGAGGGAAAACTTTTAATAACATAAGCCCCCCCGAATCTCCTATCGAAAGCCCTAAATAATAGGCCAGGGCAAGGGCTGAACAGGCTATGTAAATATGTGAAATTCGTTTTGTTTGATAGGCTATAAAGAAGTGGCCTGCTGACAGCATGAATCCCAGAAAAATCCCGGACAGTACGTTCCCGGTTGAAAGCCATGAGATAATGGCCGCAGCACTTAAGGCATTCAGCATCCAATAAAATACAACAGCCAGCTTCCGGAAGGCATCACGTGCATATCCGTAAGCCAAGCAGTACAGCAAAGCATACACTGACAGGCCATATAGGGAAAAAACCGAGCCATATCGAAGCGTTATAAGAAAGAAAACGGTCAGGACCATGCACCCGAAATAAAAGAGCTCCGTTAAGGGGTGATTTTTTTTCTGCAGCCACATGCCGGAGCCTAAAAGGACAAAGCTTGGCAGCAGGAAGGTTACATGTAACCCACCCGGAGCAATTTGGCCCTTGGGAATTAAGGAGTAATAAAGAAAAGCTCCTATAAGGACGCTGGTAAAAAGGTATTTTCGATTGTCCAGAATCAGTGAGAATAAGAGTGTAGAAAAAAGATAGCCGAAGGCCAGCATGAATATAAAATCCATTGAGTAATTGCCCAACTGGAGTGGCAGAACGAAAGAGAGGATAATGGTGACAAATTGAACTTCATAGATAGACTGACTGAAAGATGATAACCCTCTTTGCTGTCCCCAGTAGCCCATCCAGAATAACAGCCAGATAAGCGGAATGGTCAGCATGAGATACCAACTGATTTCATAAATGGGGGCGTATATTAATAAGCCCTCAAAGAAGGTCATATTGATAAAGAGGCCAAGCAGATAGGCAGATATATTCCGCTCGTTTCCATGATCGCTGCTTTTCTGCTGAGAAGCCTTGAAATAAAAAAGGGAGTATGCGGCGGAGATTCCAAAATAAAAAAAGTTTACCGGCAGACCCTGCAAGATAAAAAGAGCCAGATAGCCGAAGGTTGAAACATGACAGATGGCTGAAAAGAATTTCTCCCTGTTCCACTGCTCTTTTCCTGATAAAAAGAGTATATTTTCAAGCCTTGATAATTGATAAAAATGGAGAGAATAAAGGGCCTGGATAACTACCAGGAGTGATATATGAGAAAGTGAATACCAGGGGGCCATGAGAAGCCCCAAAAAGCCGATGATGAAAGCCGGATGACACCTTCTCTTAGTCTGAGACATTTTATAGGTCCCAAGATACATGTAAAGCATAAACAGGCCAATCAAAGGGAGGCTATAACTTTCCCGAGAGATGGAGGGTATACGGGAGAAAAACAGGAGCAAAGACAGGGGGAGGCCGAGAAGGGCAAAAAAGATCATAATCGGCTTTTTTTGAAAATTCTTTCCCTCCTGTTGCCTCATATATATTCTCTTTCCTTGCCTTTGAAAGCGTGTTCTCTCTATCAGCTATGATTCCGGGTATGAATTACCTCCTTTTTATGACTGCATGATTCGTGCCTTAAAAAGAGCAAAGAGCAAGACACCATAGACCAGGGCTCTATACCTGCTAACGTATTGAAATAAAAATTATAACTGAAGAGATCTTCGTGGAAAATTCTTTGATGGGATATTGGCGGTTTATATTTCAAAAAAGAAGGCGGGAAAAAATAACCTCTGAGTAATAATTTCTATAGAGGGGGCTCCTTATTTTCCCAGCCGATGCCGTACAACACCGGTGATCCGACCAGCAATTCTTTCTGTAGTTTGAGGGTCTGGTCCTTCCACCATAATCCTGACTATGGTCTGCGTTCCAGAATAGCGGACTAAAACTCTCCCCTCCTCACCGAGTTCTTCTTCCGCTTCGCTGATGGCCTGCTGGATTTCCGGAATCATGCTCAAATCGACGCGACTTTGAACAGGAACTCCGGTAAGTATCTGTGGATAGCGACGGAGTATCTTTTCCAGGCTCGATACGGGCCGGCCCTGCCGGCGGATAACCTCGAGCAGTTTGAGAGCAATAAAAATTCCATCTCCTGTGGTATGCTCCCCATCTAAAAAGATAATATGACCGGAATCCTCTCCCCCAAGAATGGCACCGGATTCCATCATTTCTTCAAGCACGTACCGATCCCCTACCTGTGTCTGTTTTACGTTCACTCCCAATTGGCCGGCTGCCTTAAACAATCCGAGATTGCTCATTACGGTGGTCACCAGCAGGTCATGAGAAAGCCTTCCATTCTCCTTGAGATCTTTGGCCAGAGAGAGGAGAATATAATCTCCTGTTAAAATGGCTCCCTGCTCATCCACACAAATCACTCGATCTCCATCTCCATCGAAAGAGAATCCTATCGCCGATTGGCTTGATTGAACCTCTCGAACCAGCACCCTGGGATACATCGCACCACATTCATGGTTAATGTTAAGCCCATCCGGATGAAAGTGAATGGGAAGAACCTCCGCCCCTAATTCCTGAAAAAGGAAAGGAGCGATTTTACTCGTTGCTCCATTGGCACAATCCAGGGTGATTCGCATCCCCGATAGATCGAGATCGATAAATAATCCCTTTAAAAAATCCGAATATTGCCGGGCTGCATCATGGATTTCAGTGATATATCCTATCCTGCTGCCGACCGGATGAGGGAAGTCCGCATGATCACTTTCGAGCCGCCGCTCCAGGGCCAACTCCTGCTGATCGGTTAATTTAAATCCGTCCGGCCCAAATACCTTGATACCGTTGTCTTCCATAGGATTGTGAGAGGCAGAAATGACTATCCCAGCCGAAACCCGAAGTTTTCTTGTCATGTAAGCGATAGCGGGAGTCGGTAAAACTCCCAATCGAAAACAGGGGCTCCCGCATGAAGAAATTCCAGCCATCAAAGCAGCTTCCAGCATATCTCCGGAAAGGCGAGGGTCCCTTCCTACAGCAATCCCTTTTATTTCCGGATCCAGGGTGGCAGCAATGGCCTGCCCCACCCGGACGGCCATTGACGGGGTCATGGGAAATTCATTAGCAACTCCCCGAATACCATCGGTACCGAAAAATTTCCTCATAGTGTTTACTCTCTTCTAAAATGAATTTTCTGTCAGATGCATCCTAAGCAGTGATTCGCTTCTTATCACTTTCACGGAGCCTGGATAAGATGGCTTCGACTAAATCATCCTCAGAATGGATAAATAGCTCGGCCGTAGAAAAAGAATCTAAAAATTCATCCTGCCAGCTGATATCTAATTCAGCCAGAGCATCAACGAGATCATCATATTTTGCCCCCAAAGCATTCATCCTGGTTTTCAGGGGAATTTCATCTTCAAAATCAATATGGAAAAGAATCAACATCTTCTGATGGATGTCCTTACCCTGGGCCGGAATGATCAATAACCTGGCATTATCTGATTTCCCCAGCCCGATAAAGGTGCTGTTACTGGTAATAATGCTTCTTTTACGACCCCGCAATCTTGGATCTTTTTCCACTCTGGAGTGGAGGTTTTTCGAAATTCCATCCCTGTTTACAATTCTAATAGTCGAATCTTCACCGGCTCTTCCCAGGGAATCCAACTGATTAATCTCGTATAGCGTATAACCGGTGATAGCTCGGATTACCGGCTGTAATCGTTTCAGGATTGATAAGTTCAACGTGGTTATATTTTCCAGGGGTATTCCAACCTTATTCATAAATTCAAAAACATAGCCGGTAAGCATCTCCGGCAGTCTGCTGGTCCCAACCGTAACGGTCTTGGCTTGATGTTTAATAGCATCAATCGGGCGGGACAACTCGTTGACAGCCTGGTCAAGAGCCTTCCTCAGCAACTGAAGGCAATTGCTTATACCCCTTTCTACCTGAAAATCTCTTTCAAGGTCTGTAATAGGCAGCTTCCCACCAGCATATTTCAGTAATAATATCAAATCAGACATGGTATTAGACTTAACAGAAGCATTTAAGATTCCCTGACTGTTTTTTTGATGCAAGGCAAAAGCAAACTCATTGACCAGATTCTGGAAGTTGCGATCAAAAACAATTTCCAGCGAATTATATCCCATCTCCTCTAATTCGCATATTTTTTGATTAATCAACTGCCGTGAACTTTTCAGGAAATTAGCCTCTTCATCAGTGTAGAGGGCTGCATAATAGCCCCATAAATGTCCGACCAGGGTGTTCAAAACCGGTGATAACTGCTCTCCAACTCTCGGAATTTGAATCAAAGAGTCGGCACAGGGCCCAAATCGATATTCCCCTTCATGAGTGATAACAATAGTTGTGGCCTTATGAGCCTTAAAAATGGCTACGTCTTTAATAATATCCCCAAGGACAATCTCCCGGCTGCCAGCCGCACAGACCAATACCAGCGGTTCGGCCGAAAGATCGATATGTTTTCGATCTTCAACTACATCCGATGGAAGTGTCTTATAACATAATTCGCTGAGCTTGATGCGGATCTCATCGGCAGCTACTTTATTCGGCCCACTGCCCACTACCGCCCAATTTCTTTTTAAAAGAGCCCACTTCCTGGCCGAAGCAGCAATTTCTTCCTGATTTTTTTGCAGGATCTGAGCCATAAGTCGGGGAAGTCGCTTGAGTTGCTTGATTTCCTGAATCAAATATTCTTCTGACCGAAGTCCCATAATCTGGGCAAAACGCAGTCCTAAAAGACATCCCGCTACGATCTGCGAATAAAAAGCCTTCGTAGAAGCCACTGACATTTCAATATCGCGACCATCACTGGTGTAAAATACCCCATCAGCCTTATAGGTAATGTCAGAGTTACGGCGATTCACAATGGCTAGGGTGCAGGCGCCGGCATTTCGCGCCATATCCACAGCCTTATTCGTATCAGTAGTTGTGCCTGACTGGGTTACGGCAATGACCAAGGTATCAGACCTATTCCCATCCAGACGGAATCCGCTGAGTTCGGAGGCTTTCTGTTCGGCAATCTGAATGCCGGATTGGGCCAGATATTCCTGAAAGAGCATGGCGATACCTTCCGCTGCAATACCGGCTGTACCCTGCCCAACCATATAAATATTCTTAATCCTTCTACTCTGCAGGGCTTCCTCCAGCCTGGCCGGAATAATCTCTTCGCCCATATTAAAAATCACCCTTTTCGATTCCAGGGGATCACCTTCCGAAGTCAGATCAACTCTGCCCAAAATGGTCTTTTTCACTGATTGGGGAGACTCGGATATTTCCTTCAGAAAATAATGAGGGAAACCCCGCCGATCAATATCCCTTGTGGTAATCTCCGTTGACTGGATATTTTCATCGGAAAGAAGCAGGGGCTGGCCATCGTAGCCCATAGCTGTAATTCCGCTCATACCTCCTTTCGAGTCGGCATCCAGAACAAAGATTTGACCCTGAGTGCCAGCCTCTCCAGCCGCTCTCTCCCGCTCACCCTCCATTTTGATAAACCGGGAGGTCTCCTCGACGAATCCGTAGATTTCAGAGGCCGGGAAATATCCCTCTTCACCAATCCCTACAAAGATGGATTGCCCGCTTCCTCGAAGGGACAGGAAGATCCTGCCTGGTTCCAGATCACTTTGCAGGGCAATAGCCTGAGATCCTTCAAAATCATTCACTGCCCTCCGGAAAGCCTCAACCAGAGAGTGACCTTGACGCAAATAATACTCGACCTGCAATGGAATAATCTTGGTATCCGTGGTAATACGTTCACTAACTTTTTTCCCACTCTCCCGCTCCCTGGTCTCTTTCAATTCAGCATAATTATCGATATCTCCATTGAGGACGACCTGCAGGGGACCGATCGGCCTTTGATAATACGGAGCATCCCGGCCAAAACCTACCGGCATGCCTCCTCCACACTTTTCACGATGAACAGGACCTATCGAGGGTAAAGAGAGATCGCTTTGGGATTGATGAATTCCATCTGCAATGTGATATTCATTGTTTACCGGGTGGCAATTCTCCTCACTTATCATCCCTACTGAAGCCCATCGAGTATGCGCGATGGTGGTGGTAAAAACATGCTCCTCCTGCACGGCCAGGGGAAAGATAATGTCCTGGCTGATTACCTGCCGTAAAGCCTGTATATTATCTCCCAGTTTTCCAATTTCAGCCGCAACTTTAAAGGTGAAGGTCATGGTCTGGCCGGAGCAGGAGATATGCCTGTTTAACAGGTCACAAATTCCCTGGCGCTCCTTCAATTGCTCACACAGGTCTTTCTTTTCCAGCTTATTGAGAAACTTCTGAAAGGATGGTTGATCAGGGAAGGTAACCATAACCGAAATACCAGCAGAATCACGGCCGCGAACTTCAAGCCGGTCAAGGTTATTCAAGATGAAGTTAATCTTCCTGAATTCCTGTACCACTTGCGGTTGGAAAGCAAAGGCCTTGTTTTTGCCTGTCATCTCCTTCACTTTCCGAATATTGGCCAGACATTCGTTCTGAATACTCCAAACCACATCTTTGAGAATAACCAGTTCCTTATTGTAGACTTCAAGGAGACCCGAAGGGATCCGGGTGCCTTTCTTCTCCCTCTCTCGTTCTTCATCTTCGATCAGGGTCTTGAGATCACGACTGTACTGTGATAAATCTTCCCGAATTGACTTATGAAGAAACAGATCATAGAACACCGCTGATCGCCTGCATTGCTGAGATAATTGTTCAAGGCCGTGAACCGTCTCATTCCTTTTCTGTATCCCCTGGGGTGAGAATTTTATCTCATCAGCCTGATCATTCTGGTCTCTCAGCTCATAAAGCAGCTCCCGAATCCTGTTCACTACCCCGGCGGCGGCCAGGGGAGGGCTTTTCTTTCGAAATTCAACCACCCCCACTAATCCACAGCAGATCAGATTCGGATGAAAGGGGAAGAGAACAAGAGCTGAATGGTCTCTATAATCCGGACAATTTCCCCAATAAATCCTCGGCAACCATCTTCGAACGGCCAGCTTCAAGTGTTTAAACATTTTTATCAAGCCTCTCCACAAGTTCCTGGTTGTTTATCATTTTGACAATAGTTGAGGGAGGATAATACCCTCGCAAGGTACAATTTGGATAAACCAAGACTTCAGGGCTGACTATGGTGCCCGGCGTAGTCACCGTGTTACAGCCTGTTTCAACGCCATCTCCCAAAACCGCTCCAAATTTCCGCAGCCCCGTATCATACGTCTTTTCACCTACAGTCACCTTAACTGAAGAAGGAAATACTTTCAGATTGGCCAGTTTGGTGCCTGCTCCGAGGTTAACCTTACCCAGGATACTGTCACCAATGTAAGCAAAATGTCCCGCCTTGCTCTCCCCAAGCAAAACAGAATGCTTTATCTCAGTGGTATGTCCTACTACACAATGATGGCCAATGAGAGCGTATCCTCGTATATAAGCTCCCTGACGGACCTCGGTAAAATCTCCGATAATAGTCGGGCCCATAATTAAGGCACCCGGTTCTACAACGGTACCGCAGCCGATGGAAACTTCCCTGTCCAGGATTATGGCCCCAGCATACAGTATGGTTGCTTCAGGACATACTTTCTTATCGACAATTACTGCGGGCTGGCCACTGAATCGCTCAATTTGAAAACCTCTGTCAAGGAGATCGTCCTGATACAGGATATATGTCCTGGAAAGCACTCCCAGGGGGAGCGAGGTGAGGTTGGGCTGAATTCGCTCTTTCATAAAAGACTTCAATCTTTTCAGGAGATTCCAGACTTCTTCATTTGGAGAGAAAAGGTCGGGACATAAAGAATGGGATACATCAAAAAATTTTTCTGCATTTACCATAGATTAGACCACGCAATGCTGCCGATTAAATTATAGAGAGAATGAAAACTTTGCAAATAGTGATTCCCTGATGAGAGCACCTGCGGAAATTCAGAGTTTTGGAGCATTTCATATTTTGCCCGTTAACACAGGTCAGGCGCATAACTTTTGCAACGAAGCATTGAATGAGCTTTCAGTCTTTAAGCGTGCCCCTATTGTATAATAACCTTCTTCTGTTGTCAAAAAGAACACGAATACCTTTATACATATTGCCATGGTCATATGAACAGGAGGGAAAGAGATCAAGCTATTAAAAATTTCTTTAATATTCTATTGACTTTTTTTAAATGAATCATTATGATGAAAAAGTTTATATAATACTATAATTGTATAGTCCTGTCATTAGGGGGATGAGTTACATGAAGATTGCTATGTTTTCTTGGGAGACCCTCCATTCGATTAGTGTAGGCGGTGTTGGGAATCATGTGACAGAATTAGGAGCGGCTTTAGAAAGAAAAAATCATGAAGTACATATTTTTACCAGAATGGGACAAAACCAGGCCCCTTATGAGAAAATCCATGGTGTCCATTACCATCGATGTCCCTTTCCCCTCAACCCTAACTTCATCCAGGAAGTAAATGAAATGTGTCGATCTTTCATCCATCATTTCTTCCAGACTGAAGATTATGTAGGGCATTTTGACATTATTCATGCCCATGATTGGCTTGCTTCAAACGCCATGATCTGGATTAAGCAAGGCAAAGGACAAGGAAAAAAGGCAGTTTTTACGATCCATTCAACTGAATATGGGAGATGTGGCAATAATTTCTGGAATGGCCAGTCCGCCGCCATCCGGGAACATGAACGTGCCGCTACCTTTCATGCTGATCAGGTAATTACCGTCTCCCATCAGTTGAAAAGCGAAGTAATGTGGATGTATAACGCCCCTGACTGGAAGGTTTCAGTCGTTTATAACGGGGTGAATGCTCACAACTTTGACGGAATAATAGACCCGGCAGAAATAAAAAGGCACTTTGGAATAGGGCCTCTTGATCCGACTGTTCTCTTTGTTGGTCGGATGACATTTCAAAAGGCCCCTGATCTCCTGGTTGAAGCTATACCCTATGTTCTGCGCTATTACCCGGCAGCTAAATTTGTGTTTGCTGGTGACGGTGATATGAAAATGGGATTGGAACGACGTGCACATCAGCTCGGTATAAGCCACGCGACCCGCTTTCTAGGGTATCGGTCCGGCACAGAACTTCAGAACCTCTACAAGGCTTGTGATTGCGTATGTATCCCCAGTAGAAACGAACCATTCGGCATCGTAATTCTTGAGGCCTGGAGTGCGAATAAGCCTGTCATTACAACGGTTAACGGCGGTCCTTCCGAATTTATATGGCACGATGTCACCGGATTGAAAATTCACGCCAGGCCGGATTCTATCGCTTGGGGTATAGGAACCTTATTTGCCGATTTTGAGCACGCGCGATGGATGGGTAACAATGGGAGAATTGCCGCCGAAAAAGGATTCAGTTGGGAGACTATAGCCGACAAGATTATCGATGTATATTGCAAGTAGCTGCCGGATAATAATCGGAATTAATCTTCATTTACATTGTGCTGCTTTTTTACTGTAGGGATCTTGAGGTTGTTACAGATATAGACACAAACAAAGCTTAATAAACCGAGAAGGATAAAATAAATAAAATCCATAGGCTGTAAGTTAAACATGGGCCACACCTCCTGCATGAACCTAAGAGTGGAAAAATTAATAATGAGTATAAAACCTGGATTTTTCAACTTCTTACATGCAATTCTCATTCCTCTGGAGGATGTGGCCAGGAACGAGGAGAAAAACACCGGTTAGTTATTGATTTTTTGTCTTTAAAGGTATTTTAGGCACGCTCGAACCGGCTGTTCGAATCTATCATCTTCCCCTGGTGTATATTTTAATATGAAACAACAGAGATATAATATTTAGTAATTCATGGATTTGAAGTCAGGATTTATATTGAAAAACATACCATTAATTCATGGATTTGAAGTCAGGATTTATATTGAAAAACATACCATATTTGAGACTATCTCAGGGTATCCATAAATGGGAAGATAGATCTTTCGATCTACATATTGGATAAATATTTCGTGTATTTTTTAATGTATTAAAAAAATGCTAGCTTGTTATTATACGCCAAAACTGTTCACGATCTGAAAGATCCTCCATTACATAGTCAGGTTGATGGGAAGCCAGCTCTTCCAAGGGCGTAGAGCCGGTGGCTACGGCCAGGACCTTGGCCCCTGCTGATCGTGCACAACGGATATCATGGAGTGTATCCCCAATAATAAATACTCGATTCAAGGGAATCCGCTGCCCGGCATATTTTCGTCCCCTGAAAATGGCCAGCCTGGCTATCTTATGGCGATCTTCAGAATCCGAGCCAAATCCACCAAAAGGGAAATATCGATTCAACCGGGAACGTTCCAGCTTAATTTCAGCTCCTCTCTTCAGGTTTCCTGTCAATAATCCGAGAAAGATGCCGGAGGTCTGATCTGCCTTTTCTAAAAGAGGGAAAATTCCGGGCAGAAGCCGATAACCTGCTGAAATCATAATCTCCTCCTGCAAGTACTTTACATAAAGCCGGCAGATGTCCGATATTTCCTTTGAGCAGGGCTCCCGGTGCAGGTTGTTCTTAAAAATTTCCCTGATAATAGCCGGATCGGTCTTACCATCCGGAATAATGGATTTCATCGCCTCTGAAATGCCATACCGCTGCTGTAAAGCACGGTTCAAAGAGCGATTGCCAGCACCTCCGGAAATCAGAAGAGTCCCATCAACATCGAAGAGAAGTAGGGTCTTTTCCATATGGTACTACTACTCCTTCACAGTCTTGGTTGTGAAAGGATAAGAAAGGTTTCAGGTTTCAGTGTTCAGGTTTCAGGTCCTGTTTTTTTCATGCTGACACCTGAAACCTGACACCTGACACCTTTTCACAGTCTTGGTTGTGAAAGGGTACTACCTTCCGCTCTGGTCAATTCTCTCCTTCGTTTTATGGTATGCCTGATACAGGCGGGCATTCCAGGCAATCACCTGCCGGAGGGCGGTCGTTATAGCCGCCAGTTCTTCTTTTTCAATCCTTTCGGTATTTAATAAAAGATTAGCATTCATGGAAAAAGCTGTCATAAAGCTAAGATGTTTCATCTCTTTTCCCACGAGGATCAAAAAGATATTCCGCCGAGACCTCATAGTCAACCGGCATATCTCCTGATAAAGGCAATTTTCCCTGAGGGGTATGCCCTGCATCCCATCTTCCAGGATAATTACTCTATAAGAAGCACTCTTGACCATTTCGGCAGCTTTTTCCGTAATAGAAGCATGGGTAGATGTCTGGTAAGAGAGTTCTTCCAGCGCCTTACATAATTTCTGCTGTACATATATACTCTCCATAAAAAGGAGAGCCAGCTCTTTTTGAGTTTCATCCATATGTCCATTCATGTTACCTTAACCTCTTTCCGTAATCCTTGTCAAGTGATAACCCTTCAATATCAGTGGTTTTTTCTCCACGTGCACTTTTAACCGCATCAATACCACGGGAAACGATACTGCGATGAGAAGCATAAGCCAAAGCCGTCTCCTCAGTAATGAGTCCTTGTTCGAATAAGGAGATGATGTAGCCGTCGAAGGTCTGCATATCAAAAGCCTTACCGTCCTGAATGATGTCCTGAAAGGTTTTCCCCTCAGATTCCCCATTCAGGATAACCTCTTGTATTCGGAGATTGCTGCCCATTATTTCAAAAGCAGCCACCCGCCCCCCTTCCACTCCGGGAAGGAGCCGCTGGCACACAATCCAGCGTATCGTTTCAGAAAGCCGAATCCGAATCTGCTTCTCCTCTTCCCGTTCAAACATCCCCAAGATTCTACTGACGGTCTGACCTGCATCAATCGTATGGAGAGTACTTAAGACCAGATGGCCGGTTTCGGCGGCAGAAAGACCAATCTCTACTGTCTCCCGATCCCGCATTTCTCCAACGAGAATAACCTTGGGAGCCTGCCGCAGGGCTGCACGCAAGCCGTGCGCAAATTGATCAAAATCAACACCGAGTTCACGCTGGTTAAAGGTAGCCTTCTGGTGAGGATGAATAAATTCAACCGGGTCCTCCAGGGTTATAACATGGACAGATTTTTGAAGATTGATGACATTTAATAATGCGGCCAAGGAAGTTGATTTTCCTGATCCTGTTGCTCCCGTAACAAGAATCAGACCATTCTTTTCTTCGGCCATGCGATGGAATACAGGGGGAAGGCTTAAATCTTCAATAGTAGGTACCCGGGCTTCCAGCTTTCGCAGAACAATGGAATAGCAGCCTCGTTGAGAAAATATATTCACACGAAAACGAGCCAAACCTTCCAGGGCATAAGAGAGATCACAGGAACCCTCTCGGATCAAGACCTCGGTAAGCCGCCAATCTCTATCAATGAGCAGCAAGGCAAGCGTCTCTGTCTGGTAGGGTGTTAAGGCCGGAATAGGAATTTCAAACTCTACCGGAAGCAATTGGCCGAAGGCTTCGACCTGGGGTGGTCTTCCTACCGTAAAATTAAGGTCAGAAACGCCATGATGGGATTTGAGCATAGTGGTTAAAATCTGATTTAACTCTCTTTTCGTCACAATCTACTCCCTCCCTGTTTTCAAATTAGCTCATCCGGAGAGGACTTTAAAAATGGTGCGAATTTAGACTTCTGCACACATTTCCTATAAGCCTCATCAGAACCTATCTTGCGCTTCTGAAGCAGGTCCATAATAGCGTCATCAAGGGTCTGCATGCCTAACTGCTTTCCCGTCTGCATGACGGAGGGGAGTTGAACGGTTTTCTCCTCTCGTATGAGATTACCAACTGCATACGTGCAAATCAATATTTCCAGGGCAGCGCATCTCCCCTTGGCATCGATTCTCTTGAAAAGCGTTTGGGCCAGGACAGCCTTCAAACTTTCGGAAAGAGTAGTGCGGATCTGAGACTGCTGATTGGCCGGAAATACATCAATGACTCGGTCAACTGTTTTAGAGGCACTCTGAGTATGCAAAGTGCCAAACACGAGATGCCCGGTAGAGGCTGCTTCCAGGGCTAAGGAAATGGTTTCCAGATCCCTCATCTCCCCTACCAGGATGATGTCGGGGTCCTCGCGTAAGGCAGCTCTTAAAGCCTGATTGAAGGAACGAGTATGTGTTCCCACTTCACGATGATTGACAATACATCCCTGGCTCTGGTGGACAAACTCAATCGGGTCTTCGATGGTGATAATGTGATCACGCCGGCTGAGATTGGCTTCATGAATAATAGCTGCCAAAGTGGTTGATTTTCCACTTCCGGTTGGGCCGGTCACCAGTACCAGTCCATTGTGGAGCATGGCCAGTTTCTTAACTACCGTCGGCAATCCCAGTTGTTCTATAGTCAGAATGGTAGATGGAATTTCTCTGAAGACCGCCCCGATTCCATACTTTTGCATAAAATAGTTGGCGCGATAGCGCGCCATACCTGGAATTTCATAAGCAAAGTCTAAATCGCCTGTTTCCTCAAAGGCTTTTATCTTCTCCTCTGGAGTTATTTCATATAACATAGGCCGTAACATATCGTTACTTAATGTATCATACTTGACTCTCTCCATATCACCACGGACACGAAGAATGGGCTGGGAGCCGGCGATTAAATGTAAATCGGAGGCTCCCTGTTCATGCATCAATTTGAAAAACGCATCGATCTTAGCCATATTTCCTCCTCTTAAAATAACTCTTCGATAAATCCTCCCTGGCCTTGATAGGTAAATCTCAGGCAGTTTCGACCCTTTAACATTACTTCATTCGTTTTTTGATTATTCTTTACCCTAAAATTACTCTTTCTGCGAGAAGCAAGAAGACAGATACATATCCTCCGAATCCCTAAATAGCTTATTCGACTACTTTCTTCCTAATATTCAAGACTTCCGCGAATTTTTTCATGTACACCGAAGCCGATTAAAAAACGAAGATTCGCCATTCAAAACCGATGAGAGAAATAGAAACAATGATACAAATCTGTAAAGAGCGCATTCCTCAAGATTAAACAAAAATCGAAGAGAAACGAAATTTCGCCTATTCACGAAAGGGAGTTTATATTCATGAATTCTGCTAATAAGGTATGTCCGACGACAAGCCGCAGGGTTTTTGTAAATATTTTGCTGGGTGGAATTATAGGTGGATTAATCGGGTGGCTCTTGTATCCAATATTTCGGTTTTTGATTCCTCCCAAAAGTGTAGCTCAAGAGTCAGATGTAGTCCAGGTAAGCCTAAATGAGGTGCCCATCGGAAAATCCAAAGTTATCAACTACAAAGAAGAACCAACGATCATTATCCGTACTGACAACGGTTTATTCGCTCTCAGTGCCGTCTGCACCCACCTCGGATGTATCGTTCAATGGGATGAAATCAATCAGGAAATAGTTTGTCCTTGCCATGCCGCCCGGTACGACCTTAATGGAAATGTAAAGTCTGGACCTGCTCCAAGACCTTTAGCTCTGGCCAAGGCCAGAATCGTTGACGACAAGATACTCATTGGAGAGGCTTAGCCTATGTCCGAATCTTCTCCGAAGTTCATGAAAAGAAGACCAAACGACCCAGTCGGGTTAAGGGGATTGATGACCTGGTTTACTCCCGCCGGTTTCCGAAACGACGTGCTCAAAATAAGGTTGGGATTGAACGAAGATTTTCTGAAAAAATTTGAACGTAGTGTGCAGCCCAAAAAGAAGATCCATTTCGGCGCCTATACAGGATGGATATTGACCTTTCTCTTCGGGACAGAATGTATCAGTGGCATGTTCCTGATGATGTATTACCATCCTACCGTTGCTGATGCCTTTGAAGACGTCCGCTACATAACGAATATTGTGCCTTATGGCTGGTTAATTCGAGGCATTCACTTTTGGGGCTCTCATTTGATGATCCTTTTGGTTTTCCTGCACCTCCTTCAGACATTTCTGAGGGGTGCATATAAACCCCCTAGAGAAGTGGCCTGGTTGTCCGGTGTGGTTTTACTCCTCCTCACTCTTGGCTTCGGACTAACCGGTTATCTTTTGCCATGGAATCAAATCTCTTTCTGGGCTTCGACGGTGGTTACTGAAGTTCCCATGGCCTTCCCTTATATCGGGCACTACATAAAGTTGATCGCCCGTGGAGGAGAAAATGTCTCTCAGGTGACGCTCACACGATTTTTCACCATGCATGTGATGGCTTTACCCGCCATCACTACCTTTTTTATCGTCCTCCATTTTCTGCCTATCAGAAAGTACCTTATACCGAAAGATCTCATCACCCATGTCATTGCCATCTTGCTCTTTTTCTCCCTGCTTATCTCTTTAGCTACTCTCTCTCCTGCACCTATCCATGAGAAGGCCGACCCGTACCATACTCCCGAAAGAGTGAAAGCTGAATGGTACTTTTTAGCTGGTCAGGAAGTCCTCGAACTGGCAGGACATCTGGAAATGCTCGGAAGCTGGGCGCCAAAGCTTCTCGGTGTACTGATCCAAATCGGGGTCATCGCGCTGCTCTTTCTGATTCCCTTTATTGATCAAAACCCTGCTCACAGCTTAAAGAAAAGGCCAATAGCCATACTCTTTATCAGCCTTGGTTATGGAATGTTTATCTTTTTAACTCTTCTCGCCAAGTTCAGGTAGTATATGAAAAAAAACACAAAAAGGGTATTCATGTTCCTGGCCATGTTTCTTTTCTGTATTTCTCTGCCCCAGGGCCTTGGAAGCAATGTCAATGGAGACAGTCAAAACGATTCCGACACAAAACCCAAACAGACAAGGGGAAAAGTCACCTGCGTCATTTGTCATAATCAGCTTGGTAAAGAGAAAGCCCAGTGGGTAAAACAATGGCAGGAAAGTGTTCACGGGAAAAATAATGTCACCTGCCCGGCCTGCCACGGCGGAGATCCCAGTTCTTTCAACAAACCTAAGATCAAAGGCACAGGTTACCTGGGAAAACCTTCGCGGATAGATATTCCGGAATTCTGCTCTCGCTGTCATGCCAATCCAAGCTGGATGAGACAATATAACAAGCGGACCGATCAATTCTCTCAATATAAAACCAGTAAACACGGAAAAGGCCTATTCCAGAATAATGACACCAAAGTAGCCACGTGTGTGGACTGCCACGGAAAGCATAATATCGCGGGAGTAAACGATCCCGCATCACTGGCCAATCATAAGAATATAGCTGAAACGTGTGCGACATGTCATGGTGATCCAGATTATATGCTCCCCTATGGTCTTCCTTCGGATCAGCTTACAGCCTATTACAACAGTTATCATGGAATGATTATGAAAAATAAAATAGATGGGAAAAATCCCTCATTAGTCCCCTCCTGCCCGGATTGCCACAGCCCTCATGGGGCCAAACCACCTGACGTTCCCGAGGTTCCCCATGTATGCGGTAACTGTCATATGCAGACGGCCAAATATTTCTATCAGGGAGAGCACAAATCAGCCCTCGAAGAGCAAAATAAGCCTCGATGCATTGATTGCCACAGTTATCATGAGATCCGCTATCCAACCACCGAGCTTTTTGTTGGAGAATCTATGTACCACTGCGGATTCTGCCATCTAACAAATTCAGATCAATATTTAAAAGGGATAAGGATTAAGGAGGCTATTGAAAAAGCTGATCGGGAAATAGATAAAGTAGAAAGCATGGTTCTCAGCCTCCAGGAAACACCCGGACTCGATGTGATTGATCTTGAAGGAAACCTTCAAAAGGCCCGGCGAAACGTACTGGAAGCCATCCCCAGGACTCATTCCTTAAGAGAGGAGGATGTAATCGAGTTTACAGGGAAGGCTATCAACCTTACTCGGGATGTTGAAAAAACAGTTGATAATATGAAAGAAGAATTCATAACCAGGAAAAAGGGCCTCTTCGCAGCTTTAATGGTCATATTCTTCCTCATCTGTATTCTCCTCTATAAGCGATGGCTCCTGGAGTTAAAGGAAGAAGAAATCTGATCAAGAGAGACTGCCTGCCTGGTGAAATGAATGGAACGTTAAAGGAGCCTTATTTATTCGAGCCGTAGATGAAGGATTGAAAGCGCTGCCAGATTTCGATGTGAAACCAATTTCTGAAGAGCCAGCCTATATTCATGCGAAACAGCTGGGTCGGCCATTCCAACTCCCGTTTTTCGCATATAGTGGACTCACTGAGCTTTCGAAGGCAGGATTTTATTCTCTGTAACTGCCGCCTTTGTTCCACCTCGTCAGATATGAGCATAATCTCTTCAACTTCCTTCATGGCCTGCCGGGCCAGGATCATTCTTTTTTCTGTACTCTCAGCCTTTTTGCCGCCAATAAGGCCGAATTTTGCCTTTAATCGATTGAGGGCCATTCCCGCCTCATAAGAACTATCAACAATTTCCTGCCGGGTCATCCATTTCGTCTCATAACCCAGGATATACTTCCAGCTTGGGCTTTCCATGGCCCGGCGGTGTTCTTCAACGGTACGATGAAAAATTCGATAACCAAATCGTTCGGGATATTCAAAGGCTTCACTGCCTGGATCTATAAAGGGAACAAAAGGGGATATAAAAGGAATGAGGCGTTTGGTATTCCCAAAGGTTTCCAATAAATACCTGCAATAATCCACCGTGTCCAAAACAGACTGATACGTTTGTTGAGGCAGGCCAATCATAAAGAACAGATCAATGCGCTTACATCCCAGCCTCAGAGCAGTATCAATCATGTGCTCCATTTCCTCATTACCATAGGGGCGACCAAAAAAACGCCTGATCTTTTCATCATGTGATTCAGGAGATATTTCAATGTTGAAGTTGGAAATGGCTTCAGCAATTCTTTCCAGGATATCGTTACTCGGGGGAGTAAAAAACTCCATAGCTACTGGATTCCGCACCTTTAATCTCTTTAATTCACTCAAAAATCGCAAAGCATAGTCCCGGCCTGCCTGGAGAATATCACCGATAACAATGATCGGTGCATTCAAATTGACATCTATGGCTTTCAAATCCCTGGCTAAAAGATCAGGCTCCCGAAAGGCCGGCCTGGAGCGGTTACATATCCTCCGAAAGGCATAGCTGGTTCCGCCGCAGGCCCGGCAGTTGTGCGTGCATCCCCGAACGTTAAAAACCGCCGTAGCAGGATAATTCAGCCAATTCTGATAAGGAGTATATCCGCTCAAATCCCTGTATCTGATGACTTCCTTGACGATATGGGAGTAATCTATTTTAATATCATTTAAGCTCATCGGAACATTGGTCAGGGGATTCACCCTTATTCCACCCTGTTTATCACGCCATGTTAAATTCGGGACTTTCTCAAGAGACTCTCCCCTCCTCATTACGGTTAATAACTGGCGCAGAGGCTCCTCAGTAGAGTCTCCTCTCATGACATAATCAATCTGGGGGTACGTGCGGATAAGTTCTTCATGATAATAACTGGAAGATAACCCGCCAAAGATGACCGGTATGCCCGGATGGCACTTCTTAACAATTTCGGCCAGGGCTAAACTCCCATGGACGTGTGGCATCCAGTGCAAATCTATGCCAAAAAGAAGAGGATGCAACTTTTTTATAGCCTTTTCAACATCAAATCGCCTGCTTCGCAACATTTTTAAGGCCATATTCATAATGCGGACCTGATAGCCGAATCTACTCAAATATTCCGAGATACTGGTAAACCCGATAGGATACATTTCAAAAATCGGGGTTGAAGGTACCAGGTCACTAATTGGCCCGAAAAGGATTGATTTTTCGCGAAAATCATAGACCGTAGGCGGGTGAAGCAAGATCAGGTCGGCTTCCCGTCTCATGCACTCACTCTTCTCTTCTTTAATATTCTCTTATCTCCCACCCGCATGGTCAGGCCGGTGGAATCAAAGTACTCAAGGAGTGAAATAGCGTACTTCCGGGAAAAGCCGAATAACTCTTTGAAGGCGGGAACGGTTATATCACCATGGCCTTGCAGATACTCCTCTAATCGCTTTTGAATTTGTGAAAGAACCGCCTGATGAAATAAAAGATCCTCATTCAATTTGATCAATATTCCCTCATCCACGAGAAATTTAATGAGC
>JBLIRT010000160.1:0-7432 GCA_049472445.1 bacterium
TATTACCTATCTTCCATCCAACCAGGATGGGGGTGGAGGTGGTCGCTGGTGTTCGGAGACGGGGGCGCGACCGAGTATATTTCATTCTCTTCTATCCAACCAGGATGGGAAGGGTGGGGGTGGTCGCTGGAGCGGCATAGGGAGTCTTTTGATGAAGCTTCTTAGTGAAGCTGAGCGTTAAAAATGGCCGTTGTCTGAGCGCAGCGAGTTCGGCCATTGAGTGAAGCGAGCTTAGAAGCTTCCAAAAGACGACCGTTGAGCGAAAGCGATCACCCCCCTCCCTGAAAGCGATCACCCACCTCCCTGGAAGCGATCACCCCCCTCCCTGAAAGCGATCACCCACCTCCCTGGAAGATGGGTAACATCCAGGAAGTGGGCATCTTATTTGATGAGCGTGATATCACCCAGGGGTGGAGGATACACCCTACCCATGGTTCGAAGCCGTTCCTCTACAAGATCCGTGATCTGAAGCTCATCCTCCCCGACATGGCTGCCCTCCGCAAAGGCAGAGTAGCCATGAATCCCGGCCAGCATACCGCTGTGCGTTACCACCCGATACCTTCTGTCCGGCTCAAGAGGTGCATCACCTATAAAAACATGGCCAATTCTCTGACCGGCAGGCTGCCTCAGATCAGCGGTCCAACGCATCCCGTGGGTCTGGATGAGGCCGCCTACCCCATCGAGAGGATTCTGCGGTGCCTGGTTGGCTGCGCTCTGCTCCAGAATCACCATGATCTGCGATCCTGTCAGATTGAGGGTCACTATATTAGCCGGATGCGGCAGGAGCGTATAGAGCTGCTCACGGGTGACAGGCCCCGGGTGGAGAGAAATTCCATACCCCAGTCCGGGCAGGAAAGCGACTTCCGCTCCGGCGTATTCCCGAAGGATACCGCCAACCAGTTTGTCAAAAGGACTCTCTGACTTGTATTGGCGGTCAATCCATTCGATAGCTGTAGCTATGACTTCCTCCAGCCGCTGCCGGTAAGGCTCCCGAAGCTTTCTGATCAGCCCGGCCATACGGCCATACGGCTCCAGTTGATCGCCCCAGAGTATGTGAGCGGTGCCGGTAACCTCCTCTATCCGGCCGTTCACCACGCTCACCCGGACCTCGCCAGGGGCAGCGGCATCGGACAGGGCCTGGGCGATCCAGGTCCGGCCGATCAGCCTGGGGTGCTCAAACAGGTCATGAGAATGGCCACCGATTATCAGGTCGATCCCGGGCACCTCCCTGGCCAGCATCTCGTCCACCTGATATCCCTGATGGGATACGATCACTACCACCTCCGAGCGATGGCGGAGCATTGGTACATAGCGGCGGGCAGCCTCAATCCCGCTGATACATTCAAGCCCCTGAACGTTCTCAGGGTCACTTGTCTGATGGGTGTTATGGTATCCCAAAGCCAGAAGGCCTACCCGGACACCGCCGGCCTCGATCACCAGGGCAGGATCACCCATGCAGATCATCACTGAAGGTATCGCCGCTGTGAACCAAAAGTACGTTCTGCACGCCGCGCTCCGCCCTTACCCGTTCGACTGCCGTGGCCAGACAGGCCAGACCACCGACTAATCCGGACCTGGTAAATCCATCCGATGGTTCGCCCGGATCATTGCAATTTTTACAAAATTGGACACCTTGAGTCACTTAGATTCCGGCCAGAGGTGACCAGTCCAGTTCAAATCCATCTTTAATCAATTGGTCCTGGAATTCCCGCAGCAGCTTCTCCTGGTTTCGAATCCTCCTTGGCGGCTCTCCCTTGGTGAGGCAAAAAACGGCCAGGGCCCCGGCTGCCTCGCCAATGTTCCACTCGGTGTGATGGAGGCGATAGGCGCCGTTACTGATGTGGGTTGTGCCGATATTCTTGCAGCCGGCCAGGAGGTTTTCCATTCTCCTGGGGATAAGCGCTCCCAGAGGAATTTGATAGGGATAGCTGTCAAGATCAAGGTAGTTGTCGCCGCCTGTAGTGGGATGAACATCAAGATCGTAATGACCTACGCCGACAGAGTCATAAAACTTCCGGCCAATCGCATGGCCATTGATTCTCTCCGGTATCGATTCACGGACATGCTGCTCAAGGATGGTAAACTCGGCTTTAATCCGCCGGGACTCACGGATATAGGGAAATTTGGCCAGTCCGTCCCGTGTGCCCAGGAGGTCCTTACGAAGCCGCAAGCCGGGCCAGCCGGCCTTGCCATCCGGCCGCGGGGCCTCGGTCTGAAGCCAATAGAGGAGCGAGAGGGTCAAATGCCGTGCTCCTTCACGGTGCCTGGCCTTCTCCTCTTCCGTACCCATATAGATAGACCCGAGGAAATAATCATTCTGGGCCCAGTTAAGGATGGTAATATCGCTGGGAAAAACACCAGGCTGGAAGTTGGCCTGATTGATGATTCGCCTGTACAGCCAGAGGTTAAATTTTTCGGCCTTATATCCGGCATATCGGCCCACGGTCGGTACAAAGGACAGCTCTTGCGGCTTATCGCTGATAGGCCAGGAAATCCAGAGGGAGAGTAAGGGATGATCAGGCCAGGGAGGTTTGAGAGCCGGGTGGTAACTACGCCAGAAATCATATTGTTCGGGTTTTTCAATAGTGTTATCCTGGCCCTCAAGATAATCAATGGCGCAGCACCAGGCCATGGCCTCGATATTGTCCGGACGTGCCTCAGGTGAGGCGTTGGGCTCTCCCGTCTCTCTCCCTGACTCTGAACCGGTCACATACTCTGTAGCCGTAAGGGGCAAAAGTTCCCCTGTTTCGGTAGCATCGATAACGTAGCGGGTCTTAACAGTTATCTTCCGCCCTTCCTCCTGATTGAGCAATTGTACGGCTTTAATCTTATCACCCTGCACCTCAGCAGTCTCAGGCACGGTGTTTAAAAGCAAGACCAGCCTCCCGGCCCTGACAGCCGGGGCCAGCATCTCCTGAAGTACAGCCAGGGCCACCCTGGGCTCATGGCAGAGCCTTGAGACTAATCCATCGCCGGGATTGAGATACTTACGGCCCCTTGCCTCCGGGGTAAGAGCATAGTGGGTACGATAATAGGAGCGGATTCTGTGGCGAAGCTCACGATAGGACCGTGTGCAGCCGAATGACTCGATCCATTCATGCTCATCCGGAACCGAGAGCCCCTGCTGTGTGAGCTGTCCGCCGATCCAATCCGTAGGCTCGGTCATGATAACATGGCGCCCCCGCCGTGTTGCGGCCAGAGCAGCCGCACACCCTCCCAGTCCGCCGCCGGCAATGAGAATATCAGTGCTCAATTCCCTGCCATACGTTAAGCTGCTGAAAGTCGATCGACATGCTGCTATCAATGAAGGATACCACATCCAGGATGCACCAAACCCGCACAGCTTAAGAAAGCCACGCCGATTGCGTGTAATCGGGATAGACATATTCTTTTCCAGAACCAAAGGTTATCATCATCTTTACCTTCTCACCTCTTCTTTCTCACCTCTTCTTTGGAATCGGGATGAAGGAGTTCTTTTGGCTACCCGGGAAAGATCCTATCTGGACTATTTGCGTAGATGCTAACAAAAACATGTCTATATTTTAGGCAATCTATATCTATACTTAAAACAGGATGACAATAGAAGTCTCTTATGGTAAAATAACATAGGTTAATAATTATAATATGTAAAAATTAATAATTTTGAATCTGATATCTGAGTGATATATGGAAAATCAGTCTGCGCCTTTTAGCAAATACCTGACCATTTTGGCAATTACTCTCATAGGAGCAGGACTGTATCGATTAACCTCCTTCAATAATCCCCTTGCCCACACGCTTCTTGAGACCTTCGGTATCATCATAGCCAGCGGCGTCTTTATGCTTGCCTGGAACTCACGCCGGTTCCAGGATAATAATTACTTTCTCTTTCTGGGCATCGCCTATTTTTTTGTCGGTGCCCTGGAGTTGCTTCACCTGCTTGCTTCCCCCGGTATTGATGTATTTTCTCTCCATAGCTCCAATTTGGCAGTTCAACTCAGGATTATCACCCGATATATTGAAAGCACCTCCCTTCTCATGGCCCCTTTCTTTATTCACCGGAAATTGAAGCCTCATTATCTGTTTTTGAGTTATGTCACCGTTACTTCCCTTTTCGTGTGGGCTATTGCCGGTGGGAATATCCTGCCTGGATATTCTCTTGAAACAATCGGATCGGCTCGATTGGTCATAGTCAATGAGTCTGTTATCTGTTTCATTCTCCTGGCTGCCATCGTCATTATGCTTCAAAAACGCCAGGGATTCGATCCGGCGGTATTGCACCTGTTGACAGCCTCCATCATCTTAACTATCGCTTCCGAGCTGGCCTTTATCACCATACAGAGCCCTGATGAATACCTCAACCTTATCGGGCACGTCTTAAAGGTCGCTTCGTTTTATCTTATTTACAAGGCTGTTATTGAAATCGGTCTTATGAAGCCCTATCATCTTTTATTCAGAAACTTGAGCCGGAGTGAGGAAGAATTACGGAAACATCGTTTCCACCTTGAAGAGTTAGTGCAGGAGCGTACTCAGGAACTGGCCGTGACCAGTAACGATCTTGAGCGGTCTACCTACTGGAATAACCTGATATTGGAGGCTGTAGGGGAGGGAATCTATGGAGTGGATGTACAGGGGAATACCACCTTTGTGAACCAGGCTGCCCTGGTCATGACGGGCTTTAAAGCTGAAGAATTTATCGGCCGTCATCAACACGAGATTTTACATCATTCCAGGGTTGACGGGAGCCCCTATCCTGCGGAGGAATGTCCGATTTATGCTTCGATAAAGGATGGACTCTCTCATCAAATGAGCGGTGAAATATTCTGGAGAAAAGATGGCGCAAGCTTTCCCGTTGAGTACCTGAGTACCCCTATTAAAGAAAAAGGCAGGATAATCGGCGCTGTTGTGGTTTTTCGAGATATTTCCGACCTCAAGAAGGTAGAGAATGAGAAAGCCCAGATCCAGGCCCAACTCCTCCAGTCTCAGAAGATGGAGGCTATCGGCATCTTAGCCGGAGGTGTAGCCCATGACTTCAACAACCTGCTGTCCATTATCTCCGGCCATGTCACCCTGGCCTTGATGAAAATGAACAAAACAGATCCCGTGTTCAGGAATCTTGAGCAAATACACCTTACAGCCCATCGGGCAGCCAATGTGACCCGTCAGTTGCTCCTTTTCAGCCGCAAGCAACCCATGGAGCCGACTTCCCTTAATCTCAATGAAGTGATTGATAATTTACTCAAGATGCTCCACCGCCTCATTGGCGAGGATATGGCCATTGCTCTTGACCAGGAGTCAAATCTGTGGCCGGTTTTAGCTGATGAGGGCACCCTTGAGCAGGTGATCATGAACCTTACCGTTAATGCCAGAGATGCTATGCCAAAGGGGGGAACGTTAACCATCAGGACGGAAAACATTACTCTCAGTGAGGAATCCCTTAGAAATATTCCTGAAGCCCGGGAAGGCCAATTTGTGCGCCTTTCCATAGAAGATACGGGAACGGGTATGGATAAAGAGACCATGAGCCGGATCTTTGAACCTTTCTTTACCACCAAGGGGCTGGGAAAAGGTACCGGCCTGGGCCTGGCTGTAGTCTATGGAATCGTCAAACAAAACGAAGGGTGGATTAATGTCTATAGTGAACCGCAGCAAGGATCTGTATTTAAAATCTATCTCCCTGCATCTTCCATAAGGGTGGAGGATAAAAGGGATGAAGCCGTCTCATCAAAGGGCTTTCAGGGGAAAGGGGAGCGAATCTTAGTCGTGGAGGATGAGGAGGATGTCCGGAGAATGACTGTAGAGGCGCTTCAGGAAAATGGCTACTCGGTCACCGAGGCGGCCAATGCTCAGGAGGCTCTGACCATTTTTCAGCAGGAGAAAGGGAGGATTAATCTGGTCTTGAGTGATGTGGTCCTCCCTGATCAGCCAGGGACTGAATTAGTTGATCAGCTTCATTTACTAAAGCCACAGCTCCAGATCCTCTTAATGAGCGGTTATACAGATCAAAAATTGCAATGGCCTCTGATCAAAAAAAGAGGCTTTCGGTTTCTCCAAAAACCCTTTATCTTGCCCGATTTACTAAAAATTTTAAGGGAAATGCTGGAACCGCTTCCAGCTTAAGCTGTAAACACCATCTCTTTTCTTCTCTCCTTTCAGGTCACACATTATGGTTCTTATGAGCTCTCCATGGTTCCCTCTCTCTACGTATAATTATTTCAGGAAATAAACCGATTTAAAAACAAGCTGCTGCTGCATCAGGAGCAAAAAACATCTCTATCATACAGTAAGGAGGAAACTGTGACCTTACCTGCCACTCTTGTTATCGGCATCATTATTTTTACCGGCTTTATCTGTGGAGAGCTCGCTCGAAAAATCAAGCTTCCAAAGGTCACCGGCTACATTCTGGCAGGCATCCTGCTCAATCCTGGTTTCTTCCCTTTTATTCCTGGGCAATTTGTTGCTCATACCGAGCTCATCACCAACATTTCCCTGGCCGTCATCACCTTTTCCATAGGAGGCATGCTCTTCTCCTCCCGCCTGAAGAAACTGGGAAAAGGGATTTTGTATATTACTCTTGCCGAGGCTGAAGGCGCCTTCCTGGCGGTGGTGGCTGGATTTTTAATCATGACTCCTCTTTTGATCCACTTCCTGGGTGCTGAATGGGCGAAATTTTTTCTGCCTGTAAGCCTGGTCATCGGAGCCATGGGCTCACCTACCGATCCCTCAGCCACTCTGGCCGTTATGCTCGAATATCATGCCAAGGGAGATGTCTCCTCAACCATCATGGGAGTGGCAGCCTTTGATGATGCCCTGGGCATTATGAACTATAGCCTGGCTCTGGCCGCGGCTAACGTTCTCCTTACTCCTGAGGGCTTCACCCTCACTTCCGCCCTTTTGAAGCCATCAGGGGTGATTTTGGGTGGGCTGGCCCTGGGAATTGCCTTTGGCCTGGGCTTCAATCTCCTCACTCTGTTCATAAAAAAGGAGACTGAAGGAGTTTTTATCGTTGTGATCCTCAGCCTGCTGCTGCTCTGCTTCGGCTGTGCGGCCCTGCTGGGCCTTGATGAACTTCTGGCTACCATGATGATGGGGGTGGTAGTTGTCAATTTCAATAAAAGCAGAGAGAAGATATTTCAGATCCTCGAGCGTTACACTGACGAGTTTGTCTTCGTTCTCTTTTTTACTATCAGCGGGATGCATCTTAATCTTGCCTCGCTGTCGACGTTATATATTCCGGTAGTGCTTTTTGTTGTCTTCAGAGCCCTCGGAAAATTTATGGGTACCATGATGGGTGCCTCCCTGGCCAAATCATCCCCTGCGGTCAGGAAGTATACGGCGGGCGGCTTAATCCCCCAGGGGGGCATTGTAGTCGGACTCGCTCTCATGGCCAGACAAAATCCTGCTTTAAAAGCCATGGCTGATACTCTTATCAGTATTATCATCGGTGCTACCG
>JBLIRT010000161.1:0-7428 GCA_049472445.1 bacterium
AGAGTTTATTGTTGCATTCGTGGGAATGGCTGAGGTATTAAAGGAAAGAAATGCTTTAAAAACCTTATATCTGCCGTCATAGATTTGCCCGACTTTCATAGTGGGTTGAAGTACGGTCGTGGTAAAGGTGTTGCCTTTGTTGTTTCCTTCGTTGTCCGGCTGCCCGTCTACAGCACCGAGAGCCCCCTTCTTACCGGGAGATTTACTATAGCTGCTTTCAGTATATTTATAATCCCGCCTGCCACCTCCTACGACACCATAGACTGCCGCCGGATTTGAGGGATCGTATTCTACATATGTGCCTCCGAACGATTTCAGCTCACCATCGCCCGGCGTACTCCGGGTCGTTAAGCTGTATGACCCCGCCAAGCAAGTACCGGCAAAAAAAAACTATGGCTATTATGAACGGTAACCCAATGAGAAAGTGTTTTTTCGCTTCCAATATGTTCCCTCCCTTCGATATCCTTTCCCGCCAGCCAAGGGCTTGAAAGTTAAGCAAAAAGGTTTAATAGGATGAGTCAGCATCGTAAGGGTATGCAAAATCATTGCCAAAACATGAAATAAATTTTTTATCTTATAAAAGAATGAGTTGTCAAATTCATAAGAGCGTTCACAGCCTTTGCCTGTTCGGGCTGCTTTTTTTTTGTGCATCGGGCTTTAGCCATAATGGCCACCAAACCCCAATCGGCGATCTTTTCGAGAAGAGTATGACCGGGAAGGAAGGTTAGGAAGGGTTTAGGGTAGGAAATAACCTGATGTAAATAGACTCATTACGTCCCTGTTGTATACTTTTTGCCCAGGGTGTAAAAAAATTAGGCGGAGCATTACCCTGCTCTCTTACGATGCGGAAAATCTGTGCAAGATAAAATTGACTCATCCGTCCTGGACCTAATCAGACAATTCCTGGTATTTACCACACCGCCGATAACGCTCATATCTTTTTCTCAGCAATTCTTCCATCGGCATGAAAGATAATGCTTTAAGATGCCTTATGATGGCCCTTCGAATTTTGTGGGCGGTCATGTAAGGATTTCGATGAGCACCGCCGACGGGCTCTTTGACCACCTCATCAACTATTTTATAGCTTAAGAGGTCCTGGGCAGTCAAACGAAGAGCATGGGCTACCTCCGGCGCCCTGGTATGATCTTTCCACAGGATAGCGGCACATGCCTCCGGGGAAATGACAGAATAAATACTATGCTCCAGCATGAGCAGCCTGTCGGAAATCCCCAAGGCCAGGGCTCCGCCACTTCCTCCCTCGCCGGTAACAACGGAAATGACAGGGACACGAAGGGTCATCATTTCATAAAGGTTCCGGGCAATAGCCTCGGCCTGCCCGCGCTCTTCAGCCCCGATACCCGGATAGGCGCCGGGAGTATCAATGAAGGTAATAACCGGTTTTCGGAATTTCTCAGCCAGTTTCATAATGCGCAGAGCTTTTCGAAACCCCTCAGGGCTGGCCATACCGAAATTGCGGCTGATATTTTCTTTGGTTCCCCTGCCCTTCTGGTGCCCGACGATAACTACTCCCCTGCCCTGAAAGGTGGCCAGACCACCGATAATGGCTGCATCATCCGCAAATTTACGATCCCCATGCAATTCAGTAAAATCTGCAAAGAGGAACCTTATATAATCCTGTGTATAAGGCCTGTCCGGATGTCGGGCCAGTTGAGTTCTCTGCCAGGGAGTCAGCTTATGATAGGTATCATTGAAAACTCTGGTGCGCTTTCTTTTCAGCCTCCTCAATTCCTGACGAACATTATCGCCCCATTCTCTGGCCAGATTCCGCATCTCCCGAATGGCTATATCCAGCTCAATAAATTGCTTTTCAAAATCAAGGGTAGCCATTCTTTCCGATCTCCTTTACGATATGAAATCTGCCTTTAATCATCAGATACCTGTAAACCTTCTTCGGTTTTCCTTTTCATTTGAATTGACACCAATTTACCTCTCCAGCAAAACAGAGCCATTTCCCAGGAGCTTTTCAACCTCCATGATTAAATCTTCAGACGGTTCGACCTGGATTCGGGAATCGGCCATCAAAACAAGCTCTTCATCATCCTCCGTTAAGAGATGCAGGTATACCTCACACTGGCCGGGCGAAACCTGGAAAAGACGCCTCAGGTCCTGTAAATTCTGGTTGGTGAGGGTTTCCATGGGCATCCTGATATGAAACTGCCTGACCGATTTTCTCCGCAGATCATCCAGGGATATGATCTCACTGGCCACCAGGTTCGGTTTATCCTCCTTAAAGTCAATCTGGCCCTTGATCAAGACAGGAATATCCTCTTTTAACAGCTCTATCGAATTCCTGTACAGCTCCGGAAATAAAACGACTTCCAGAAAGCCATACGTATCTTCCAGCGTGGCAAAAGCCATGCGGTCACCCTTCTTGGTAAAAATTTCCCGTTCCAGCTTTATCAAACCACCAAGCTTCACCTCCTGCCCCGGTGAGAGGGAGTCAAGATCCTGGGTGGAATACCTTGTATTGAGCTTCAGATCATTCTCATATCTCTTCAGTGGATGGCCGGTAATAAAGAGGCCCATCACCTCCTTTTCATATTGCAGAAGCTGTTTTTCATGCCACTCATTCATTTCCGGCAGCGAGTTGGGCTGGCCGTGGCCAAGTTTCTGCTCTTCATGATAATCAAAGAGGGAGATTTGCCGGCTGTTCTTGACTCTTTGGGTCATCTGGCCGAATTCAACCGCTTCGTCCAGAGCAGCCATCAACTGGGCTCGATATCCACCGAGTGAATCAAAAGCACCCGATTTGACAAGACTTTCCAAAACTCTTTTATTGACCACCCTCAAGTCAACCCGGCGGCAGAAGTCGAAAAGATCAACAAATCGCCCATCCCTTTCGCGGGCCTTAATAACCGAATTTACGGCATTCTCCCCGACATTCTTGATAGCAGCCAGACCAAACCTGATGCCATGACTGATGACGCTAAAATGGATCTGGCTCTCGTTTACATCCGGCGGGAGCATAGGGATGTTCATCTCTTTGGCCTCATTGATGAATTTAACCACCTTGTCAGTATCTTCCATTTCACTGGTCATTAAGGCGGCCATAAATTCTACCGGATAATGAGCCTTCAGATAGGCAGTGCGGTAAGAGATAAGGGCATAGGCAGCACTATGGGATTTGTTGAATCCATATCCGGCAAAATAAGAGATCAGATTAAAGACCTTTTCGGCAATCCTGGAGTCAACTCCTTTGGCTGTAGCACCAACCATGAATTTATCCTTTTGTTCAGCCATGACCTCCGGTTTTTTCTTTCCCATGGCCCGGCGCAGGAGATCAGCATCTCCCAGAGTAAAGCCGGCTAATTCGCTGGCTATCTTCATGACCTGCTCCTGGTAGACGATGACGCCATAGGTTTCCCGTAAAACATTCTCCAGAAACGGATGATCATAATGAATCTCAATTTTTCCCGATTTTCGCTGAATAAAATCATCCACCATGCCACTGCCGAGAGGGCCCGGACGGAAAAGAGCTACCAGGGCAATCAGGTCTTCAAACCGGTCGGGTTTCATTCTTCTCAGTAGATCTCTCATGCCGGAGCTTTCCAACTGGAACACTCCTATGGTCCTCCCCTCTTTCAACAGGGTAAATGTTTCCTCATCCTGCATGGAGATACGGGAAAGATCCACCTGCTCTTTTCGTGAGATCCGAATCAAAGTCAAGGCATCCTGAATCACCGTCAGGGTCCGGAGACCCAAAAAGTCCATCTTTAAGAGACCAATTTTCTCAATATCCTGCATCTGAAATTGACAGACAGTCTCACCATTCTGACCGCTGTAAAGGGGGAGAAACTCCACCAGAGGCCTGGGGCTGATGACAATACCCGCGGCATGAGTGGAAGCATGACGGCATAATCCTTCCAGAACCTTAGCCACTTCAAAGAGATGAGCTACTTTCTGATCCTCCCGGATCAACGTTCTCAAGCGTTCCTCCTGTTGAATTGCTTCATCAAGGCTGATATTCAGGACAGGTGGGATGAGTTTAGCGATGCGATCAACTTCACTGTATGGCATGTCCAGAACCCGGCCAACATCCCGAATGACTCCCTTGGCCGCCATGGTTCCGAAGGTGATAATCTGGGCTACATTCTCCCGTCCGTATTTCCCGGCCACATAAGTAATCACTTCATCCCGGCGCCGCATACAAAAATCTATATCAATATCGGGCATACTTACCCGTTCCGGATTTAAAAACCTTTCAAAGAGTAATCCGTAAGCGAGGGGATCAATATCAGTAATACCGAGAGCATAAGCGACCAGACTTCCTGCGGCTGAACCCCGTCCGGGACCTACGGCGATTCCCTTTTGCCGGGCATAATGAACAAAATCCCAGACAACTAAAAAATAACCGGGAAAGCCCATCGTATCAATGATGTGTAACTCTTTTTCGATTCGCCTCAGAATGGCTGTCTGTTCTTCTGTCCCCTGAAAGGGTAAATCCTCTCCTCCCTCCCGGTTTTTGATGAGATACGGTTCAAGATCATACCCCGCAAGGCAGTCATAGCGCTCCCGAACACCCTTATAGGCCAGCTCGGCCAGATAACTTTTCAGGGTATATCCATCAGGAGGCTGGTATTCCGGCAGGTAATAGTTGCCGAATTGGAATGAAAAATGGCAGCGCTCGGCAATGGAAAGGGTATTTTTCACTGCCTCCGGAATTTCCTGAAACAGCGCTATCATCTCCTGAGGAGAACGAAAATAAAACTGATCCGACGACATGCGCATTCGTTTGGGATCACTCAAAGTCTTACCTGTTTGCAGGCAGAGCAGCGCCTCATGGCTTGCGGCTTCATGAGATTCAATATAATGGCAATCGTTGGTAGCTACCAGGGGCAGGTCCAGTTCCCCGGCCAGTCGGATGAGCTCCTGATTGACATGAGCCTGTTCCGGAATTCCATTATTTTGAATCTCCAGGAAAAAATTATCCTTTCCCATGGTCTCCTTGTAATAAAGGGCCGCTTCCCGTGCCTCGTCCTTCATACCCTTAAGCAGCAAATAGGGAATTTCCCCTTTCAGACAGCCGCTCAAAGCAATCAATCCCTCATGATATTGGCTCAGTAATTCCTTATCAATCCGCGGGCGGTAGTAAAAGCCCTCGATATAACCTGCCGAAACCAGGCGAACGAGATTTACATAGCCGCAATGATTCGTAACCAGCAGGACAAGATGAAAAGAGGCATCGGCAATTCCCCTGGAGCTTTTCTCCTTTCGACTCCTGGGAGCCATATATACTTCACAGCCAATAATGGGTTTGAGACCGGCCTTTTTAACTGACTCATAAAACTCAAGCACCCCAAACATATTACCATGGTCAGTAATGGCCAGGGACTTCATGCCCCATATTTGGGCCTTTTCTATCAATCTATTGATCCGGCAGGCACCATCCAAAAGGCTGTATTGGGTATGTACATGGAGATGCACAAATTCGGAATCATGCATAAATTTATCTATTCCCATTCAATAGTACTCGGCGGTTTGGAACTGATATCATAGACTACCCTGTTTACTCCATCAACCTCGTTAATGATCCGATTGGAGATCCGCTCCAGCACCTCATAAGGCAATTTTACCCAGTCGGCTGTCATACCATCAAGGCTGGTCACCGCCCGGATGGCAATAACATGGTCATAGGTTCTCTCATCTCCCATAACTCCGACCGTTTTAACAGGCAGCAGGACGGCGAAGGATTGCCAAATCTGCCGGTATAAACCGGCTGTTTTAATCTCTTCCAAAACAATAACATCCGATCTCCGTAAGATGGCCAGTCGCTCTTCGTTTACCTCACCGATGACCCGAATAGCCAGGCCAGGTCCGGGAAAGGGCTGTCTCCAGATAATTCCCTCAGGGATCCCCAATTCCTTTCCTACCAACCGCACCTCATCCTTGAAAAGCTCCCGCAACGGCTCTATGATCCGTAGATTCACTTTCTCCGGCAGACCTCCTACATTATGGTGACTCTTGATGGTAGCGGACGGCCCCTTTACGGAAATGCTTTCAATCACATCCGGATACAGGGTTCCCTGCACTAAAAAGGTTACTCCTTCGATTTTTCCCGCTTCCTCTTCAAACACAGAGATAAATTCATTCCCTATGATTTTCCGCTTCCTTTCCGGATCGGTAACGCCGGCTAACTTTTGCAAAAAGCGGTCTTTAGCCTTGCATTGGATAAGTCTTATATGAAAATGACGTTCGAACGTTTCAGCAATTCGTTCCGCCTCACCCTCACGCAAGAGCCCATTGTCTACAAAAATACAGGTCAATTGATCTCCCAGGGCCTCATGGGTTAAAACAGCAGCCACCGAAGAGTCGACCCCGCCACTTAAAGCACAGATGGCGCGCTCATCCCCCACTTCCTTTTTAATGTTACGAATGGAAGTATTGATAAAGGATGCCATCGTCCAATTTGGAGAACACTGGCAGATCTTGCGCAGAAAATTTTGCAGAATCTCTCTTCCCTGGATCGAGTGGACTACTTCAGGGTGAAACTGCACGCCATAAACAGGCCATTCTTTATGCCTGATAGCAGCATAGGAGGCATTCGCTGTATGGGCTAAAACAGTAAATTGATATGGCAGTTCCCTGATCTGATCACCATGACTCATCCAGACTATGTTATCTTTGGCTTGAAACCCCTGAAAGAGATCCCGGTCATCATCGATGTACAGTTCGGCTCGCCCGTACTCCCTTTTGGGAGCTCGAACAATCTCCCCTTCGAACAGATGAGCAATCAATTGCATCCCATAGCAAATGCCCAGGATAGGGATACCCAGGGTCATAACCTCTTTGGGCACAAAAGGCGCATCCGGATCATAGATACTGGAAGGTCCGCCGGAAAGAATGATACCCTGGGGATTCTCCTGCCTTAATTTTTCCAGAGGAAAATAATAGGGCACAATCTCACAATAAACCTTGCTTTCTCGAACACACCGGGCAATGAGTTGGGTATACTGTGATCCAAAATCATAAATCAGTATCTTCTGATCATGAAAGTCCATTACTTTCCCATCCCGACTCGCTGAGCCTGCTGTAAAAGCTTTCCTTCGGTCTTAATGGCCGGCGCAATAATTAACTCGGTCATTTGCATTTCCCGGATATCTCGAGCCCCGCAATTACCCATGGATGTTCTCAAGGCTCCCACCAGATTCTGGGAACCGTCATCGAGTTCGGCCGGGCCAAATAAAATCTGCCTCAAGGTCCCGGTTACCCGTGTCTGAATCTTGGTACCTCTGGGCAGGGCCGCATGAGGCATAGCCATTCCCCAGTGAAACCCTTTTCCCGGGGCCTCTTTGGCCCTGGTAAAGGCCGACCCTACCATGACTGCATCCGCACCACTGGCAAATGCTTTGCAAATATCCCCGCCGACTGACATTCCTCCATCGGTAATGACCGGCACATACCTGCCTG
>JBLIRT010000162.1:0-7281 GCA_049472445.1 bacterium
GCACATGATCATTAGGACGAGATCAAAGCGCTCATCTGTTTCAAAGTCCAGGTAATTCTGGTTTAGATAGTGGATTGGTAGCCCCTCCCTAGTTGCAACTTCCTGTGCGTATTGAATCGACCTCTTCGAAAAGTCTATCCCCGTTACATCTGCCTGCTTTTTAGCCAGCCTCGACGCATATAATCCCGGACCGCATCCAAAATCGGCAATCATCTTCCCGGCCCCGATGTTAAACTTTAAGGTTATCCACTCAACCGATCGGTCGATAAAGGCCGCCTTACGAGATGAAACATCAATTTCCCCGTTCAGGTGGAAAGAGAGCATGTGCTTTGACGTATGCTCATCAGTCCATAGGTCACGTGCCGTGTAGTACTCAAATGGCTCCGGCCGGGTGTTTATCTTCTCCAGTTCTTCAAACATTTCTTTTCCAATCATTTTTTACACCTCGGTACACTCGCTAATCGAGGAGCGGCTTACCTGGCAGGAAACCACCTGCGTTATTTGTTTTACTGAAAATAATTTCAAGACACTATAGCTTGATACGTAAAGGAAAAGCAGCTCAAACAATGTACCTCCAACAGAAGCACAGATAAAAGTTATAGTCTTTTTTCTTTTAGGTCTTGTTTCCCTTATGCACTGGTCAGGCTCTTTCGTTTTCGTCCATTTTTTTTGCCCTACTTCAATCAAGATGAGCCATTCCATTCGGGTCAAATTTATGATCAACCAGACTTCTGGTTAATCACAGGATATGCCTGTGAATACATATTCCAAGTGTTTATCTATGTTCCCCTTGCCTTGGTCAAGTGGAGCACAGGCAGCTGCTTTTCGGGATGATCGGGAGACGCTTCATAACCTGTTGTTAATCGGGATAGCATTTCAGTATTCCTTCATTTGCTGCAACGATATCGATGTCTCTGGCTTTCATGAATTGGGAAATATTTGTTACTACGTATCTATCAAGGGACAACCCTGTCCTGGCAATATTTTTCGTGCCTCCATATCCCTTGTGAATAGCCAGATAGTCTCTTGAGGCTGCCAGCATATCATTGGCCATAACAAAATGAGTCTCATAAGGTTCAGGATGCACGATGCATTCACCCAGGATATGTTTAATGAGAGCCTGTTCCCCATGTTTGTCGGTCGGCAACGACAAACTGCAGCCGTGATTGTTCCTGAGCTATTCTGACTTCCTTCTGCCGGTCGAGAACTTCATGAACTGATGAACAGGTATCGAGCATCAGTTGTATCCACTGAAGTTCCTTGATGGCAGGTCTGGCATCTCTGTCGGGGTACATCGTATTCCACAAGGTCGTTTGCTCGACAACCAGCCCATCTTCGTTCATTCCGCAGACTGGAAACTCGAAACCAACGGCATTGAAGGTTACACTGCCTAATCTTGATTCCCATTTCGCCGGAATATCCGGAGGTTTCATAACTGCCGTTTTGAATACGCCTCTTTTATTGATGAAAACGGCAAGAGGGCATTCTCCCTTGATATCGTAGCTCTTCCCGATAACATTTGTGTCATCGGCTTTATAAACATGAAAGACTGTGCACATCTTGGATATCTCTGCTGATCGGGTAAGTCAGGGACCTTACAGCCCCATTCCCCCCTAAAAGTGGAGCAAATTTGAATAAAAATTTTTCTTTCTCGAACCGTTTGTTAGCTCCTTCCCTCCATTTTTTTCTTAATCCATGCAGGGTTACGGCGCATTGGCAAGGCCGCTATAATGTAAGCAATGTCATCCACAATTTCGTAGTAAATGGCATAGGGAAATCGCCTGGCAAGCATTCGATAGAGACCGTGCTCTCTATTATGAATGCCCGCATATATTACCAGAGATTCGATATCGGCAAGGAGACTATCCCATGAAGTAATCACCAACACCCGATTCTCTTTGATCGTAAAAGACTTTTCCGTCGTTCAGGTCATCAGCGACCTCTTTCAATATAACGACATCTCTGACTTTCATGACTTACGGCTCGCCCTTAGCTTCTCAAGAGAAATGAATTCTGCTTTGCCGGTTTCAATCTTTCTTTTCCTCTCTTCCAGGATATCCTTATGCCATTCAGGGGATTTTATTTCTGATTCTTCAGCAATGAGTGAATCCCAAAGCGCCTCCATGGCTTGAAGCCGCTCAATTCTGCTCATTTTCCTGATTTCCTGTGTGTTCATTTTGGTTCCTTTCTTTAAATCTCAATACAGCTTAGCTCAGGCATTTATCACATGACTTACTTCGGTTTCGATGCCTTATTCATCTCCTTTCCATTATACTCGCACTTTACGTTACTTATCCAGTACGGATACGCATCCAGAGAAATGCCCCCACTTACCCAATTACTTCTTGTAAGGCTTTCTACGCTTCTCATGGTAATTGGATAAGAATAAAATAAGACTCCGGATAGAGATAATCTTCACCCGATTCATCAATGACTCTCAGGTATCCTTCCTTTGCAGCCTCATCGTCAGGCAGGACTTGATAAATCTCCCGCTTTTCCAGATCCTCACAATCCTTATTATTGATGCAGAGCGCACATACCTGGTGTTTGTTATTTTGGGCCATAGCATTACTCCAGTGCTGTGGGCTTCATAACCAACGCAATTTTGACTTGTATATTCTTTTTGCTTTTAAGGTGGATCTAGCAAACGGCGCCTTTTATGTGGTTAAAGGTGGATAGGTTACGATATCAGCAAAATCACCGTTTAAAGAGACGAGTATAGCATCGAGTTCTTGTGCCTTTAAAATAACCAAAGAGTCTGGGGCGTCTTGTGGTATATGGTCCTTAAGGCGTATGGTTTCATGCCCTGCATTGTTTAATGCTTGAATGATGGAATTTGCCACACAATGGTCTATAAAGAATCTTGGACTCATTATGCTGCCGCCTCAAACTCAGATAGTTCCCGTGCATAATCCAGGCAGGCTGCAATCTGATTTTCATTCAGCTCTGGCAATTCCGCAATAATTTCCTGAACAGTATTCCCCGATGCTACATAGCCAAGAATAAGACTCACGGGTATCCTTGTCCCTTTAATACGCGGTTTCCCTCGGAGAACATCGGGCGTACTGACGATATGGTCTCTCCAGTCAATTGTCATGTTACTCTCCTGTTTGTTATCGAAAAGGATTGTTCTCCTTACTCCATTCTAAGAACCTTTTCATGATTTATACTCATAATTTAACATCGGATCACCACCTTCCCGCCACTACTCACATGGCAGCACAGAGAGCGGAGTTAGCATTTCAGATGTGGCCAGCCGCTCATGTAATTATCATAATATGCTGGCCGGGGACTAGGTCTATTCTCGACCAGACTGTCCCCAGGAAATCCTCTGCTGCTCCGTCATCAAAGGCAATGGACACCTTTTGGGCTTCGGCTTTGTGAATGAGCGTCGCTTCGATTGCACCACTTTGCTGAGCCTTTATAGCTGCCTGTATCGCAGCATCCTGCGCTGCTACACAGCACGGGCCGCTTCAGCAGATTTTGCACCGGATTCGCGTTGAGATTTAACGAGACCATCAAGTAAGACCGCGCCACTGCTGAAATCCGCTACCCACTTGCCAGTCTCCTCGCTCTGCAGCTTGAGTATTTCCTCTTCAAACCTCTTGGCGAGATCAAAAAACTGCTTCACCTTGGCCCCGTTTGGATTACCTGTCAGATTCAGCATACAATCCGCCCAATCAAGTTCGAATCTTCGAGTAAGGCTTTCCATGGCAGTGACCGTCGTAATGTATCGAAGCCATCCGCTTGACCAACCGAATACCCGGTCAGCCACTTGGAATAGTCCGGCGCAAGCAAGTGCAGCTACTCCGAATTGGGTCAGAAAGAGTCTGCCTGCCACACTCTCCCGAAGTCCGGCCAGTAACGGAAGTACTGTGCCGATAATGAGGAGGCTGAGAGTCAGGAATCTCGTCGTAAGTGAAGTGACCCGCTTTTTCTTAATACTTAACCAGTACCATGTACATATTGTTACGGACGTTTTATTCGCACGCTCATATATCGACTGGAGTGCCTTCTCAGCAGGCTTGTCCTTATAAGTATCCCACGGGAGTAATTGTGAGGTGGTAATATTAGACTTCTTAGCCATGACCGTAGCCTCCGTCAGGGTAATCACGCTTGATTTGCATCCTCATCCTCCTTTGAGTTTATTGCTGCAAGAAGCAGGTGTTTATGCCCTTATCTGCCCTGGATGGACTTGATGCTGCCCTGTGAGCTGGTATCAATTTTTACTTCATATTTGGATGACAGCAAGAGAATCCTTTTTTCGTTCCAGGGGATAAGCAAGTCCTGTTGCTTTTGGCTCATTAATGAGAAAGGCTTCTTAAAAAGCAGCCTCCATTCTCGTCGTCTCCATCAGTGCCGCTCTTTCGAGTGAAACTGGCCACGATATCCTGGTCAGAGATTACAGCCGTGATAATCCTTGGATTATCAATACTACCATCACTCCAGCCAGTAAATATATAAGAAGAATCAGGTACGGCTGTCACTGAAGTGGTATCTCCACCACAGGGAACTGTTTGATGTATATCGCCGCTAATGCTTCCCCCTGTGGTTTGAGTAAAGGTAACGGTATAATAATTCCCCCTGCAATCTTCCAGCATCACCGTTGGAGTTATTATCTGCGATCCGGACCCTGCGGCTATAGTATCAATCTGTGCCATAAAGGTATTCCATTCCTGAGGGAAATTCTCCTTGCAATAGCGGAAAAAAGCTGAATAGCGCATTACCGTAACCCCGCTATCCCAGACTGCCGGATTTATATTCCTTAAAAGATCAGGCCTGGCAGATACTTGATCGCTGAGGTCATCTACGGAGAGGATCTCATAAGCATCCATATCAATCCTGATAGTAACCAGGAATTCGTACAGTGAATCAGTAGAATATCTATCGAGAGCGGCCTTGCGTAAATTATCATCCTCAATATTTATGAGATCTATAACTGTTCCGGCGACGTAAATATCGTAGCTCTCCTCGTACCTTTTAAGTTCTGGGATCAATGCCTCGATAAGCCATTCTCGTTGACAAAAATCTTCGGGATAGGAACCGCAGTTTTCCTCAACGGATTGCAGGATTTCTTCTATAATGCTGTATGTTTCTCCTTCCTCATCATAGTCGGGAGCATCGAACTTATATTGCCAGAAATAATAATACGGATTACCACCTATATTCAGAGAGCCATCATGAATGTCAAAGCGGATGTCCTGCCCGAAATCACAGATAATATAAGACTGGTATTCATCTGACGAGGATAAGGAGAAGAAATAATTATCAAAATCACCCATTCCCTCTTGATTTGCCTGAACATTCGGCTCTGATTCCCCATTTCCCAGGATGTATTGATCATTTTCTTTGGGCAGATCAGGAGTGAACTCATACAGGATGAGAATATCTAATTGGAATAAGCGTAAACCTGTCAAGGTGTCAGTGAAGTATGGATGGTAATTGAGGATCCTGCCCTCCCTGGATAATACTTCCTCCTCCTTATGAGGGTCCAGCAGTTGTCCGAAGAGGGTAAAAGCTGAACTGTATGAGCCATTCGCAAACCGGGCTATGGGGATTAGTTGCCAGTCATAAATATTTGCAGAAATATTCTGGCCGTCAACCATTAACCATAGGCGCTGCCCATCAGATGAATTCGGATGATAGGTGAGTGTCAGATTATGGATAGTAAGACCTTCTTTTGGTCCGGCAATTTTACCGAAGGCAATCCCCCCAACGTTGCTGACAAATTTATCCTTTTGAAGAGAGGCCTCCAGGCTATCCGAATGATCAAGTACCTTCAGTTCATGGGCAGGCATTGAAAGAAGGGAGGCCGGCCCAAGATATGGCTGGGCATATACGTTTATGCAGCTATAAGTTATCACCAAAAGAATAACCGGAAACCGTATGGATTTCGATTTAAACATCACTACCCTCCCTTTCCTCTTGATATGCTAATCACCGCCTGAGGGAGCTGAAGATTTCATGAAGGCAAAAGATTGGGAAGTCATGGACCCAAAAGTGCCAGCAAGTGCACAGCCTCAAAACAGGAGACAAACAGCCTTACTCCAGCGAGTATAAATTAATAGCGTCGTAATACTTTTCATAAAAGTCGAGCGATCGCTCATAGTCATATCGAGCACGCTCATGATTGCCAAGCAGATAGTTGGCAAAGCCGTCATAAAAGAATTCCTTACTGGTTTTTGGGGGAAGGAAGTATTTCCTGTTGAGAACTTCTTCACAAACTCTCATCGCTTCCTCTTCCCTTCCAACGTGAATTAAGATCCGGGCATGCTCGACCATAAACTGCCTATCCATACCTTGCTTTTTGCAGAGTTTATCCTCATAGATTCTTAAAGCCTGGTCCATCATCCTTGCCTGTATATATAAATCTGCAAGGTGGTGATAGAGGGTGATACCATCATCATCCTCCACAAATCCCATATACGTATGTGACCTGGATTTCTCCAGATGCTCCGCCTCGGTGCACAGAAGCTCTATAGCTTCACGGATTTTTCCCATGCTCCTTAAACAGGAATGATGATAACATATTGAAGTGGCATCGTAATGTCCTTCTCTATGCATGCTTTCGAAGATTTTCAACGATGAGAGATAGTCACCCTTTTTGAAAAAGGCAATGCCCTTCATGTTCATTACTTTGATCAACTCATCAGGCTTTAATTTTTTATACTCGATTTTCTCCAGGATAGCCATGTCATCATCGATATCGAGGCCGAGCTGGATCTTGATGCCCAGAATATTGAATCGTATTTCCCAGCTTTCCTCTCCAGGGCTGATGCTCAGCGCCTTTTCATACCTTGCCAGGGCCTCTTCGTACCGCTGTTGACGAAAATAGACATGGCCCAGGCCACCGAAGGAATTTGCATCCGCCTTCGGGTGTTGCGCGGCTTTTGAGAAAGTTTCCTTCGCTTCCACAAAACGGCCCAGTTGCAGCTCACACACACCTTTTACGACGAGCGGATAATAGAGCTGTATATTGGGGATGTTATACTGAAAGTACTTGATAAAATAAGAGATCAGGTTTTCTGATTCCAACCAGTCCCCTTGAGAAAAAGCAGTAGTAAATTTTTCAATGACCTTCCCAAACCCTTTATATTGGTGAGGAGACAGATTCAAGTCCCTTATTTCCCCGGTAAACCGATCAAGAAGGGGCAGTCGGGAGTCACTCTTAAATGGTGGAAAATAGGGCCTTTTTAATCTACTGCATATTTCCATGATTCCATCTTCATAACTTTCCGGATCATCCGGATCGATCTCTATGTACTTATAACCTCTCAGCTT
>JBLIRT010000163.1:0-7271 GCA_049472445.1 bacterium
GGTACAGCTGAGGGTGTTTGTTATGGTTATGAGAACACTGGAACCACGAGTAGTCCAGTGTGGACCGTTAAAAGTGAATGGGATACACCTGATGTGGGAGATTTTGCGAGACCATGTATTGCTGATTTGGATGGTGATGGTGACTATGACTGGAGTTCAGGAATATTGAATTGGACTGAGCTCTAGAATTGAATAGATTTGAAAAATAGGGAGAATGGGATATACGCCATTTTCCCTATTTTTTGTCCTTATGAATACCTTAACCCGTGATGAGCTCTAAGAAATCTGGAGCATCTTTCGGATCTGAGCAAACAGCTCTTGAGCCTGGCTCATCTTCGAAACATACATATATTCTCCCGAAGTATAAGCGTTTACATCCTCGGTGACCAGGGTGGTTAAAAACATGATCGGGATATTTGCGGTCTCCCTGGAATGTCGCTTCAGGCTGGCGGCTACTTCTCCTCCATCCATCAGCGGCATGTTGACATCGCAAATAATGAGATCAGGCTGTTCTCTTGCCGCCAGCAGCGCCGTCTCCCTGGGATCGGCTACGACGATGGTATCATAACCCTCTTCCTTGAGCCTTTTGTCGAGCACTTTTCGAGCAATGGGATTATCGTCTATAATGAAAATCTTTTTTTGCGTGGCCATAACCTGTCCCTCTCCCTTTTATGATAGATCATTACGTTCAAAGGCTGGACTCTCCGGCTTTAAGAATAGACGCTTTCAGAGCATCTGAAATATTCATTCATTAATTCAATCGACATTTGGAGGGGAAAAATTCGTAATATTTCCTTTTTGTAATAAATATCTACCCCTACTAAACAAGATAAACCTCTCTACCCTTTCATGAGGTATCAGGCTCATAGGTATCAGGTCAGGCCTTTCCGGAGACCTCAGAGGAGCAGGACTCGGCCGAACTTCCATGAACCTCACCTTCCGGATCAACTCCTTCCGGCCATCACCCGGTGTAATATTTTACTCAATTCCTTCATTTCATACGGTTTGGCAACTACGCCGCTGAAGCCATATTCGACATATTTTGATATGATGGGATGATTCGAATAACCGCTCGAAATAATTGCCTTTGCCCCCGGATCAATCTCGTGAATCTTCTCTATGGCCTCCTGGCCACCCACGCCGCCGGGCACCGTTAAGTCCAATATGACTATATCGAAAGGAGATCCTGCTTCTTTGGCCTTTTTATACAACTCAATGGCCTCAGCTCCATTACCGGCACAGGCAGCCTCGTAGCCGAGATGATTCAGCATCCTGCTGACCATATCTCTGATCTGTTTCTGGTCATCCATAAGGAGAATTCTCCCCTCCCCCACATAGAGTTTTTCTTCTTCAATCCCTTCCACGGTAAAGATCTCTTTCCCTGAAGCAGGAAGATAGATGGTGAAGGTTGTTCCAACTCCCAGTTTTGAGGCTACGGCCAGGTAGCCCCCATGCCGGCTGATGATGGAAAAGCAGATGGCCAGCCCGAGGCCGCTTCCATCCTGTTTCGTGGTAAAGTATGGATCAAAGATATGGCCGAGATATTTCTCGGGTATCCCTATGCCCTGATCCCTGACTGATATTTTGATATAGCTTCCCCTCTCCAGCGGCAATTCATCTTCCGGTCCGACGACTGCGTTTTCAGCCCGTATCTCTATGATTCCGCCCCCTGGCATGGCTTGATGGGCATTCATAACCAGGTTGCTGATAACCTGGCTGATCTGTCCTTCATCAATTTCAACCGGCCACAGATCGTCGGCCAGGGAAAAAGTGCATCCCACCTCAGATCCCCTTAAGGTAAAATTGGCTGTATCCTCGAGTAATTCTCCTATTGAACAGGGCTTCCTTACCGGTGCTCCGCCTTTTGAGAAGGTGAGTAACTGCTGGGCTAATCCCGTGGCCTTACGGCAGCCCATCTTGGCTTCAGACAATATCTGAGCGGCTTCATTCCCGCCTCCTACATATACCTCAGCCAGCGACACATTTCCCAGGATAGCAGCCAGGAGATTATTAAAATCGTGAGCAATGCCGCCGGCAAGGATGCCAAGGGCTTCAAGTCTTTCTTCCTTTTGTAATTCCTCCTGTATTTTTTTCCGCTCGGTAATATCACGCATAATGAGAACAAGGGCAGGTTTACCCTGATAATGAATAATCCCAGCCGATACTTCCACATCCCTTATGATTCCATCCCTGCCCTGAATTTTTACTTCATAGGGAGTACGAACCTCTGCACCATCCATACCCAGGGTAACTCTTTGGGCTACCATTGACCTGTACTCGGGTGCCACGAAATCCAGAAAAGGAATGCCGATCAGCTCTTCTCTTGCATAGCCGGTCATTTCGGCCAGAGCTTTATTGGCAAAGATATTGATTCCATCCTGCACTATACTGATGCCATCATGTGCCTGCTCCACCACCACCGAATACTTGGCTTCCGATTCCCGAAGCGCCCCCTCGGCCCGTTTTTGTTCGGTAATATCTATAAAGGTAGCCATCAGACACATTGGACTGCCGGCCTCATTGGTAACCATGTTGACCCAGACCTGGGTCTCAAAGGGGGAGCCGTCTTTTTTTCGAGCCAGATCTTCACCCCTCCAGTTCCCGAAGTTCCGAACGGCCTCTATAATCTCCTTAACTCTGTTTTCGCGATATCCAAATTGAATGACCGATTTTCCCAGGACTTCCCGGCTATCATCATATCCCCACATTTTCAGAAAAGAGCTATTTACGTAAAATATCTTTCCTTCAAGGTCGGCCAGGCCGAAGGCATTAATGGATGAGGCCAGAGCACTGTCCTTTATCCTCAATACCCTCTCTATTTCCTTCCGTTCGGATATTTCCTCTCCCAGTTGTTTATTGACTATCATTAATTCCCTGGTGCGATCCTCCACCATTTCCTCAAGGTGCAGTCGATATCTGGCTAATTCTTCTTCTGTTCGCCTGACCTCGGTTATGTCTATGAATGAGGCCATCATGCAGATCGGCCCGCCCGCATCATCCTCCACCATATGTGCTGAAACCTGGGCGGTGAATATCGAACCATTTTTTCTTATAGCAGCCACTTCTCCTTTCCAGCTTTTTTTATGGTCACGAACGGCTTTCAGTATGCTGAGGGCTTTTTCTTCCTCCTGCCAGAATGTAATAGCCGGCTTTCCCAAAACTTCGCTCTCACCATCGTATCTCCACATTTTGAGGAAAGCATCATTGACATAGATGATTCTTCCCTCCAGGTCAGCGAAAGCAACGGCATTCGTAGAGGAAGCTATGGCACTGTCTTTCATCTTCAGGGCTTCCTCGGTTTTTTTTCGCTCAGTTACATCCTGCATGACACTTACAGCGCCGATAATTTCATCAGAATTTGCTTTAAGAGGGTAATAGGCCACATGAAAATACCGTTTTTTTAAGCCCGCATATTGGCAGCCCAGATCATAATCCACGGATTCACCCTGAAGGCATCGATCCAGTTTGGGCTTTACTGTTTTCTCGAACATTTCCTGCCCAAGTATCTCTGCTGCCGTATGACCTATGACCTGATCCCAGCTCATGGCATGGTAGGCAAGAAACGCCTCATTTACGAATCGATACCGGTAATTCCGATCTACGGCAGCCATAAGGTCGTGTGAGCTTTCTACGGCTTTCTGATACTCCCGCAGGCTCTCCTCTATGCGTTTACGCATTACGAAAGCTTTTGATATGAAAAAGCCACATACGGCAAAGGACACCAATCCGACCAATCGTATATACAGATGATGGGGATGTAGGCCGAAAACCAGGACCTCGAAAAATGTCCCTTCATGGAAAAAGAAAAAATCCAAAACGGCATCAAAAAACCAGATACATAATCCGATGATAATCGCCAAGCTCATAATCTTATGCTGAACCTTCATGGCCTTTTTCCTTTTGCTTGTTTCTCCGGACCCTATACGGCCTTCTTATCCGCCGTAGAGCAGCTTTATCTCTATAAACTATGAGTCTCAAGAAGTAAATTAATATAAAGGGTTAATAACATACCCAAACTAAAACTTATTCAATTACAATTACCTTCTTCAATTTTATAATAAACATCCGATTATGTCACGGATTTTTTATCCATCCGGACAGTATATATGGACAAGGTAAATCATGATAATTTTTATTTTCTTTTGAGCATGTTTATTGTAATATGGGAGTATAAGTTGTAATATGTAAGTGTATTCTAACTAATATAATAAAAGTTAAATTTAAATTTTTATATATATTTTAAAAAATTATATTCTATTAAATTTAGAAACAACCAAAGAGTTACGAACATGAAACGAAAATGGCTGAATGGCCAAAAACCTGAAAAGAGCACGACCAGCTATCATATTTTATTATTAGGAATTACCATTGTTGTACTTTACTGGATTCTTGAATCCGCTGTACATGTTTTCATTTTGCATCAGGGCACCTTGGCCGGGCATCTGTTTCATCCGGATAGTTATGAGCTATGGATGCGGCTGGTGGTTGTAACTCTGGTGGGCCTCTTAGGTTCTCTGGCTCAATTCATGGTTACCAGATGCAGAAGGGCTGAAGGTGCATTAAAAGAATACCGCTCCCACCTGGAAGAAGAGGTCAGGGATCGGACGGCTCAATTAAGCGCGTCTCATGAAAAACTTCAGCAGGAGATCATTGAGCACAAGAAAGCCAGAGATATGATCTGGCTTGCCCATGCAGAGCTCGAACAGATATTCAATACGGCCGCTGATGGGATGTGCGTGGTCGATAGGGAAGGTATCATCATCAGGATAAATGATACCCTCTGCAGGATGCTGGGCATAGAAAAAGATGAGGCCACAGGGGAAAAGTGTCATGATATCTTAAGAGACGCACTCTGCGGGACTTCACGATGTCCGCTACATCACTTTCTGAACGGTGAGCAGCCCTTCGAATCTGATATTGAATTGAAACTGAGAGGCGGAGGAAATGTTTCATGTATTCTGACCGTAACCCCCTTGAAAGATGCTGATGGAAGCCTGATTGGAATCGTAGAAAACTTTAAGGACATCACCCGGCGCAAAGAGGCGGAGGAGACTTTACGGAAGTCAGAAGAAAGGTATAGAACCCTTGTTGAGAACAGCCATGATATGATCTTTATCGTTGATGGTGAGGGCAATTTTATCTTTACCAATACAGCCTGTGAGGCAACTTTGGGATATTCCCGGGAAGAGCTGCGTCACATAAACGGCCTTTCACTCATTCATCCTGATGACCTGGAAATGACCAGAGGACGATTTCAGAGATTACTCGAGGGAGAGGTCCAGAGTAATATAGAATACCGGTATAAAACCAAAGATGGCTTTTATATTCATATTCTTAACAATAGCGTACCGATATTTGACTCTCAGGGAAAGGTAGCGGCCGCTTTTGGCATCGGCAGAGATATTACCGAGCGAAAAAAAATCATGGAGGCGCTGAGGGAATCGGAGGAGAAATACTCTACCTTGGTCGAACAGGCCCAGGACGGAATCGTTATTGTCCAAGAGGGGGTCTATCAATTTGCCAATAAGGCCATGGCGGAAATCACCGGTTATACGCCCGAAGAATTGGCCACGAAATATATTTCAGACATTGCCTCACCCGGTTCCAGGGATTATATTGTCAAAAGGTATAGATCGCGCATGGCAGGTGAAAAGGTTTTCTCAAGGCTGATGAGCAAAATTCAGTGTAAAGACGGCACGATCAAGGATGTGGAGGGTTCCGGTACAGTTATAAAGTATCATGGGAAACCGGCCCTGATGGCTATCATCCGTGACTTAAGCGAGCGTAAGAAAATAGAGGAGGAATTGCAGAAGGTAGGAAAACTTGAATCCCTGGGCATCCTTGCCGGCGGTATTGCGCATGACTTTAATAACTTATTGGCTGCGATTATGGGCAATTTATCGCTGGCGGAGATCTATGTGGAATCCAGGGAAAACACCTTGACGGTATTGCAGGAGGCCAGGAAAAGCTGCCGTAAGGCGGTGGATTTAACCCGGCAGCTTCTCACCTTCTCAAGAGGCGGAATGCCGGTCAGAAAACCTGCCTCAATCTCAGAATTAATAAAAGAAACGGCCTGCTTTACCTTGAGAGGCTCTAATATAAAATGTGCCTGCGCGTTAGCAGATGATCTCTGGCCGACCGAAATTGACCAGGGGCAGATCAGCCAGGTTATCAGCAACCTGGTCATAAACGCCAAACAGGCCATGCCCGGCGGTGGAATACTTGAGATCCAGGCTGAAAATGCAGTCGTCGGCCAGGCAGATGGCTTGCCGCTGGAAGGAGGAAACTATATCAAAATATCGGTCAGGGATCACGGTATCGGCATCCCGGCCGATTCTCTCGATAAAATATTTGATCCATATTTTACTACGAAAAAGAATGGAAGCGGCCTCGGGCTGGCCATCAGCTTCTCCATAATCAAAAGACACGAGGGTCACCTGACCGTAGCCTCGGAACTGGGAGTCGGGACCACCTTCACCATCTATCTTCCAGCCTCGAAGAAAGAGATCTTTACCGTGGAAGGGATTGAAGAAAAAAAGCTCTATCCGGGCCGGGGAAGGATCCTGTTCATGGATGATCAGGAAAATTTGAGGAATATGGCCGGCCGGATGCTGAAAAGCCTCGGTTACGAGGTTGAATGTGCCCGTGATGGTGCTGAGGCGGTCGACATATACAAACGGGCCAGGGCCGAAGAGAAGCCCTTTGAGGCAGTAATCCTTGATTTAACGGTTCCGGGCGGCATGGGCGGAAAGGAGGCTATGGAAAAAATCCATGAGATAGATCCTGCGGCTCAGATCATTGTTATGAGCGGCTATACTAGAGATCCCATCATATCGGAATATAAGCGCTACGGTTTCAGTGGAGTTGTGATCAAGCCTTATGAGATGAAAGAGTTAAGCCAGGTCTTACATACGGTATTAAAGAAAAATTCTTTGAAAAGTTAGAGCTGTTCCGGGCGAGTTTACCGGTTGATGATGGTAAACAGTATCCTGCTCAACTCACTGATTTCATATGGCTTGGCCACCGCACCAGAGAATCCGTACCGTCGATAATCCGCCAGGACAGGATCATCGGCATAGCCACTTGAAACAATCACCTTCGCCTTTGGATCTATCTCATGAATTTTCTCAAGGGCCTCCTGCCCTCCCATTCCACCGGGAACCGTTAAATCGAGGATCACCGCATCAAAGGGCCTTCCGGATTCATTTGCCCTGGTAAAGGCTTCCACTGCCGCAGCGCCATCCGCTACACACTCAACCATATATCCCAGG
>JBLIRT010000164.1:0-7131 GCA_049472445.1 bacterium
CTTGACCTCTTCAGCACGGATCACCATAGGCTTGCCTGAGGAAAATCAAAAATTGATCAAGGCCATGGAAAGAATTCTGTAATTTTGCCTCAAACCTCTTGACCGGAGAATGGCCGGTCATAAAGTCGACGCCAGGTAATACAAGACGCTAAGATGTTACTAAGGAGAGTTGTTTGCTAAACCGAAATAAGCTCGAGCAGATTTTCATGCGATTTTCAAAACAGAAGGTTCTGGTGGTAGGCGATCTCATTCTGGATGAATATCTCTGGGGAGCAGTTGAGCGGATTTCGCCTGAGGCCCCGGTGCAGATCGTGGATATACAGAAAGAGTTTGTAACGCTGGGGGGAGCCGGTAACGTCATAGCCAACCTTATCCGTCTTGGTGGTCAGGTTCGCGTGTGCAGTATTATCGGCCAGGATGTACATGGGCGGATCATATTGGAAGAGTTTGAACGCCTGGGAGTGCCGGGTGGGGGTATTTTTGAGGATTCAACCCGCCACACCACGAAAAAGAGCCGAATCCTGGCCGCCAATCAGCAAGTCCTGCGTATTGACCGGGAGGTCCGCCGTCCGATTGATCCGGCCCTGGAGAAGAAGGTCATCAACTATGTCGGCCATTCCTGTGAGGAATGTGCAGCCATCATTCTTTCTGATTATCAAAAGGGAGTTTTGACCGAAAGCGTACTTCAGGAGATCATTGGCCTGGCCAGGAGGCAGGGCAAGTGGGTATTTGTCGATCCGAAAGGAGCCTCTTTCCGGAAGTATCGAAAGGCGCATTTCATCACCCCGAATCAAAAGGAGGCAGCTCTGGCTACAGGATTGTCTCTGCACACTGAAGAACATATCCGAAAGGCAGGAGAAACGTTGCTGAAGGAGTTAGCCCTGGAGGGAGTGATTATGACCCGCGGTAAGGACGGCATATCCCTCTTTCAGCGAAAACACCACCCTCTCCATCTCCCCACACGGGCACGAGAGGTCTTTGATGTGTCAGGAGCCGGAGATACCGTACTGGCTTCGCTGGCCCTTGGCTATCTGGCCGGACTACCCCTGGACGAAGCCGCTGAACTGGCGAATCTGGCTGCCGGCGTCGTGGTGGGCAAGGTGGGAACAGCGACCGTGACGCCGGCCGAGATTCTGGCTTACGGGTATAATCATGCACCCTCAGAACGAAAGGTGAAAGCGCTGCCTGAACTGCTGGATCTCGTCTCCCGGCATCGCTTGCAGGGACAGCGGATTGTTTTTACGAATGGGTGCTTCGATCTTCTCCACGTCGGACACATCAAGTTATTGCAGGAGGCAAGGCAATTGGGGGACATTCTCATCGTGGCCATGAACGACGATGCCTCGGTGAGGAGGCTGAAGGGGCCGACTCGACCCTGTATGTCTCAGGAGGAAAGAGCTCAGGTCCTGTCAGCCCTGAATTACATAGATTATGTGGTCATATTTTCAGAAGATACTCCCGAAGATGTAATTCGAAGCCTCAAACCGGATGTCCTGGTCAAGGGAGCAGACTATCGAAAAGATCAGGTTGTCGGCTGGCAGCTGGTCGAAAGCTATGGGGGGTCGGTCAGGCTGGTGGATATTGAGGCGGATATGTCCACCAGTAATTTGATTGCCAGGATTGTAAGCAATCACCGGCCCGGGGATGAATAGCCGTGGATATGTATAAGCGACTCCTGCGGTTTGCCCGGCCTCACTGGAAAAGGCTGACTATAGCTACCCTCTGCATGATCCTGACTGCTGGTATCAATTCCTCTATCGCCTATATGGTTAAACCGGTGCTTGACGATATATTTATCAGCAAGCGTTGGATCATGCTCAAGTTATTACCTTTCGTTATCCTTTTCCTCTATTTTCTGAAGGGCACCTTAACCTATATCCAGGATTACCTGATGATGGAGGTTGGTGAAAAAGTCGTTATGAACCTGCGCAATGAATTATTCGCCCACGTTCACTCTCTTTCCATGGACTTTTTTACCAGGCAGTCTACCGGCCTGATCATGGCTCGAATTACCCATGATGTAGTGCTCATTCAGCGGGCCATAACCCGCGCCCTGGCCGATTTGTTCCGGGAACCTTTAAATATCATAGGGTATTTAGGGGTAATGTTTTACTGCAGTTGGAGATGGTCACTCCTGGCCCTCATCGTACTACCCGTGGTTGCTCTTTTGATTAATAAGCTCGGCCTGAAGTTGAGGCGGATCACCAGGAAGGTGCAGCAGAAGATTGCCGATTTGAATACCATTCTTCATGAGACGCTATCCGGGGCGCTTATTGTCAAGGCCTTTACCATGGAAAAGCAGGAGGTTAGCCGATATGAGCAGGAAAACCGGCGGTACTTCAATGAGCAGATGAGGGCCGGGCGGGTCATGGTACTCTCCTCACCGCTCATGGAATTTCTGGGGTCAATCGGGATAGCTTTTGTGGTCTGGTTTGGCGGCGCCCAGGTTATTGCCGGGCGATCAACTCCGGGCAACTTTTTTTCTTTTCTCACCGCCCTGCTCATGATGTATGAACCTATCAAGAGGCTGACCAATGTCAATAACCTCACCCAGCAGGGTATTGCCGCCTCATCCCGGATTTTTGAATTCCTTGACGCCCGTCCCACCGTGGGGGAAGCGGCTGAGGCCACAGATATGCCTCTCTTCAGCCGGAGCATCGAATTTCAGGATGTATCCTTTCAATATGAAGATAAGCTGATCTTACAGGACATTAATCTTCACGTAACCAAGGGTGAAATGGTAGCTGTTGTCGGAAGCAGTGGCTCGGGAAAAACAACCTTACTCAATCTCATTCCCCGGTTTTACGATGCAACCATTGGCAGTATTCTGATTGATGGTCAGGATATTAAGAAGATTACCTTAAACTCCCTGAGGAGGCAAATAGGGATCGTTACTCAGGAGACCATTTTATTTAATGATACGGTAAGAAATAACCTCATCTATGGAAACTCACAGGCTACCGAGGAGGAAATTACCGGAGCTGCCAGGGCGGCTATGGCCCATGACTTCATCTGCCAGATGCCTCAGGGGTACGATACCCATATCGGCGAGAGGGGAACAAAACTCTCGGGTGGTCAAAGGCAAAGGGTAGCTATTGCCCGGGCCATTCTGAAAAATCCTCCCATCCTGATACTTGACGAGGCTACGTCGGCACTTGACTCGAAATCAGAGGCCCTTGTTCAAATGGCCCTGGAAAATCTGATGAAGGATCGGACAACATTTATTATTGCCCACCGGCTGTCTACGGTGCGATGTGCCCATAAAATCATTGTTCTCAGTAAGGGGAGGATTCAGGAGGTAGGAGACCATACGAGCCTGCTGGCCCGGCAGGGGATCTATGCCCATTTATACCGGCTGCAATCTATCGGCCAGCAGGATCAGCCGTTATCATGGTCACAAACGATGTAGTTACCCTTGGAATACATATCCTTCCATTTGTTCATAATCTTTTCTTCGGAAAAGTTATCTCGTATATATGCTGCTCCCCCATAATTCAGGGAGCTCTTTTCTTTTAAAAAGAGCAGATTTTGTTTGGTGTCTTCATACCTACCATGGGGTTGACAAAAAGGAAATTGATAGGTCCAGATAACATGCCTTGCGCAGGAGAGGGCTTCGAGCATCATCCAGGGGAGTCCGTCATGTTCTGTAAGCCGTAAGAGAACATTGGCTCTGTTGATATATGGAATTATTGGACTGACCCAGCCATGGAAATGGATATTCGGTTCCTTTTCCAGATCTTTCCCGGCAGTACCAACGATTTCAAAATTAATTTCAGGCATTTCTCTGGCCAGGCGTAAGACAGTCTTCCATCCGTAGAAGTGTGGCCTGTCCTCAGGAATATAACTCAAAACGGTGAATTGTTCAGGCAGGGGGCACGTCTCGCTTTGTGATTCAATGAATGCGGTGAAGACGACTCTGCTTTGAATATGAATCGTCTCCAGCTCATCCCGCAGCCATGGAGCGACAGTCGTAACCTGATGAACCATTTTCATACCCAATCTGGCCCGCCATCTTTTCCACCAGGCGGCCCTGGTAACTCTCATGACGTCTGAGCCAATAAAAGTGAAAATGATTCTCTTTCCAAGCAGTCTGGCCATGAGAATTTCTTCCAGTCGTATTCTTCTGCCCCAATAGTAATGGATTACATCACAGGCACTGATTATCCGAAGGCGTTGAAAGATACCCATCCTTTTCCAGACGTTGAGATCATAGGAGTCTGCGCTTTCTCCAAGCTGATGCATCTTCGCTGCAAAAATTTGAATGAATCTTTCACAGCCAATGTACAAAATTTTCATCAGACCTGAATCCTTTGTATTTTTAAAAAACATATTACCGTAATATGGAGCGATAAACAATATAAGGACCTAATTTTTCAAGCGGCTGGTAATGAAGAGCCATGAAGTCAAGCACCCGATTGATCATGGGTGAGGATGCGGTATAAATCTGGGTGAGCCGATAAGGCTCCCCAGTTATCCATTTTTGCCTTTCAAATGAATCTATGGGAGGGATCAGCTTATTCCTGACATCTATAATAAGTTTCGGAGGTCTCTTTTGAATATGGCCGAGGAATTCCTGTAAACGCTGGTCATTCCGGTATCCCCTGGTAATGAGAGGGTATTGATAGAAAAAGCGGGAGGGCGAGCGCCTTCGGGCAAGGTAGTTAATACTTCCTTCGGCTCCCCAAACCAGGACATAATCACTGCTTGACGTGTTATTTTTCACGAGTTGTATAAGTTGCGTATAAGAGCTATCCTTTCTGGTCTCGATCGATGATTTTATCTGTTTTCGCAAAGTACGAAAGGGCTTTACGCACATGACGATTATGAAGAGCCCTATGAAGATCTTGGGCCATAAGGAAGTGTTCAGGCAGAGCGACATACGAGGCGATGAAGAAACAGGCAAGGGAAGATGAGAGAAAAAGAATCCGGAAAGTATGGCCAGGCATGGAATCCAGGAAATATAGTAGTGGCCGTAAGTATTACCAGCCATGCTGCTCAGGTAAAATTCAATCGGCAGATTAACCATTGCTACCAGGAGCAATACCCTTTGCCCGTAAGGATTACCGATTATATCCCTTTTCAATATATCCTTGCCCAATACATACCTGATTCCAAGAAACAAAGAGATAAGTGCCATCACTGATAAGCCGGTTCTGGAAAAACGGCTGATTCCCGATATGGTGACGCGAAGGCGATCACTCCAGGAAGGCGAAGCATAAAGAAAATTGTATTGAAATACGGCGTCCCAAAAGTGGGCAAGGGCTTGGTGGCTCGCAAAATATGCTATTATTACTCCAGTCACCGATGCAAATCCAAGGAACACGGTACCTAGTTGGGTGAAGAGATTACGCCAGCGATGTGAGAAGATCCTGCTGAAAGCTATATAAAGACCAATTGCGAGCCATAGGCCAATCAAAGTTTGCTTTAGAAAAAAAGATACTGCGCCAATCATACCAAGGAAAAAACCGCCCCAGGAATATGAATTTTTCTCTTCAGCCTTCCAGAATAGGTATAAACCCATAAATTGGAAGAGAAGAGCATATTCTTCGTTTAAATTGCCAAACTCAAAAATAGCCGGCAGAGAGACAAGCCAAGCCAAAGATCCCAGGCATGCAGGTGCAGTACCAAAGACTTGCTTCATGAGAATGAAACCCAAGGCAGCAGTAAGGCAGAGAGAAATAAACTCAAGCAAAAAAATGCCCCACATCGAGCCATTGCTTATGGTAAGACCGAGAGCATTGATGTAGAAAATCAGTGGTGGCTTATGGTCCCAAAGATCCCGATAAGGAATTTTCCCTTCAGTCACTTGCCATCCGATGTACAGGAAAGCGCCGGAATCTCTAAAGGGACGTCCCCTTAAAATGGTAGGAAAGAGAATGGAAGTTACCATTACCATTAAAATACATAAGAGTAATATGTAATGTCTTAGTGTCAATCGATCATGAATCATCCCTGGTGCTCCATCCAATTCATTACTCCTGTTGTGATCTTTTCCGGCTTGGTGGAAGCTGACCTTAACCGGAATATGAATGTAAGAATAAGGATACATTCCTGGGATATGACTAACCAGGGTAATGGAAGAATCTATAACAGACTGTTTGTATAAAGGATTTTATTATTCCCTTGAAGAGTTTTATGTTTCGAAGGGATCCCGTTCCAGTAAACCGATTCCGGTGCGGGACGGCTATTTCACAGCAGTTAAGTTTTTTCAAGGCTGCATAGCCCGAGACAATCAAATTTGGAGCAAAAGTGAGTTTGGGTATAGAAAAGAAACATGGTTGAAAGCAGGCCGTTTTCATGAGTCGATATGGAGAATTGACATCATGGATCCCTGTTCCATAAAAGGAGTGAACAACAATTCGCGAACAGAAGCTTACGAACCTTCTCAAAGGCAGGCTTTCCCTTCCCCTCCTTTGGCCTAGAATAAATTGATATCTATCCCTGAGGTGCCAAAGATTTTCAAAATGCTCGGCACCCATTTCATCATCAGAATCTATCTGTAATATCCATTCAGCACGACTGCAATTTTCCTGATATCCCTTTAAGATAGTAGGGCCATGCCCGCTATTGGATTTACTATGAACCGACAAACAAGAAATGTTTTTTTTAAGATTATCCAAAATTTCTTGGGTCTTATCTACTGAGCCATCGTTATAAGCATCAATTTCAAAATTCATTCCTATTCTTTTTAAATGTGTGGTCCAAGTATTGATGACCTTTTCAATAGAACCCTCTTCGTTATAGACTGGTATAATTACGATCAAATCCCGCCTTGAGCTTTCCAAACTGTCCTCCCATGTCATGCTTTCTGACCCTTGTCAATGATTTCCCTTTCAAAGCAGGTGAGAGCCGCTTCAATAGTTGTATCCATATCGTAATAAGCGTAATCACCAAGCCTTCCGCCGATAATCAGATTGCTATCATGGGAGGCCTCTTTATACTTTTCAAAGATATTCTGATTCCTGTCAGTGTTGATAGGATAATAGGGTTCCTCCGAATCATGCATATCAGGAATCTCAAAGAGGATAACGGTTTTTCCCTTTGTATAATTTCTCTCAGGATGTAAATGCCGGGGTTCATGAATCCTGGTATAATTCATGGAGCAGTCAGCAGAGTTCATAACTGACGTGC
>JBLIRT010000165.1:0-7025 GCA_049472445.1 bacterium
GGAACAGGAAAGACAACGACTATCGCTAAATTAGCAGCCGATATGCTCTTGAAACAAAAGAGAAGGGTAGGATTGATTACCATCGACACCTACCGTGTTGGAGCCCTCGACCAATTGAATGCCTACGCAGGGATTATGAACATCCCGGTAAAGTTAGCCTGCACGTTTGAGCAGATGAGAAAAGCCATGCTCCAATATCAAGATCAGGATATAGTTTTTATTGATACAGCGGGCTTCAGTCACCATGATCGAGAACATCTTCAATTACTGAACACCTTTTTGGTTCAGGTCGAAAATCCAGAGATCCACCTGGTAGTCAGTGTCAATACCAGCGAAAAAGAATTGATCCACATCAGTCAAAAGTTCCACCTGCTCCATTATGACCATTTACTCTTTACGAAACTTGATGAAAGTTCATACTTGGGAACCCTCTTTAATCACATGGTTTACACAGGGAAGCCCATCTCGTATCTGACCACAGGGCAGAAGGTCCCGGAGGACATCGAATCGGCTACACCGGCTTCTATTGTCCAAATGATGTTCCAAAAGGAGATCCTGGTCCAGAAGGAATCCTTTGGTAGAGCACCGGCACTGGTACTCAGATAAATGTGGGGATGTTGCATATGGTTGATCAGGCGGATAATCTCCGTAAATTGGTAGCTTTTTCTCCCACCCAGGCTCAAGAGGAGGAAGCAAGGGATCCCCGTCTCCAAAAGGCCAGAATTTTATCAATTACCAGCGGTAAAGGAGGCGTGGGAAAGACGAGCATTGCTATAAACCTGGCCTATGCCTTACGGCAATGCCATAAAAAAACTCTTATCATCGATGCTGATCTAGGATTGGCAAATGTGAATATTCTCCTTGGTCTGACTGCTGAATGGACATTGAAGGATGTTATCGAGCAGAAAAAGAGTATATCCGAGATAATACTCACCACTCCTGACCAACTTCACGTTTTGCCGGCCCCCTCAGGTGTCGAAGAGATGACTCATTTGAGTATTCAGCAAAAATTGTATCTCAAATCCCAGTTCGATCTCCTTGATCAAAGGTTCGATTTCATTCTTATTGATACAGCAGCCGGGATTTCCGCAAACGTCATGGCCTTCAACCAGATGGCCCAGACAGTTATGGTAGTAATATCACCGGACCCTACCTCTTTTGCTGATGCCTATGCCGTCATCAAGCTTCTCTTTATAAAGTATAAAGTACGTGATTTTCGAGTTATCACGAACAATGTAAGGAACACATCTGAAGGAAAAGATCTTTTCCAGAAATTGGAAAAAATTTGCCAGCGGTTCCTGAGTATTCCAATTCATTATCTCGGGTCTCTTTCTACTGACCCGAAATTTGTTTCCTCCTCCAGGAATCAGCAAATCGCTTTGAAACATTATCCCAAAGCCACTATCAGTAAAGAGATGCAAAGAATTGCAGAGCTTATTTGTGGTATGCCTTACAATGCATGGACCAATAAAAACATTAGCTATCTGTTGACCAGTATTCTTAACCTAGGATAGAAGCGAGGTGCCCATGAAAAGCAGATTAAATTACAAAAAGGCTTATGAAACCGTCTGCATAGACAATGAACAGGAACGTAATCAGCTTATCCTTGATCATCTCCCGATGATTAAATTCATTGCTACCCGCATTGCCAATCGCCTTCCTCCCAATGTACAGGTTGAAGATCTGATCGAAGCCGGCATCATCGGACTCCTCGATGCTATTGAAAAGTTTGATGCCTCAAAGGAGGTAAAATTCAAGACATACGCAGAATTCCGGATACGAGGGGCTATTCTGGACGAACTACGAGCCCAGGATTGGACCCCACGATCTGTACATCAAAAGGTTAAAAGGGTTGAGAGAGCTTACATTGACGTTGAGCAGAGGACAGGGAGAACGGCTACTGATGAGGAAATCGCCAATGAAATGAATATGCCTCTCGATAAGTACCATAAGCTCATTAATCAGATCCGGAATGTCTCCATTGTCAGTCTTGAAGATTTGACGAAGGTGCTGCCTATGGATGAAAGAGAGAATATTCTGGATTGTCTGAAGAGTCCACAAGATGAGTCAATCTACGAAAGGGTGAATCTCAAACAGATTAAGGACTTGCTGTCCGAAGCCATCAATGGACTCCATCCCAAAGATCAGATGATCCTTTCGCTCTATTACTGGGATGAATTAACCATGAAAGAGATAGGATCCATCATGGGACTGGCTGAGTCCACAATTTCCGAGCGGCATACCAAGGCCATGATCACCTTAAAACAAAAGCTCCGTGAGGTGATTTATTGAAAAATCACTGAACGGAAGATAAGGAGTGGGCTATGGATCATTCAATCGGCATACAGCATGTATTAACCAATTCCTCCGCAGCCGAGAAGGCTCAGCAATGCAATTATACACAAACTGATGGACAGCAGAAGCATGTGGCCACGAAACTTCAAAGGGAAAGAGAGATACAGAAGAAGAAGACTCAGCAGATGGAAAGGTCAAATCAGATGAAAGTAAAAAAGGAGGGCGAAAGGCAGGGGGATCGAACCTTACCCCAGCCCAAAAGAGCAAAGATAGACCCCTCTCAGAAAAATCCATCAAAGGGAAAACCCTCTGAAGGTGAACCGGATGACGGGTCAACGGTTGACATTCTGATCTAAGATAAACCGGGGGAGCGCATGCATATGAAGATTGAAGGCCAGAATATGGAGCCGATTATCCAAAGAAAACTTTACGACCAACCCTTTCCTCTCCTGGAAAAAGGGTTAGCCTATCGAGTGAGAAGGCACAGCGTGATTTCTTCCAATATAGCCAATCTTAATACTCCCCATTACCGTGCCTTCGATCTGATCATGAATGAAAAATTAAAAAACCCCAAACTCGTTCCGACGCAAACTCCTGTAAAAGAGGATGGAAACTCTGTAGACCTGGATTTAGAAATGAGCAAACTTACTGAAAATCAACTGCTTTATACTACTCTGACTACCATGCTTTCAAAGAGATTTGAACAACTCCGCTCCGTGATAGCGGAAGGAAGGAAATAATCATGAATCTCTTCACCTCCCTGGAGGTTAGTTCCTCCGGATTGACGGCCCAACGTTACAGGATGAATCTCATTGCCGGAAACATTGCCAATATCAATACTACCAGAACATCAGGAGGTGGACCATACCAGCGCCGGGATGCTACGCTTTCGGCCATACCGGTTCAGCCGACCTTTGATGAAATTCTCAGATCTCTGGGAACTCATCCTGTGAATAAGGTTGAGGTAATCGGAACATTTACTGATAATCGCAAGCCTAACCTCATGTATGATCCTGCGCATCCGGATGCTGACAACAACGGCCTGGTGGCTCTGCCTAACATCAATATCATGGAGGAAATGGGAAATCTGCTGACTACCTTGCGTGCTTATGAAGCTAATATTGCGGTTATCAGTTCAACAAAGGAGATGGTCAGGAATACCTTAAGAATCTGATGGAGATAAAACAAGGGGAAACAGCAGTACAGACATGTACCTATGGAAGGAAAAGCTATGCTGCCTGCAGGTAACATGATATCTCAAAATTGTTCCTCAAAAACCCTTCACGTGGGACTTCCTCAGGGCTTAAAGGGAACTCTCTTAAAAGGCCAAAGGATCCTCTGGAAGAGAACGGGTCATACCAGACGGAAACTGAACAAGATGGATCCGGATACCGGCTTGCCGGCTTTCTCCAATCGCCTGAGCCAATATCTCAAAACTCTCAACGATCAGGGAAAGGCTAAAGAACTTCAGGCTGCCGGCCAGAATCCTTTCCATGATATGAAAACCAGCCACCGCAGCTCAAGTTTCACCTTTCAACCAAAGGGACCTGACTATGGGCATAGAGAAGAAAGGCTGACCGGCTCTCCTCAAGAATCCCTGCCTTCAGGTGATCGATCGGGAATCCAAAAAATGGCGGCGGTTCAACACGTTTTCAAGGAAACCCCTGTGAGTCAGAAGTTATCTCCTGATAAGCCAGGCTCTCCTCTTACCAAGCCGAATGTATCTCTTCCCAAAGAAGGGCCATCCAGACCGGACCCAGGCTCCTTTAAAAAGCCGGTTCATCAAAAAGCCGTCCAGGTTACCCTCAACCAGCAAGAACTGATTTCCCATCAGCCAGTCGATACCATCCTCCATCTACAATCTCCCCAGGCGGACATGATGAATCGTCCTGCTCTAGACCACCAGAAACAAAAAACCGGGAGAGCGGACAAGGGAGGAAAAGTTTCTGAGGCGGATAAAGGGAAGACTACCTCGCCTTCAAATTGGCACTTCGCTCATCAAAACGAGGGAGAGGCAAAAGGTTCCCTGACCCATCCAAAATCACAGGGAAGACAGTCAGCCTCACCTTACCTTACCTTCACAACCGATACCGGCGGCTCTACCAACCGGATCAAAAAAGTATGTTCGCCCGAACACTTCGGCCACATCGAGTATACCGGTCCATTTATGAATAAAGATCATTCCGGGTCGCCATTACCAGCCCTCGGAATTCCCCCTTCAGCGGAGGAAGTCCTTCAACCGGCCATATCTCATCTTTCCGCCCACCTCAAAAACCATGGAAGTAATTTAATTATTGATCTTTATCCAGAGTATCTCGGCAAACTACATATCAACCTGGAGGTAAAAGAAAACAACCTGAGAGTTCATATTATGGCTGATAATCCATTAGCCCAAAAAATTCTGGAGGAAAATCTGGCGATTTTGAAGGCTTCCCTGATCAATCAGGGAGTAAACGTGGAAAATCTCTCGGTATCCATAGGAGGGCACGACCAGAATCAACCAGGAGAACAGACCTTTAAAAGACAGCCGCAGCGGGGAGGCGAAGAGATAAAGGATGTGAAATCCTCTTCAGAAGGTAAACTCGCTGCCGCCCAGGAACAGACAGGCACGTATCATGAATATAATGGAACCAACTACCTTGCTTAGAACATATTTCCAACCCGACTCATACAAGGAGGAAATTATGGATATATCCAGTTTATCCGGATCATCTGTTCCCTATTTGACCGGACAAAACGGGGCGCAGGACATCCTGACCTCAAAGACCGGAGCCATGTCTTCCAGCAGCCTGAACAAAGACGACTTCTTAAAACTTCTGCTGACGCAACTACAACACCAGGATCCCATGAATCCACTGGATAATACGGAGTTCTTGGCGCAATTGTCTCAGTTTAGCCAGCTTGAACAAATCTACAATGTTAATCAAAACATTCAAAGCATGGCTGCTTCACAGAACTTAGTCCGCGACTCTCTGCTTACCAATTGGCTCGGGAAAACCGTCAAGGTAGAAGGATCACAAATTTATCTCAATAATCAAGATGGAGCCAATCTGTCTTACGAATTGCTGGATTGGGCGGATAAAGTCACCATCAATATCTATGATGCCGACAGTCAGCGAATCAAAAAGATTGAACAGTTCCATCAGGGTGAAGGTATCCATACCATGTGCTGGGATGGAACGGACAGCGAAGGAAATAAGGTTGCTGCGGGAACGTATGCCTTTGAGGTAATTGCCGAAAGCAACGATGAATCCATTTGGGTTACTCCTTATACGGTCGGTCAGGTTTGTGGAATATCCTTCTCACATGAAGGTGAGCCATCCCTCCAGGTAGGAAACCAGGAGATACCACTTTCAAAGATCATACAGATTACCGATCAGGAGAAACGTATCCCTGACCATGAACGGGTACAGTAATAAGCATATACATTATGGCCGAATCATAAAAATACCTTAATTTTTACCGAAATTATTCTCCCATCTTATAAAATAGAGGAGGAACATATGCTTGGTTGCTTATCTTCAGGAATCACCGGCTTGGCTGCCAATAATCTTACCATGTCTGTCATCGCCAATAATATCGCCAACGTCAATACCCCTGGATACAAAAGCCAGCGAGCGACCTTCGCTGATATTCTCAACCAGCAATCCGGAAATCTGGAAATAGGAAATGGTGTCCTGGTCAATGATGTTTCTTCAATACAAACCCAAGGGTCATTAGAATCCAGTGGCAGAGTGACCGATATGGCCATAGACGGAAGCGGGTTTTTTATTGTCAGATCTGAGGCTGGAACCTATTACACACGCGCCGGACAATTTCACTTCAACGAAGAAGGGACGCTGCTCAATCCCCAGGGATATGCCGTCCAAGGCTGGAATATCCTTGAAGACCAAACCCTTGGCCAGCCCTCCGATATTGAAATCTCCAATATAACACTTCCTCCTCAGAGTACGGAAAACCTCAGCATGGTAGTCAACCTTGATTCAAATGCTGAAATCCTTCCGGGTGGGGGAACCGGATTCGACATAAATGATCCCCAAAATACTTCTAACTATTCTACCTCTGTATCTATCTATGACTCCCTTGGCAATCCTCATAACATAACCTTCTATTTTCGAAAGTTTGAGCCTGCACCCGGCGCATTACCCCAGTGGAGTTGGCATGCCGTTTCGGATGAAGGCGGAATCAGGGTAGAGCAGGCTACCGGCATCATGGCCTTTGATGAGTCTGGACTCATCACAACCGGAAGCACATCAGCGGCTACCTTTAATTTTACCAACGGATCTTTACCAAACCAGGCCGTCACCATTGATTTTGGCTCCGGTACGACTGGTACTACCCAATATGCAGCCGATTTTTCCACCGCCTCCATTCTGCAAGATGGGTATGAATCCGGATCTCTCGTCAATATTTCCATCAGCAAAGATGGAAGAATTCAGGGACTCTTCACCAACGGACATTCGATAGATATGGCCCTCATCGCCCTGGCCGATTTCAATAGTCCTGACGGTTTAAAAAAGATGGGAAACAATCTCTATGCAGCCGCCCGGGAGTCAGGACAGCCGATCATTAATCCGCCTGGAATAGGAGGTAAGGGAAACATCGTTTCTTTCGCCCTGGAGAACTCAAATGTTGACATGGCTACTGAGTTTATGAAGATGATCATCACTCAGAGGGCCTTTCAAGCCAATGCCCGAACCATTACTGTTGCTGATCAACTCCTGACGGAA
>JBLIRT010000166.1:0-6684 GCA_049472445.1 bacterium
GATTTCCACCGTCATATGTATTCTTTCCGGCAGTCCGGTACCTGTCAGAAGTCAAAACTGGCAAGCCCTGCCGCCATATAACACCTTATGGCCGCTCTGGTCGCCGGCTTTATCACCGGTTGATCCTGTGACTGGTATGCCTGCACCGATTGTAAGTAACTTGTCTAAAACCACGGTACTTCCCTCTCAGCCCGGTTTGACCTGGGATCCAGCCTGGTCAAATCCATGGCTCCTTTATAATACTCCGGCCGGGCTGCTTTTCTATGACCCTCTGTATGGTATCAATACCTGGCCTCCAAGTTATTTAGTTGATCCAACAACAGGTTTACCGGTACCGATCTCCTTACCGCCCGGCTATGCCGCTCTGGCACCTACCAGTTCCGCCTGGATCCAGGATATCGTCCCTGTAGCCAATCCAACATACCTGGCCGCCTATCCATCTTTTGCACCACCAGCCGCGCTTCCCTTCTCAACAGATCTCCTCCTGGCCCTCGGCATAACCACGATACCTACTGTTCCTGCCTTACCACCTGCAGCATCATCCCTGCTGGGAGCAGCTGCTATCCTGGGGACTCCTGCTCCTTAATCGCCGGATATCGCCTCCGCTTGTTAATAACTTGTGGATAACTATCGACCAGGAGGAAGCAATACCTTACAAAAAAGGGAGAAAAAAGTTTTTTCGCCTTAAAATAGTGCGATATTTTAGCCTCAATTTCAATATCTTATCTCAAAAGACGGCCTCTGAGGTCAATCAGAAAAAAGAATGGAAAAGTTATCCACAATTTGAAAAATAACTCTTACCTGAGGAATTTTTTGCAACCTGTAGATAATCACAAATCCTGGTCTCCTGAAGAGACTTTCTTCCTCAGGGCTTGATATCCATAATGGGCAATTACATGATCTAAAAGCACGAGGGCCGTATAGTTTTCCGCGACCGGCCAGATCCTCCCAACGATGGTGGGATCACGGCGGGTAATGGCCGCTAAGGTTTTGTTTTCCAGAGTATACTTATCAATGGTCTGCTGTGGCTTATCAATCGTCGGCGTAGGTTTCACAGCCAGCCGCACTACTACAGGCTGCCCGGTAGCCAGACCTCCTGTAATTCCACCCGCATTGTTGGAAGAAAAGACGACCTGCCCATTCTCTGAGTGCATGGCATCATTGGATTGACTGCCCCTCATCCGGGCAACCTTGAATCCTGCTCCGACCTCCACTCCTTTCACTGCACCAATGCCCAGCATCCGCCCAAGCTCGCCATCCAGCTTGGAAAAAACAGGCTCACCCAGGCCGACCGGTACACCTGCGGCTACTACCTCAACGATGCCGCCTGAGGAATCACCGCTCTCGGTAATCTGCCGGCAGGCATCCATCATAGCTTCGGCCGCCTCAAAATCCGGGCAATTGATGACCGGATGCACATCATACGTTTCACGTATTTTGTCTGGTATACATTCAGGTGCTTTCGACCGGATATCATCGATTTTCTGTTCGATCTCAGCCATAATCCTCATCTTTTCGAGGAAGCGCATCTCGGGATTGATGAGACCTTTGACATATACCTCCTGATAGAAGGGATCAAAATCACAGCGCATCTTTTTATATGACCTTGTATAACCAAGTATCTGATCATACTCCATGCTCCTGCAGCCGACACCGGCCATTTCCTTTACATAGGCAAATACTTCGATGCCACACTCCTGAAGAATCCTCTTGGCCACATAACCTGCGGCCACAATGGTGGAGGTGTAGCGGCCGCTGAATATACCCGCACCGATGGCATCGTCATCCGGTCCGTATTTCACAAAGGATGCATACGAGGCATGACCAGGTCTTGGTGTCCGGTTGGTATCCTGATACTGTTTAATGTGAATGAAATGGCGGTCAAGATTAGGAATCAGGATGGTCAGGGGAGTGCCATTGCTATGGTTCCGGTTTCCGGCATTTTCGATGGTGTCTGCTGCATTGAGTCCGGTAAAAAGAACCGGAAGGTCAGGCTCTTTTCGAGGAGATGACAGTTCATCTGCCCCTGGTTTCCTCAGGAGAAGATCACCATATATTTCTCTTTCGGTAAAGAGCATCCCTGTAGGTACACCCTGCACCACCGCGGCTAATCCCTCCTGATATGAGCCGCCAGCCACGGTAACTTGAAAAAATTTTCCTACATGACATCCCATCATAATGCTTTTCCTCCTTATTTTGGTATCGTTAAAAGAAAGGCTTACCTACGAAACACCTGATTCCGTCTTTGAAGGTAGAGGATTATCACTCCCTCCCCTCCCTCACGGCGGCTGCCGGGACGATAACATTCTACCAGATACCGGCCGATTTCCGAATGTAACCACAGGATGACCTCGTGTTTCAGTGATGCTTTTCCTTCCAGGGAATGGATTCCCTTGCCTGTAATAACCATAAGGGTCCGAATGCCCTGACGGGCCGACTGACGGCAAAACTCATCAAGCCTCATAATTGCCTCAGCCCGATTAAGGCCATGCAGGTCCAGGCTCTCTTTGATCTGCTCACCAGGCTCCCGGTACGAGGCTTTTCTTCTTCGAACGGCAAAGGATCCTTCTTCCATGAGGTCAAACTTTTCCTTGACCAGGCTCTGATCATTGTTCACAAGCGATTCCACAGCCTCTAAAAACATCTGCTGATCCTCTTCTGAAATTCTCCAGCGTTCTTCATCACCCCGGCCTGAAAGCCTGCGGCTGTTTTTTTGTCTTCTTAGCCTCTTTTTCGCCATAATCAGAAATGCTCAGGAACAGCCCCTTTTCCCTTTAACCCTGAGGGAGAATCTATAGGCATCAAGGGCTGAGGTCATAATGCCGCCTGCATAGCCGGCACCTTCACCAAATACATATAATCCACCAGTATTTATGGATTCGCAATGTACATTACGTAAGATTCGCACAGGAGAAGAGGTTCTGGTTTCAACTCCTACCAAAACACCTCGTTCAACAAAACCTCGGATCTTTTTTTCAAATTGGATGAGTCCCTCCTGTATGGCCTGCGTAAGAAAGCAGGGCAGCAGGGCTCCCAAATCACCTGGATTAACGTCAGGTTGATAAGAACAGGGTATCGACCCACGGCTCACCTGCCCTTTGAGAAAATCGGAACAACGCTGAACAGGTGCGGTGAATGGCACTCTGGGCGCACTATAGGCAGCCTGCTCCAGGTGATGTTGAAATTCGAAACCGGACAGGGGATGCTTTGACGGATAATCGGATGAGGAAACGGTAGCCACCAGAGCGCTATTGGAATAAGGGGATTTCCGACTATGATAGCTCATGCCGTTCGTTACTACACCCCCGGCCTCAGTTGCGGTACATACAATAAAACCTCCGGGACACATACAGAAAGAATAGACGCCCCGCTCTCTTATCTGAGCTGTCAGCTTGTACTCTGCGGCAGGCAGATAGCTCTTCCACGTGCCGTATTGCCGGGTATCAATAAAATCCCGGGGATGTTCGATTCTCAGGCCGACGGCCATGGGCTTCGCTTCCATAGCCACACCCTTTCCGAAGAGCATCCGAAAGGTGGAACGGGCACTATTACCGATGCACAGGAAGATCTGGCGAAGCGGATGATACTCTCCATTGACCACCACTCCCTCTACCCTCCCCTTTTCAAGGCGCAGATCATCAAATCTATGGCCGAATCGCACCTCTCCACCCGAATCCTGAATTTCCTTCCGGAAGTTTCCGACTACCTTCCGGAGATAGTCAGTGCCGAGGTGAGGTTTCGCTTTATATAAGATATCCTCCGGGCCGCCGGCCCGGTAAAATTCTTCCAGAATCCGCCGGTTTAAAAAGCTCTGCTTATAAGCAGTTAATTTTCCATCAGAAAAGGTACCGGCACCTCCCTCGCCAAAATGCATATTCGACTGGGGATTTAATTCACCCTTCTTCCAAAGGGATTGGACACTTTTCCATCGCTGTTCTATGGGCTCCCCCTGTTCCAGAACAATCGGAGCAAGTCCAAGTCGTGCCAATTGCAGGCCGAGAAACATTCCGGATGGACCGAAACCAATAATCAAAGGATTTTTCCTGATCTCGATATCACGTTCAGGTGGTTCAAAAGGCGCGGGTATCATGGGACGAATGGTTTGATCTTTCAAAGCCGTGCAGATTTCGGGACTGCCGGGATCGGCATCAAAAGCAAGCTGATATTCCTGCCAGACCCTGTCTTTTTTCCTGGCGTCCACGGATTCCCGGATGAGATGCATATTGGAAAAGGAGGCATGATGAAGGGATGATTTCAGAAGCTCTTCCGGGGAGCGCTCATCATCCGGCTGCTTTCGTACATGAATGGAAAAAGTTGTCATCAATTTGACTCTTGCCTTTTCTATCCGGCATCAACGTGGCTGGGAAACATGATAAAAGTTTGTATTAATCGGCTGTTTATAATAGTATATATGATAGGCTAAAACGAAGGACACGGCAAGAGACAAAGGAGGAAAATGCAGAGAGAAAAGGATTTAATCGACCGGGCTATTGAAATAGCGGCCCAGGCTCATCAAAAGCAGTTCCGGAAAGGAACGGATATCCCTTATATCACCCATCCATATGCTGTAGGCATGTTACTGCTGCGGGCCGGTTGCTCAGATGAGGTGGTAATAGCCGGCCTTTTACACGATACCCTTGAGGACACCGTCCTCAGCCTGGATGAAATAAGAAGGCAGTTTGGAGAGGCGGTGAGTGAAATCGTGAAAGGCTGCTCTGAACCGGACCGATCCCTCCCCTGGGAGCAGCGTAAAGAAAGGACCATCGTTTTTTTACGTACTGCTCCGATTGAAATTCGCTGGGTTGTCTGTGCCGATAAATTACACAACATTCGGAGTATGATGAAGGATTTCCATATCCTGGGCGATCAACTCTGGAAAAGATTTCATCGTGGACGAAAGGAACAGGGATGGTACTACCGGGGAATTGTCCAAAGCCTCTGGCACAGGCTGACAGATCTTCCTCCGGCCTCTCTCTTCCATGAGTTGAAGAAAGAGGTTGACACATTATTCGGCACCTGAATACGAAAAGGCCTCCTTTATCAGCGAAAAAGCCGCGAAGATCTCCGGCTTGAAGAAAGGATAAACTCCTTTTCCTGACCGCTGCGAATGACCATGAGCTTTATCTTTTGCTCAGGCTCCTTAGCAGCGATTTTTCTTACTACATCATGAGCAGCCTTTACAGGCTCACCATCAATCCGTATAATAATATCTCCACGTAACATTTGAACCTTTTCCGCCGGGCTATCGGGGAAGACCTCATTGATCAGTACCCCCTGAGTATCCCGATGTAATCCAAATGCTTCTCTTAATTCCGGCGTCAGATCCTGGACGCCAATGCCGATCCAGGGCTTATCGGGCTCCTGCCTGGTGATTATCTGATCGCTTTTCCCCTGAATTATCAGCTTACGAGCCACCTCTTTGGCTCTATTGACGGGAACGGCAAAACCAATGCCCTGACCCGGCTGTAAGATCATGGCATTTATGCCGACAACCTTTCCCTCAAGGTTAATGAGTGGCCCGCCGGTATTTCCCTGATATATGGAGGCATCGGTTTGAAGAAAATCCTCATATGTTCCTGTCCCCGACCTTGATCCGGGTTTGGCACTGACCACACCCACGGTAAGAACCGGTTCTCTGCCAAAAGGACTGCCGACAGCTATCACCCATTGCCCTAATCTCACATGATGAGAATCCCCCATCACTATCGGCTGCAGTTCCTCGGCCTGAATTTTGATAACGGCTAAATCCACATTAGGATCCGATCCAAGAATTTCCCCTTTATACTCAGATTTGTCATGCAAACTCACGGTTATTTTTTTTGAACCGGCTATGATATGATTATTCGTCAGAATATGTCCCTCTTTGTCCAGGACAATACCCGAACCTTGAGTGATTTGCTTTCCCTCCTGCTTTGGACCGGGGGGGATAACCTGTCTGAAAAGCTCTTCAAAGGGGCTCCCCTTGAAAAAACGTTCGAAAAAATCTTCCCGAAATGCTTCCCAGGGTGACATCGGCAGGTCACTTTCGGATAAAATACCCACTACCGAGGGCCTGATCTTTTCGACGGCCACTTCAAAAGCACTCTCCAGGCTTTTCACGTCTGCCGTATCAGCGATATGTTTTTCACGCGCCTGCCGCCCGGAACGACACGCAGTCACCAGAAGGAGTGCGTACATACCCGAAAAGAAAATCAAGATGAACTTCGGTACCTTCCCTTGCATTGATTTCTCCCTATTTGACATAGGCTGCCATTGATTTCCAGATACTTGCTCCTTATTCGGTAAATCTTATGAAAAGATGTCACTTACCCCTCTTTTGCCTGTACCTGTTACGAAAAGAGTCACCAGGTTTTTAAGGCCCTCTCGGCCATCGTTGCGTATTGTCTGCAAAATCCGACCAAACGATGCATGAATGGGAGAAAAGCCTATTCTTCAAAACCGTTTTTTCTGATATAGTTAGGAAAAAGGTCTCCATTTTCCCCTTTGCCCCAAGGGAAGTCGGCCTGATGACACATTGTTGAAAACCAAGGGAGGGAGAGAGAATGGTCTGGAAAAAATATGTATCAATGGTATTCATGAAAGAGGGATTGTTTTCAGCCTTGATCATGATCCTGTTCCCGGTCATAACCTGTGCATCTCAGGCCACCGGCCCGGGATTACCTTTTGACTACGGAAATTACCGGC
>JBLIRT010000167.1:0-6899 GCA_049472445.1 bacterium
ATCGGACCACTGTCACTTCCAACGAAAAAGTCAACAGCCTGCATCAGGGAGATGAGCTGAGATAAGGTGGAATAGAAAAACACCCGCCCCCTGTTATCCAGCAGTTGATTGATTTTCTCCACGATAGCCCGATCTTCTCCTCTATCCGCCCCAGCCAGAATAACCTCAGTACTCCCCTGGTGCATGAGATGATAAGCCAATTGAGCGAATCTCTCAACAGGCCAGACCATAGACGGCCTTTCTGCACCCGGATATATGAAAAATTTTTTTTTACCGCCATCCTCAATCTCGACACCCGACCAATCCAATTTCCCCGAAGGGGATCCATTTCCTTCAGCCACCAGGAGCTTCAAATCCAGGGGGCCATGGTTGGATGGCACGAAATTCCTGATTAAATCCAAATATGATAAAACCAAATGCTTCTTGATGGGCAAAATTTTGGCCTTCATATTATAAAACATCCCCCTCAGGCCTGACAGGCGATAGCCGATTCGATATCTGGCCCGGCTTAAGAAGCTGAGGAAGGCAGTTTCCTTCTCTCCCTGCAAATCAACCACCACATCATAGTGATGCCGTTTTATTTTCTTCCCCATCCGCAGGATTTCCCGGCACGATGCCCTCCGGCCTAAGCTGCTCCAGGGAATGATATTCTCAATGCATGAGCAGCCGGCTAATAAATCAGCGAATGTTTCTTCCAGGAGAAAATCTACCTTTGCACCGGGGAATGATTGGTGAAGTACTCGAATCAGAGGAGTTGCCGACAGGATCTCAGCGACTGCCCAAAGCCGTATCACCAAAATATTTCTTATTTTTGATGGCTTCATATTTCCCCGATTTCGCTTATATCTCACTGCCCATATGAGCGGCTCAAACCGAACTGGAATATTGACGAAAGCCTTTGAAATTCGGGAGGAGTAATCGTATTCAATTGTTTCATTTGAGTATTCACACCAATTGTGCTATATTATCAGCAATCCACGAAAAAATCAACATCAACCAAGGTCTCTCGCTTGAGGGGAGGACTAACGGGCGATAAATCGAGAAATATTCTGGCTGTCGACCTTATCCCGGTAGGCGTGATAGGTATCCAAGCTGAAAAAGGATCTTACGTTTCAATATCAAGAGCCATGGCCAATTGCTCCGGGAGGCCGTTGGTATCGGCCAATGTTCATTGATCTTAAGGAGTAAAGAATGTCTCATCAACCGTATATGGCCGTAATTGGAGCCGGTTATTGGGGAAAGAATCTGGTTCGAAATTTTTATGAACTTGGGGTATTGAAAATAATTTGTGACCAACAAAGTAAGATTCAAGTCTCCTCTCAGGGAACATATCCTGAAGTCGAATTCACGGCCAATAGCCAGGAAGTCTTTGACGATCCAGGTATTTACGGTGTTGTCATTGCCACCCCGGCCGAAACGCATTTCACCCTGGCCCGGAAGGCACTTCAGGCGGGTAAACACGTATTTGTAGAAAAGCCGCTGGCTTTACTTACCACCGAGGGAGAGCAACTCATAGCCCTTGCTCGGGAAAAACAGAAAGTCCTCATGGTAGGCCATATTCTTCAATATCATCCGGCCGTAATGAAATTAAAAGAACTGATTGACAGGGGAGAACTTGGAAAAATCCAATACATATATTCCAATCGCCTCAATATGGGAAAGATCCGCTCAGAGGAAAATATCCTGTGGAGCTTTGCCCCCCATGATATTTCAGTTATTTTGATGCTTCTCAATGAATTCCCCGAAACTATTCAGGCTACGGGGGGAGAATACCTTCAAAAGGATATTGCGGATGTAACCTTGACCTCTATGAGTTTTCCCAGTGGTGTTCAATCGCACATCTTTGTCAGTTGGCTCCACCCCTTCAAAGAACAAAAGCTGGTAGTGATTGGAGACCGGCAGATGGCCGTCTTTGACGATGTCAGCCAGGAGAAGCTTTTTCTCTACCCTCATACCATAGAGTGGAAAGGACGTATTCCTGTAGCCAATAAGGCAGAAGTCAAGATAGTCCCCTTTGATCAGCAGGAGCCCTTGCGGGCTGAATGCCAGCAGTTCCTTCAAAGTATACATGAAGGGATCACACCTAAGACAGATGGCCAGGAGGGGCTGCGCGTGCTGAAAGTGCTACAGGCCTGCCAGGAATCCTTAAACTCCTTTGGGAAATCCATCAGCTTAACCCAAAGTATTTTTCACTCAACTCAAGATAAGGAAGGATTTTTTGCCCATTCCACCGTTGAGATAGATCCTGGTTGCCGGATTGGGAAAGGCACCAAAATCTGGCATTTTTCACATATACTCCAGGGGAGCACCATCGGGAAAAATTGCCGAATCGGGCAAAATGTGGTAATCGGCCCTCGATGCCGGATAGGGAACGGCTGTAAAATTCAAAACAATGTCTCCGTCTATGAGGGAGTGACTCTGGAAGATGAGGTCTTCTGCGGCCCATCAATGGTATTCACCAATGTGTTCAATCCCAGGGCTGCTATCCCGAGAATGAATGAATTGAGGCCGACTCTCGTTAAGAAGGGAGCCACCATAGGCGCCAATGCCACCATCATCTGCGGCTATACCATCGGCAGTTACGCTTTTGTAGGGGCCGGGGCGGTGGTGACCAGGGACCTACCGGACCATGCTCTCGCAGTGGGTAATCCGGCCCGAATTGTCGGCTGGGTGTGCTCCTGCGGTATAAAGATACAATTTGAAGAGGATAAGGGAGAATGTCCCATCTGTAAACGAAAATTTCTCAACCATCATACACATATCAAGTTGCTGAATTAAATTTTTTCTTGCCTGCCTTAATCATTCTCTTTCCATGTCATCTCTGGAGGGAAAAAGGAAAATGGTAGCTTTGATGATTATAACCACCCTGTCTTTTTGCTTTTGCCTTCTGATATACGGGATCTATATTTGGGCTGTGGTATGGGGTGAGCACTATCAGCCGGACGATGAGTTGCGAAGTTTTGTTCCCTTATCAGTAGTGATCCCGGCCAGAAATGAAGAAAAGGTGATTGGGAAAAAGATTGAGAACCTGGCCCGGATTGACTATCCCAATGAACTTCTTCAGGTAGTGGTAGTTGATGATGCTTCGAATGACCGGACTGCCGAGTTGGCCGAGCAAGCCTTGAAAGATTACGGCCTGAATGGCCTGGTGCTGGTTAACCAGCAGCGTATGGGAACGAATTATAATTACAATGAGGGCTTCAAACATGTTGTACATGATCTGGTAATTACCACTGATGCCGATGTCTGCTTGGCGGAGGATGCCTTAAAGAAAATTATCGCAGTTCTGCAAAATGATCCCAAGGTGGGTGCTGTCTGTGGAGAGCTTGTACCCATCATTGAGGCAAGATCCTTGTCTGCAGGAGTAGAAAAGCCGTACCGGGATATCTATGGGAAAATATGTGCCTGGGAAAGCCGGCTTCACAGCACTTACTGCTTTAATGGCCCATTTATAGCCCTCAGAAAGCAGGCCTATAGTCCTATGCATCCCGAAAAAGGAGCCAGTGATGCCAATATAGCCCTGGCAGCCATTCGCAATGGTTACCAGGCTAAGTATGTACACTCAGCCCGCTTTTATGAGTGGATTCCTATCAATCTTTCCCAACAAAAACGCCAGAAAATCCGCCGTGCAGCCAGGTTGCTTGAGTCTACCTGGCTGGGCAGGGATCTGTTGTGGAATAAGAGAGTGGGACTTTTCGGGAAAATTGTATTACCCCTGCGCATGGCTATGCTCTTTCTCGTCCCCTCCCTTTGTCTGCTCTCTCTCATTTTGGGGGGAGTTTTGGTATATAGGGTATGTGGTCTTTTCCCCTTCAGTTTGTACTTATTGGGAGCAGGAATGGTTATGACTCTCGGTTCTTATCGAACGAATTTGATAAGCTCATTTCTTTGGCATCAATATTATCTTTTCAATGGATTAATCAATATGATCAAACCCATGCATGTGTGGGAATCAATCGACCGGGTTTCTTAAGCCGGTCAAGCCGAAATCAGAAGGTTTTCATGAGGAAAAAGAGAAATTTTCATTTAGGTTTTACATGAAGCAGAGGCACAAGATCCTTATCATTTCTCTCTCCGGTCTCGGAGATCTTATCCTTTTTACCCCCTGTTTCTCTCTGTTGAGAGAAAGGTTCCCTGAAGCCGAAATTTCCTTGTTGGTCAAGCAAAATAGTGCACAGGAGTTGGTTGAGGACTGTCCTTTTTTAGATAAGATTATTGTTTTTGATCCTCAGAGAGCTACCTTACGAGAACTCTATCAATTTTATTCCAGGATGCGCAGAGAAAAATATGAGGCGAGCATTTCCACCTTCCCGGCCTTGTCTTTTCTCAATAATCTCTCTACTTGGGCTATTGCCGCGAAAGAGCGATGGGTGTATAAGACCGGATATCCCTTGAGCTCGTTTGATTTCCTCCAAAATCGCGGGATTCTCTATGTACATGGGAAGCACCGGCTTGAATATAACTTCGAAATAGTAAAAGCATTTAATAATGATCTGGAGGCGGATATCGTTATTTCCTCTGACCGTGTGCGCCTCTGGCTAAAGGAGGACGGCAGAACAAGCAGTGAACTTTTCGGGACTTTGGGAATGAACGAGAAGACTCTTTTCGTAGCTATTCATGCAGGCTCAGGAGATAATCAGCCTTTCAAGCGTTGGAATCCGGGAAAATTTGCTCTCCTGGCAGACAGGATTCAGCAGAAATCTCCCTTTCGCGTAATACTTATCGGGGGACCGACTGAAGAGGCGCTGTGTCAAAAGATAAGCCGTGAGATGATTACTTCAGCGATCGTGGCTGCAGGAAAAATGAAACTGAGAGATACTATCGAGGTTCTTAAACGCTCTCAGTTGCTCATCAGCAATGATTCAGGGGTGATGAATATGGCTGTGGCAGTCAAAACTCCTGTCGTGGCCATCTTTGGCCCTACTGATGAGACCTGTACGAAACCCTTGGGATGGCATGATGTGTGTCTGGTTCAGCCTTTGCCCTGCAAGCCGAAATGTAGACAAGACTTTTTGTTTCAAAAAAAATGCCCTTTCAACTATCAATGCCTTGACTTGATCTCGGTCGAGGAAGTGTGGCGTGCCACAGAGAGCATTTTAAAAAGTATTGAAGGGGAAAGGACTTTTCCTATATAATGGCCAGCATGCAGGGTATAATGATATGTTTATTCAAATATACCTGACCCGGAAAAGCCGAAACCGAAGACGTAGTAAAATTTTCCGGAAAGACAAGAAACTTGACCATGCAGCTTCTCATAATCTGATAGTTCATCTGAATTGTCATCTGAGTAGCTAAAGGTGGAGAAAAATAAGGCATGAATAATTCACGAATAGTGGTAACTATCCCCTGTTTTAATGAAGAATCCTCAATCAAGACGGTGATTGAAAATTTTCAACGTATTTTGCCTGAAGCGGAAATTATTATTTTCGACAACGCCTCTACTGACCGGACACGAGAAATTGCCTTGCAGAGCGGAGCTCAGGTGATTAAAGAGTACAGGAGAGGAAAGGGTAATGTAGTTCAGGCGATTTTTACCGAGGTTGAGGCTGACGTTTATGTGCTGGTGGATGGGGATGACACCTACCCGGCTGAGGAAGTAAAAAAACTTCTGCAGCCTATACTCGATGGTCGGGCAGATATGGTGGTCGGTACCAGACTGGAAAATTTCACCAAGGAATCAAAGGTCTTGCTTCACAGTATAGGCAATCGTGTTTTGCTGAAGATTTTGAACCTTTGTTTTCATACCCATCTAACGGATATTCTCTCAGGCTATCGGGCCTTTCATCGTGATTTTGTCAAGAATGTGCCCCTTTTCTCCACCGGCTTTGAAATTGAAACTGAAATGACTATTCAAGCCCTCATGCGCGGCTTTCGGATCGTGGAGATCCCCATTAGCTATCGCTCACGGCCGATGGGAGGAAAATCCAAGATCAGACCCTTCAGGGACGGCTACAGGATTTTGATTACCATCCTGGTCTTTACCCGTGACTTGCGCCCTATGCTCTTTTTCCCCCTCGTCAGTTTCTTTTGGATTGGAGGAGCCTTTATCCCTGGATTTCGGGTTATTCGGGAATTTCTTCAGACCGGCCGTATTCGTTATATCCCCTCGGCCATCCTGGCTACAGGGATGGTCACTCTCGGCATTTTCTTTTTTGTTGCCGGCTTCATTATCCATACCCTCAACCGCCGTTTTGACGAAATCAATTGTATCTTAAAGAGAATAAAAAAATAACCTCAGGATAATAATCATCATGGGTAATAACTGCCCCTCCCGCACAGTGCTATCCTTTGCGCGGGAGGCAAAAGCCCCAGGGAATAATCGGCTCAATACCCTCTTTCCCTTTGATAAGGTTAGCCGGGAGGAGGCAGTAGTTACATTTTTTATTTGAAATGTGCAATCTGGATTAGCTATAATAACTTCCAATTTATAAAGAATTTGTGGAAATATGAGCCGTTAGCCGGTAATCTAAAACTCAATACTTAAGAGGAGCTTAGTACATGGTAAGGTCCCATTGAATATGCAAAAAGAGGCTCCTTCTTCAGAAAAATCCATAAGAACCAACAGGTGGGTTTATAGCCTGCTCCTTCTCATTTTTCTTCTATCCACAGTCCTCCGCTTATGGGGGGTACAATTTGGATTACCACGTATCTATTATATCGATTCGACAAAAATTGTTAAACCTGCCAAGCGAATAGCAAATAATATTGTACATAAAAAGTGGAATATAGATCCTCAATATTATCAATATCCTACCTTTCTTACGAATCTGCTGGCCGCAGAATATGTTATCTATGCAATCGGATACGGCCTTGTTACCTCTAAAATAACAGGCTCACATCAGAATATGCAGGAAGCAATAGACAACCTGTTCCGTGATGCAAATCCTGCGTATGTTTAT
>JBLIRT010000168.1:0-6894 GCA_049472445.1 bacterium
AAGGCAGTCTCGATGGAGTTACCATCAATATGCCGGTTGTCACCTATAATGGAGTGGTGGGAAAAATTCACGAGGTAACGAACCATACGGCCAAGGTGTTGCTCATCAATGATGTGAATAGCAGTATAGCTGTTTTAATCCAAAGAAATCGGGCTGAAGGCATTTTGGCTGGAAGTGGTAAGAATTGCTGTACTATTAAATATCTACGAAGAGATGTTGAGATAAGAAAAGGGGATCGCGTTATCACCTCCGGAATGGGAGGGATTTTCCCAAAGGGATTGATGGTGGGTACCGTAAGTAAAATTCAAAAACCCACCTACGGCCTTTTCCAGTATGCCGATGTCATTCCGGAGGCAAATATTGCTGATCTTGAAGAAGTTTTCATTATTAAGCGTACCTCTCATTTTACGCTCAATTGAACGCTAACCTAAAGGCTTTATGAGTGGATGACCTTGAGAAGGCTTTTTTTCTTCCTGCTGATTATGATCATTCCTGCTTTTTTTCAAAGCTCAGCCTTTAACATGTTAACTGTCGGTCATATAAAACCGGACCTGGTGCTGATTGCCGCCTGCTACATTGGTTTACATTGGGATGAAGATACAGGAACCTGTTTTGGCTTTTTCATCGGTCTGCTTCAGGATGTTTTTTCAGCCGGACTTCTCGGGCTGAATGCCCTGGCCAAGACTTTATTCGGCTATCTGAGTGGAAAAGCAGGAAAAAGGCTGAATATCAGAAATCCTGTGGTTCAAATATTCCTGGTTGCCTTGTTCTCTCTTCTGGAAGGAACGATCTTTCTCGCCGCCTTGAAAATTTTTTATCTACCCAGGGATGCCCATGAGACGTTTCTCCATTTAGTTCTTCCCCAAACACTCTATAACATTATCTTAACCCCCATACTGTTTTGGCTCATAAGCCTAATTCACCAGAAATGGATTCTGCCTGATGAATGAGCTATCCCAGGAAAAGAATACACCGCTTTACCGGAAAATCACCCTGGTAACAGTATCCATCGTCATCGCCTTTTCTCTCCTCGTCTTGCGTCTCCTCTTTTTACAGGTTATCCAGGGGGAAATGTATAGAACCCTTTCCATGAACAACCGAATTCGCCTGGCCAGAATCAAATCCTCACGCGGCATTATCTACGATCGGAATCGATGTGTCCTGACCACCACCCGTCCTTCTTATTTAGCTACCATTGTTCCGGAAGATACGGAAAGCCTTGAGGAAGAAATTGCGCTCTTGAGTAAAATTCTTAAGACCCCGACCTCAGATTTATTGAAGAAAATTCGCTCCGCACCTGCCAGAAGGCCCTATAATCAAATCACCCTGAAAAAGGATTTAACCTTCATGGAAGTGGCGGCCATAGAAGAACATAAAGGAGATCTGCCGGGAGTAAATATAGAAGTCGAGGCTGTGCGAAACTATCCCGAGCATGAATTGGCTGCTCATCTGCTTGGTTATATGGGAGAAGTATCTGAAAGGCAGCTCAAGGAAGGAATATACAAAGGTATTCGAGGGGGTGACCAGATTGGTCAATTTGGCCTGGAAAAGGTTGCCAATACTTACCTTATTGGCTCTGATGGAGGAAAACAGGTAGAAGTTGACGCTCAGGGCCGGGAGATACAAGTCCTTGGATACAAGCCCCCCATCCCGGGTGATAATCTGGTCTTAACCATTGATCTCCAGTTGCAAAGATTCATTGATGAATTATTAGGCGAAAAGGCAGGGGCCATTGTGGCCATGAATCCACGAAATGGAGAAATTCTGGCTATGGTGAGTCACCCCTCCTTCAATCCTAATTCCTTTGCCTCCGGCCTGAGCCAGAAAGAGTGGACCGCTCTCATCAAAAACCCCTTACGGCCTTTCCAAAACAGGACTATTCAAAGCCACTATCCCGCCGGCTCGATTTTCAAAATTATCGTAGCCATAGCCGGCCTGGAGTCAGGTATGCTGAATGAATTAACAACGTACCATTGCGGCGGGCAGGTTCAAATAGGGCGATGGGAATTTGACTGCTGGAAGAAAGGAGGCCACGGCCAAATCTCTCTCCATGAGGCCATAGTCCATTCCTGTAATGTATTTTTCTATCAGGCCGGCAATAAAATCGGCGCGGATACTATTGCTCACTATGCTCAGCTTTTCGGCCTTGGGGAGACCACAGGCATCTGTCTGGAAAATGAGGAACCCGGCTTTATCCCTACTCCTGCCTGGAAGGAGAAAGTCTTACAAACAAAATGGTTTCCGGGAGATACCCTGTCCCTGTCCATTGGCCAGGGATACCTTTCCGTTACCCCCCTTCAACTCGTCAACCTCATGTCTTCCGTGGCTAATGGAGGGATTTTATACCGCCCTAAACTCATCCGTTATATTCTTAATTCTCAGGGTGAAATTGTTCAGTTTTTCCCATCACAAATCATACGAAAAATGAATATTTCGCCACTGACCATACGTATTGTTCAAAAGGCCTTATCAGGTGTTGTGAATGAACAGGGAACCGGCGCCAGGGCTCAGATTCCCGGCCTCCAGGCGGCTGGTAAGACCGGCACAGCTCAAATTATCAGTCTCCCGGATCAGGCGGATACTGATAACCTCCCGGAACAGCTCAGAGACCATGCCTGGTTCTGTGGTTATGCTCCATGCTCGGACCCTGAGATCGCCCTGGTCGTTCTGGTTGAACATGGAGGCAAGGGAGGTGCTGCCTGCGCCCCCCTGGCCCGGGAAATCTTTCTCAAATACTTCCAGTTAAAGGAGAAAAAAGAGGTAGAGAGGGGAAATGTTTGATCGCAGGTTGTTAACGAATTTCGACTGGTCCGTATTCATAGCCGCCCTGTTTCTCACCACCTGTGGGGTATGCCTGATTTACAGCGCCACCTATAATGCCGAGCTGTCAGTTAAAAATATTTACCTCAGGCAAATCTACTGGTCCCTCATTGCTCTGACCGGCTTTACCATCGTCATCTGCATTGATTACCATCACATTGCCAGATATGGGCTGATCCTTTACCTTCTCAATATCTCATTGCTGATATACCTCCTGGTCAGGGGGAGCAGCCGGGCTGGCGTTCACCGATGGATTACCTTCATGGGCATCTCTTTTCAACCCTCAGAATTCACGAAGATTGCCTTCGTTCTGGTTGCCTCGGGGTACCTGGCCCGACGATGTAAAGAGGACATCAGGTCACGGGAAATGGCGATTCTCCTCCTCCTGCTCGGCCTTCCCCTTCTCCTCATAGCCAAGCAGCCGGATCTTGGCACAGCTATCGTTCTTGTGCCTATCTTTATGGTAATCTTACTGGTAGCCGAAGTACCCTTAAAGTGGCTGATCTCCTTATCGGGAACAGGTCTCATTGCCACCCCCATCATTTGGCGACATCTGAAACCTTACCAAATCAATCGAATCTTAAGCTTTATTAAGCCGGACCTTGATCCCCTCGGTATCGGCTATCAGGTGCTGCAGTCCAGAATTGCGGTAGGAGCCGGTGGTATATCCGGTCAGGGATTTCTGGCCGGAACCCAAAGCCAGTTACGCTTTATTCCCCAGCACCATACTGATTTCATTTTTTCGGTGCTGGCTGAGGAGTGGGGCTTTATCGGTTCCATCGTTGTTATCGGCCTCTTCCTCTTTATTATCTTAAAAGGAATTGATATTGCGCTTCATGCCAGGGATCGATTGGGTACTATCATAGCCATGGGCATTGTCACCGCCTTTACCTTCCATGTCATCACGAATATCGGCATGGTTATCGGCATCATGCCTATTACCGGCATACCCCTGCCCTTTTTAAGCTATGGAGGAACATCCCTGGTGACCAATATGGCGGCCATCGGCATGTTATTGAACATTCGAATGCGCCGATTCAGTTAAAGAGGCTTACTCTCGACCAGGCATGAAGGAAGGCTTCATCATTAATGTCTCGTTCCCTCTATCTGTAAACCCCTCAAGCCCATCTTCTTCATGGCCAGATCAAGATCTGACAAAATGCGGAAGGTCATGTTTTCAATGAGAGTCACTGTCTCTTCATCGTGAGCCTGGTGACTGATCCTTTGAAACTCTGCCTTGATACTTTCCATTTCATCTAAAAAATGCTGATCGCATTGAACTTCCGCCCAAATGCGGCAACCGTGGAGAAATAGGTCGAGCGCGCTGCTCATTCTTTCATGCAAGCGATTCATAGCTGCCTTCCCTGGCCAGATCAGTTGACAAAAGGTAACAGGAACCTGTATTGATCAACTTTCTACAGCCTGATTCCCCTGGGAACCGGCTCGCTTACCCTTCCTTTCCCTTTACCATATCGGATAAATCCACCTTGAAAGCCGGAAACAGGCCGTGGCCAGAAAAAACATTTGTCAGGACAGTCATGTTTTTAGTATGATAAGGGCGACTGAATATACAGGAGAAAGAGTTATCATGATACCTTCAGACAATACCATCATAAAAAAAATCGTTAACTTTCTTTTCGAGACAGGAATGTTAAAGAAAACACCAAGGACCGGCTATCAATTTCTGGGCTCAGGAAAGGAATCGGTAGCTGAGCACACCTTCCGGGTGGCCTGTATCGGGTATGCACTATCCAGAATAACCTCCCAGCCGGTGGATGAGATGCGTCTTTTCAAAATGTGCCTTTTCCATGACCTCCCCGAAGCCCGAACCGGAGACCATAACTATGTGAATAAAAAGTATGTGACCATTGATGAAGAAAAGGCCATCCGAGACCTGACCGGCCCGCTTCCCTTCGGTAATGAAATTGCCGAATTGATCCGGGAATTTACCGGACGGGTAACTTTTGAGTCAAAATTAGCCAATGATGCAGATCAGTTGGACTTCCTGCTTCAACTCAAGGAATATGGAGATTTGGGAAACAAATACACCCGGGATTGGAGCCAGGCGGTTCTCAAGCGATTAGAAACCGGGGAGGCTGAAAAGCTAGCCAGACAAATCCTGGAGACAGATTCAAGCGCCTGGTGGTTTCAGGACAAAATGGATGCCTGGTGGATAAATGGGGGAAAAGAGAGGAGAGGATAGCTACTGAGCATGAACATAAAGGATCTCAAGCAATTTATCGCCCTCCTGGAGCAGAAGAATGAACTCGTCAGGATCCGTGAGGAGGTAAGCCCATATTTAGAGATTACTGAAATCACCGACCGGGTATCCAAAAAATATGGCCAGGCTTTACTGTTTGAGAATGTCAAGGGATATACGACACCGGTCCTGATGAATGCTTTCGGTTCTATGGAACGGATCTCATGGGCCCTGGGAGTGGATGATATAGAAAGCATCGGCAGCCTGTTTGGTGAACTCCTGGAAAGTCAAATGCCTGCAGGGTGGCTGAATAAGTTGAAACTCCTGCCGAGGCTGAAACGATTTCTCTCCATGGCTCCTAAAATGGTTAAGGATCCCCCGTGCCAGCAGGTTGTTTACCATGGAGAAAACATCTCATTGTCTCAGATTCCTATCTTATCCTGCTGGCCGGGCGATGGAGGCCGATTTATTACCCTGCCCACGGTTTTCACCAAACACCCTGTCACGGGAAAGCGTAATGTAGGTATGTATCGGATGCACGTTTACGACGATCGGACCACCGGCATGCATTGGCATATCCATAAAGTCGGGGCTGAACACTACCGTCAGGCCGAAAGGTTAAACCAGCGCTTAGAGGTTGCCGTAGCCATAGGGCCTGAGCCGATCATCACCTATGTGGCTACAGCACCCCTTCCCCCGGAAATTGACGAAACCCAATTTGCCGGATTTCTGCAGAATGAACCCATTGAAATGGCTAGGTGTCTCACTATTGACCAGGAAGTACCGGCCAATGCCCAATATATCCTTGAAGGCTACGTAGAGCCGGGTGAGCGGCGGATTGAAGGACCTTTTGGAGATCATACCGGTTATTACTCACCGGCAGATTCCTACCCCGTTTTCCACCTCACCTGCCTTACCCATCAAAGAGATCCAATCTATCCGGCCACTATTGTCGGCAGGCCTCCCATGGAGGATTGCTATCTGGCCAAGGCTACCGAACGTATCTTCCTGCCCTTCATCAGGGCTCAATTACCGGAAATCGTGGATCTGAACCTCCCCATGGAAGGCGTCTTTCATAACCTGGCTCTGGTGTCCATAAAAAAATCATATCCCGGTCAGGCCAAGAAAGTCATGTCCTCCCTCTGGGGAATGGGGCAGATGATGTTCACCAAGATCATTGCTGTTTTTGAAAGTGATGTTCACATCCATGACCTCTCGGAAGTCCTCTGGCGATTAGGCAATGATATTGATCCGCGGCGGGATATCATCTTCTTTGAGGGCCCGGTAGATGCTCTCGATCATGCCTCCTCCAACCCTTATCTCGGATCCAAAGTTGGCATTGATGCCACCAGGAAATGGCCGGAAGAGGGATTTCCCCGTCAATGGCCTGAGATTATCCGCATGGATCCAAAGGTAAGAGAAAAGATCGACCGATTATGGCCAAAACTGAAAATCGACTGATTCCTATCTCTATGCCCCAGGAATGTCCCGGCCTTTGGCCGGTTGGTGAACCATGGAGGATACATGCCGGATAAGTCACAGATACAAAAGATGTTTCGGACCATCTCTCCCACCTATGATCTGCTGAATACCATGCTGAGCTTTCATATTGATGCCTGGTGGAGAAGGAGGACGGTAGCCGTTTTCCGACCGCAATGGAGGCAGAGCCATAAACAACTCATGCTGGATCTTTGCAGCGGCACTCTGGACTTATCCCTCCAGATAGCCAGAAACAGCACACCACAGGTCAATATTGTGGCCCTGGATTTCTGTTATGAAATGCTCAGGGAGGGCAGGAGGAAAATACCGATAGATCAGCAGAATCGGGTATGGCTGGTTTGCGCTGACAGTGAATGTTTACCCCTGCGGGATAA
>JBLIRT010000169.1:0-6891 GCA_049472445.1 bacterium
CGCTGGAGCGGCATAGGGAGTCTTTTGATGAAGCTTCTTAGTGAAGCTGAGCGTTAAAAATGGCCGTTGTCTGAGCGACAGCGAGTTCGGCCATTTGAGCGAAGCAAGCTTAGAAGCTTCCAAAAGACGACCGTTGAGCGAAAGCGACCACCCCCACCCTGGAGGATGGGGAGATGGCGGGCTGCATCACGTGCCCGGATGTCACCGATCACCCCCATCCTGGAAGATAGGGAATATCTATGGTCAGGTTATAAAGAGTTGACATTATCCTGGGTTTGAAGGTAAAATCGGGTAAATATGACCAGGTGGTCACATATGCATTTTATGACGATGTATATTCATGGAAATGGTAACTTTGGCAGCCAAAAAAACATTTCATAATCTTCCAGGAGAGAAGCAGCATAAGATCATTGCCGTGGCTATTCAGGAATTTGCGGCCAAGGGTTATCAGAAGGCCAGCATAAACAATATGATCGCCAATTTAGGTATTGCCAAGGGGTCTATGTATCAATATTTTGAAAATAAAGAAAGCCTGTTTCTTTATATTTTCGAATACGGTGTTCATAAAATAAAGGAAAATATTCGACAGGCAGAGGAGAGTATTCAACCGGATCATGATGTTTTTGCCAAAATAACGGCTTACTTTTCCTCTACCATTGAGTTTGTAAAGAATTATCCGCTCATATTTCATCTTTATTTGCGTACCGTTTTTGAGACGGATGTACCGTTCAAACAGGAAATAGTCAGGAAAATTCGTTTATCTTCCATCGAATATTTGATTTCTCTTCTGGAGCAGGGTAAACAAAGGGGGGAGATACGAAAGGACTGCAACTTACAACTGACCGCTTTTATTTTTGACGCAACCATAGATCGACTTTTGCAGTCCTGTATCGGATCCTATTTTGATTCCGCCTCTGACTTCCAGCAGGCATTTGTCAATTTAAGGGAAAATGTAGAAGAGGTGATTGAGATCCTAAGGCAGGGCTTAGCTGCCTGATGCGTTAGGGTGTACGGCTTATGAATACGTTACAGGCAAGAAATTGATGAGGTAACATGAAATATGGAAAAGGAATGTGTCATGAGCAGTATTTCTTCTGTACATACAGAAGAGGCAGAAGACGGGCTGTTTCTCGATGCCGATCTTGAACCGATTTATAGAAAAATAATCTATCGAGAGCGGCTTTCCTTTGAAGATGGACTGGCCCTTTATCAGTCACATAACCTTTTAGGGCTTGGATACATGGCCAATCTGGTGAGAGAGAGAATCAATGGCAACAAGGCCTTTTATGTTTATAATCAGCACATTAATTATACTAATATCTGTAGAAACGGCTGCCTTTTTTGTGCCTTCAGCCGTGGAAAGGGAGAGCCCGGAGCTTATGTCCTTTCCCTGGAAGAGGTGGCTGAAAAGATTCGATCCCGGTTACCTGAACCTGTTACCGAAGTCCATATTGTCGGCGGCCTGAATGATGACCTCCCTTATACATACTATTTGGAAATGCTTTCTACTATTAAAAATATCCGGCCGGCCATTCACATTCAGGCTTTTACAGCGGTAGAGATTGCTTTTCTGGCCCAAATTGCCGGACAATCGGTTGAGGAGACTCTTTCAGAATTGAAGGAAGCGGGTCTGGGCTCCTTACCAGGTGGAGGTGCTGAAGTTTTCAGCCCTCGGGTTCGACAGATGGTATGTCCCAAAAAAATACCGGCTCACAGGTGGATTGAGGTTGCTAAAACAGCTCATCGCCTGGGAATAAGAAGTAATGCAACCATGCTGTACGGGCATGTTGAAAGACTGGAGGAGCGGGTAGCTCACCTGCTGGCACTTCGGGAGGCTCAGGATGAGACCGGAGGATTTTTAGCCTTTATTCCCTTAGCCTTTCATCCTCAGAATACCCGGCTTACTCATTTGAAGAAAACCGGTGGTTTTGATGACTTGAAGAATATAGCTGTTGCCCGGTTGCTTCTGGATAACTTTGATCATATCAAGCCCTTTTGGATAATGGTTACACCCAAGATAGCTCAAATAAGCCTTTCTTTTGGAGCTGATGATATGGATGGCACGGTGATCGAGGAGCGAATTACCCATATGGCCGGTGGCGATACTGACCAGGTGCTGCCCCAATCAGACATAATCCGCCTGATTGAAGAGGCTGGCCGGCAACCCCGCCAGCGGGATACGCTGTATCATTGCCTTTGAGGTTAAGGGCTGGACCACAAGGCCTGATGTAGAGAGATGATAACGGAATAGAGTAGGGAAGGAATAAAGTTTAAAGGAATAACATTTCCTGAATCAGGGCAATGATGCCTTGATGGAGAGGAGAAAAGCTTTGACCGGGATGGTTCAGAGGGAAACATGACAGGGGTTCAATGAAACATGCAATCCTTTGATACGATCAAAAGAAAGATTTTTCATGCTGAAAGAATCACTGAAGATGAGGCCGGAGTGCTTTTTCAGGAGGCCGACTTTTTAGCCCTGGGTGCCCTTTCGCACCTTTGCCGCCGGAGAAAACATCCGGACCGATTCGTCACGTACATAGTAGATCGCAACATTAACTATACGAATATCTGCATCTCAAAATGTAAATTCTGTGCCTTTTTCAGGGAGGAGGGAGCTGAGGATGCCTATGTCATTTCCAGGCGGGAATTATCCTGTAAGATCGAAGAGACCTTAAAGCTGGGGGGCATCCAGATCTTATTGCAGGGCGGCCTCCACCCCGGATTAGACTTTGCCTATTATGAAGATCTCCTCAGGTATATCAAGTCACACTACCGAATTCATATTCATGGGTTTTCTCCACCGGAAATCATACATATTTCCCGCCAGAGCGGCTTTCCCATAGAAGAGGTTATCGCCAGGCTTAAGGCGGCCGGGCTTGACTCCATACCGGGCGGAGGAGCGGAAATTTTAGTTGATCGTGTACGTCAGGAAATTTCCCCCTGTAAATGCAGCTCCCAGGACTGGCTGCGGGTCATGGAAACAGCTCACCGGAATGGATTAAAAACGACAGCCACCATGATGTTCGGGCATATTGAAACCCTTGAAGATCGGATTGAACACCTGTCACGAATTCGTCAATTACAGGACAAGACCGGTGGATTTACCGCCTTCATCCCGTGGCCGTTTCAACCAGGTAATTCAGCCGTCATGAGACCTGCTGCCACAGGCTGGACCTATTTAAAGATGTTGGCTGTTTCTCGGATTTTCCTTGATAATATCCCCAATATTCAAGCATCCTGGGTTACCCAGGGGGCAAAAATTGCTCAGATTGCCTTAACATTTGGGGCTAATGACTTAGGGTCAACCATGATTGAGGAAAATGTAGTGGCTGCCGCCGGTGTTTCCTTTCGTTTACCTGAGCCTGAACTTATGAGAATAATCGAGGGAGCAGGGTTTCAGCCGGCCAGGCGGGCTATGGATTATGCCTTACTCTAATATGAGAGGAAAGAATTCAAAAGCTTCTCCCATGTCCCCATCCCCTTTTATACTCCATAAGGCAACCTGGATATTCCCTATTTCATCTCATCCTGTCCATGATGGTATTGTTGTTCTGAAAGATGGGCGAATCAGGCAATGGGGACCGTCTCGATCCATAGTAAGGGCCTATGCTCCTCCGGGAGGGGAAGCCATTCTGGTTGATCATGGCCAAGGGGTTATTCTTCCCTGTCTGGTGAATGCTCATACTCATTTGGAGCTTTCCTGCCTTTCCGGCCAGGTGTTTCCAGGGGCCGGCCTGAGTTTCCTTGACTGGATAAGAGCTTTGATCCCGGCCAGGCAAAAATGCGGTCAGGATGAACTCAAGAAAGGAATCCTTTCCTCAATCAATGAGCTGCTTCGGACAGGAACAGGTCTGGTCGGAGATGTTTCGAATACGGGAAGTACGATTCAGCCGCTTCGAAAGAGCGCCCTGGCCGGCCGGATCTTTTTGGAGGCCGTTGGATTTAATTCTCAAAAAGAATATGAGAATCAGCAGACTATCAGCTCTATCCTGAAGAGCAGTCCCCCGGACGAGGATAATGTTGGCCTTTCTTTGGCTGCCCATGCCCCATATACGGTATCTGCTCACTATCTGAGAACGTTGCAGCAGATGGTGTCCCCGAATACCTGCCCTGTTTCTATCCATCTGGCAGAATCACAGGAAGAGTCAGCCTTTTTGCTCGAGGGCGATGACGCTGTAAAATCCTTCCTGATGGAAAGGGGACAGTGGGACCCTGAATGGGTACCTCCCCGCATGACACCAGTCCGGTATCTCTTTGAGCAGGGATGGCTTCAAGCGGGAACAATGTGTGTCCATGCTGTTCAGGTCTCAGATGAGGATATTGATCTCATGGCCGGAAGTCATTGTTCTATCTGCATATGCCCTCGGAGTAATCATAACCTGGGTGTTGGTCTGCCACCTGTTGAGAAATTCCTCAGCCGGGGAATACCGGTTGGTTTAGGAACGGATAGTTTAGCCAGCAATACAAGCCTTTCTCTTTGGGAAGAGATGTGCTTCTTAAAGCAGGCTGTTCCATCGCTTGCCTCATCAGATATCTTAAGAATGGCTACCGTATCCGGAGCTTTCGTCCTTGGGAGAGAGGATTTTGGAGGTATTGAGGTCGGTAAGGGTACTCCACTCATCTATGTACCGCTTCAAGCCTCATCAGCCGAAGAAATTATGGACATGTTGGTCCTGAGGGGCCGGGAGTATCCGGTTACCTGGATTTCCTTACCTGGGATGATAAGCTGAAAAGGAAGAGACGATGAACTTTCGAATAGGAAAACTGTCGTACCTTAATAACCTGCCCATGTATTATACCTTATTGAGGCGTCATCCTCCCTTTACCAGGGAATGGACCTTTGTTGAGGGTTCCCCGTCTCAACTCAATGCCTTTATTCGTGAGGGAGAGATTGATTTGAGTGTCGTCTCATCCATTGAATATGCAAAGAATTTCAAGAGCTATTTCATCCTGCCGAATCTGTCAATCAGCTCTGATGGACCTGTTCAAAGTGTCTTACTTTTTAGCTGGGTACCCATGGAAAAATTGCATGAGCAGCCCCTTCTCGTCTCCAGCGCTTCGGAAACATCAATGGCCTTGATGAAAATTATCTTAACCCGGCGTCACCTTGAACCCTGCTATCTCCGAGGAAAAATACCTGAATCAGGGAATGAATTTGAGGAATTTTCCAAAAATTTTCAGGGGTTATTGGTGATAGGTGACTATGCCCTGCAATTGAAGGAGCGGAGTCATTTCCCTTTTGTTTACGATTTAGGAGAGGAATGGAGGAAATTGACGGGACTTCCTTTTGTTTTTGCCCTTTGGGTTGTAAAGCGGAATATTTTTTTCCAGCGTCAGGAGATTGTGCTTCAGGTCTTAAGAGCTCTTCAAGAATCACGTACGTACAGCCTGGCTCATCTAGATGAGTTGATCGCCTTCATTCAAAAGCCGGCTGATGTGCCGGATGTAACCTATATCAGGTATTTTCAGAACCTTCGATACGAGCTTACAGCCCGTTATCAAGAGGGCCTGAAAAGGTACTATCATTTCTTATGGAAACTGGGAGAAATCCCTTATCCGGTTTATGATCTTACCTTTGTAAAGGAAGCTGAATCGTGAAGGTGGTCCCCTTTTCTTCAGCAGAATGAAAGGATATGGAACCGCCGTTTTGTTCCAGGAGAAATTTACAGATTGAGAGATCTAAACCGGCCATGTGGGGACAGGGAGGAAAAAATGGCTGGAATACCTTTCCCTGATCGGATTCAGGGATGCCCGATCGGGTATCGTGAAACCTTATTTCCAGGAATTTGCCTTGCTTTCCGGCGGTGATGGTAAGCTCCCCTCCCTTTTCGGCCAGAGAAGCCAGGGCATTATTGATCACATTGATGATTACCTGCTGGATGTGCTCTTTATGAACCGGGCTTGAGGGGAGGGATTCGGGGACTTCTGCCTTCATGAGAATGTTTTCCGGGGTGGAGACACAAGCTACTATGTTTTTTAAGAGCAGACTGATATCAACCATTTCAAGGGATGTACGTTCGCTCATGACAGGAGGGGACGGAAGATTGACCATCTCCTGCATTTTTTGTATCTCTTCTTCCATGGTACGGACATGCTCTTCAGTGGAGGATCTATGATCTTTTATCTTTTCCTTCAGGGAAGAGAGGGAGTTCCGGACAACATGGAGCGGACGTTGTAATTCATGGCAGAGAAAAGAAGTTACCATCTCGGCGGTAACTCTTTGGCAACTTTGAAGAAGTTCACCTTGAAATTCTTTCGTTTGGGTGTCCGATTTCCTTGATCTCTCCACTATCTTTTTTTCAAGGGATTGGCGGTACTCGGAATTTTCCCTTTCAAGTCGCCTCTTATCTTCAAGGAGCCTTCTTTTTTCTATAGCTTTATCTACAATTGGCGGGAGATTATTCTTGGTAATCGGCTTTATCAAATAGTCATAAGCACCCAGGCGAACTGATTCAATGGCCGTTTTAATATTCGGCTCTCCTGTGATGACGATCGTAGGTATATCAGGTGTTTGCTCATTGATGTAGCGGAGTAACTCTATGCCATTAATATCGTAAAGAATAATATCAGTGATGACTGTGTCGAAGCTGTCTGATTGTAAGTGGTAGCTTGCCTCATGGTAATCTTCTGCTGTTGTTACTGAATATCCCCGGTTGCTCAAAATTTTTTTGAGGGTAATTCGCATCCCTTCTTCATCATCCACTACTAAAATTTTTCCCTTGCTCATGGTTATACCTTTTTCAATTCCTTGTTAGGAGAATAATCTATCGGCAAATCAATCACGAAGGCTGTATACTCTCCCTTTTTACTTTCCACTTCCAGTATTCCCCCATGATCCTTTATTATGCCATAGCTGATGCTTAGCCCCAGTCCGGTACCCCTGTCGGCTTG
>JBLIRT010000017.1:0-29449 GCA_049472445.1 bacterium
CTCACCGATGACCACTGAATCATAACAATTATCTTCAGGGCCGGGTTTATAATAAGGAGGAAGCCACGGAACTTCGGCGTGGTAGTTCCAGAGCATGGCGCGGGACTTAGTGATCCCATCGTCGGAGGAAATGACCAGGGTTGCCTCCATGCCCCAGCAGCACCATGCATCCGGGGAGGGCTCTGACCGCTGTATAGCCCTCATATCAACCAGAATGGCCTCGGTCTGGGTCAAATCGTATGGCCCTGACCAGACGATAGTCTGGGTCGCATTAAACTTCCCGTCCTCGGCCCCTACTACTTTGGCACCGAGTCGAAGGCATTTCTGGCCGTCCGAACCGCTGCCGTCTACAATACCACAAACAAACTCATGAGTTGTTCCAGTTACAGCATCTTCGATATAATCCACCGACCAACCCGATAGATATCCTTCAAAACTCAAGTTCGTAGAAGCTGATGCTGAGGAGAGAAATAAAGCTGAAACCGTGATCAGGATAACCATCAATTTCCTTGACATTGTTTGATCCTCCTTCTAGGGGTTCTCTGCATCAGGGGGCATCTGGTTTAATCCTTTTTAGTTTACTTTCAGCAGCATGAATTCTCCTTCTCGGGTCTCTCTGCATCAGGGGGGATCTGGTTTACTCTTTTTCCCTTTACTTTCAGCAACATGAATCCTTCTTCCAAGGTTTCTCTGTATCAGGAGGTTCTGGTTTATCATAAAGCATAATTTGAGCCATATAGCCGGAAACTGCCTTCCAAAGCCCTCGGCCAGGTCTATATTTTTTGGTGTATCAAGTAGTTAAAGCTTATCGAGAAGACCTGACCAATATTCGGCCCCCATCGAATGTTACGAGTATATTTGAATCCAGACTCCGGTCGGTTGCATCTCAATAGTGCAGGATAAGGATGGTTAAACAGAACCCAAAAACTCCTGCGGCGGGATTTTGTTCTCTTTAAGCTCCCCCACAGATCATTGGCCGCACATGGCACCGGGCCTCAAACTGGTGCAACAAGTGAGGGAACAGCCCAGGCCGGAACGGGATTTTGAATTTTGTTCACCCACCTTGGACACCTCAGCCAACCTCTCTCCTCCAGCCTCTTTGGCGGTAAGTCCGGTCCTGACTACTCCGAGGTCAAAGGCTTCAAAGGCAGAGGTGCCGTCGATGCCTCGAAATGAGGCAAGGTCACGTGCCTGTTTTCTCTTTAACAGCCAGACTTGGATGGTTACTGCCTTTTTCCTTTTTCTTCCGATTATTGGCCATAAGAGCCTTATCAATCGGGAAATAAGGATATTCAGGAAGAAAGGAGAAAAGCATGAAAAGATGGAAGGCAGGGATAACCATTGGCATGGTAATGTTCCTTATGGGAGGTGTTCCGTCAGGAGGAAATGGGGCGGTGACTCCAGGTGGCCTCCCCTGTTCGGCCATAGCCCGGGGAAGATCATATTCTGAGGCAAAGCCCTGCTCCGGGCAAAGCAAGGTCCTATCGATGGCCAGGATAAAAGGCCCCCGTGACGTCAAGAAACTCATCAATGATCTGAAAGATAAAAATCATGAGGTCCGGGAAAATGCGGCCGAAGAACTTGGAAAGGAAAGGGATGCCCGGGCCATAGAACCCCTTATCGGAGCCCTGAAGGATGAGCATGGTGATGTGCGGGAGGCGGCAGCCGAGGCCCTCGGGGAAATAAAGGCGCCTCAGGCAGTTGAACCACTCATTTCCACCCTGAAAGATCCGGATGCTGATGTCCGGGAGGAGGCAGCCGAGGCCCTCGGGAACATAGAAGATCCTCAGGCGGTGGAGGTACTTATCCAGGCTCTGCAGGATGAGGATGCGGATGTCCGGGAACATGCAGCCGAGGCGCTGGGAAACATAAAAGATCCTCGGGCGATTACCCCCCTTACTGCCGCTCTCAAGGATAAAGATTCAGATGTCCAGGAAAAAGCAGTCGAAGCGCTGAAAAAAATACCCTTGCCCCAATAGCCTAGGGTAAGGTCTTGAACCTTGAATTTGGCATCTGGAGGAGTTACTCCTGGTCAACGTGCCAAGGGGACGGTCGATTCTCCACGGTCATCCTTATGAAACAGCCATGAGAGCTCTCGCAGGTTGGCTCCCTGGCGGATAAGTTCACATTGTACATCCTCTATGAATACTTCTCTGGTTGATTTCCGTGAAAGAGAGGCCAGGGCAGCGCAGACACCCGCTGCCTGACCGGTAGCCATAGCTATGGGCATAACCCGGTAGGAGGAATGGGCCTCATGGGTGCCGGAGATACAACGACCGGCAACCAAAAGATTATCGATACCGACGGGGAGTAAGCAGCGCAGAGGTATATCATAGGCCGCACCCGCAGGCAGCCGTTTCAATACCGTGCCGACTCCGGTTGGATTATGGATATCAAGAGGATAAGAGCCGCGGGCGATAACATCATCAAATGTTCTAGCCTGCAGGATATCCTCGGCCGTAAGCTGGTAATCTCCCCGTATCCTCCTTGTTTCACGCACGCCAATGTTTACGCCACTCTGAAGAATGTAAGATCTCTCAAATCCGGGTACATAGCGCCGGAGAAAGGCTGCAATCTGATGCATTTGGCGGCGTCCTTCAGCTTCTGCATACGTCAGATCCCAAACATCCTTTCCGAGCACCCTGGTGATCCTCGTGCTATTAACAATGACTTCATGTTCACGCAATCCTCCGAAAAATAAGATATCCTCGCGTGGAAGATCAAGTTCTCCCGCCTCAATCGCCTTACTGATAAGATCCTGTAAGCCGTGGACTCCATGCCATTGGTCCGGATGCTCTTTTACATAAGCCTCGAAAGCATCCTTCTCAAAGTCATCCATACGAAACATTAAAGTCATAGGCTGGACCAATCCGTCACCTTCCCGCCCGACATCATATACGGCGCCCGCCTTGACCGCGACATCTCCATCCCCCGTGCAGTCTATGACCATTCTTGCCTTCACCACGACAGGTCCGGATTTGGTCTCAAAGGCAACACCCTCCACCTTCCCACTGCTGATGACATCGGCTGCCAGCGAGTGAAGGAGAAAATGGATACCTGCATCATCAAGCAATTCCAGGGCTACGAGCTTAAATATTTCCGGATCAAAGGGTGTGACGTAGCCTGTATTCAGGGAAGGAGGTATAGCTCCCCCCCTTTCTACCATCCGCTTTAAGAAGATCTCGAGAACACCGCCAATAGTGGGTTCTCCCGGGCCATGATCCACAGGCCAAAGGTTTATGGCCCTCAATGGCTCCGAGCACGGTCTGTGCGTATGAAAAGAAACAAAGAGAGTTACCAGGGCGGCTGTTGCATTGCCTCCGAGAAAGCCGTATCGCTCCGCCAGGATCACCTGCGCCCCGGCCATGGCGGCCCCAAGGGCCGCACCAAGACCGGCGGGGCCTCCTCCAACAACAAGCACATCCGCCTCACCGGCAATCCTGGCCGAACGGGGAGGTAATTGTAGGGCATCCGAGCCCTCAGGACACGAAAGAGCAGGCATGAAATATCTCCTAAAGGGAACGTGTCTTTTGAATCAATAATTCAAAATACCTGCAAACTTCCTTGTAATATTCCTTTAACTGATTGATTTACAATTACCTTTACTATAACATACCGCTCTGGAAAATCAAAGAAAAACATTGGTCCCCGGCGGAGGAAATATGAGATCGGCCATCAAATCTCTTTTAAGGAAAAGGAAAATAGGCTATAATCTGGCCTGTGCTGATGATGGAATTATGCCGAAGGGAAAGTAGGCCCTTTTTGCTTCATGGAAACCATTTGATCCCAAAGATAGACCATCAATTTTGCAGTCGGGAAAGCTTAAGGGCCGAATAACTCATTATAAAAAGGGGGAAAAAATGCACCATAGAAGCGACCATAGGGTAAAATGGCTGACTGCCCTGCTGATCACCTCACTTTCTTTGTCATGCCTGTCCTGTCACCGGGAAAAATCATCTGATTTTAGAAAAGACCAGATCAGGGAAACAGCTCAAAGAGCTGTCTCATGGGTTTACAAACATCCGGCCAGCTTTATTGATGGTACTTTCATAGAAATATCTGAAGAAATAATAACCTTTTACCTTTTAAGAAATTACGAAAACGATCCCGCCCAAAAAGCTGAGTATGTCAAGGAAATCCAAAAAAGAATGGAATTGATTGCTTCTCAAAAGGATTTCAAGGTAAAGCCCCAGGAATACACCATGTTCCTGGCCGTTACAGATATCGGCGAAAAGCTGGGGATGGATACCATGCACTTTAGAAAGGTCATTCAAGGCAAAATAACCTCCGATCCGCTTACCTATCCTCCCCATACAACTACGAACATATGGAACACCGTTTATCTCCAAAGATTAGGCTATAACCCCCCGAAAGATATCGAGAAGCTCATGCCGCTCAGTACGATCTCCAAGGAATTAAACCAGGGATTGCTTTCCCAGTACACAGGAGCTCCATATGATGCCTCATATGTTGATCCGATCTCTATAACTATCTATGATCTGACCCATGAGATCTTCTCTTTGACCGACTTTGGCCAACTTCCTCCCCCACCCCTTATTGCCGAGAATTGGGCCTTTTTTGCCGATCTCTTCAATAAGACCATCGAATGGGCCATCACCGCCGAGCATGTCGATATCCTGGCTGAACTCATCATGTGCGTCAAGTTATGCGATTTAACAGATATTCCATCTCTGGACCGTGGCCTTGATTATGTCATCTCACGCCAGGAAAAGGATGGCTCCTTCGGAATAACCAATCCAGGCCGGGAAAATATTTACCGCCATGGAATCCTGGTATCGATCATGGCCCTGTCCATGTTTTCGGAGAAGAATAACGGAGTGGAGGCAAAACATCCATAGGATTTATCTTATCAGAGGCCTTTTCGTTTTGCCTTGACATCGTACATCGCCTCACCTATGATACGTATTCAGGAACAAAGGAGGCGCCGCTGTGACGGAAGAGAAGGATATCCGTAAACAGATTATACAGGCGACTGAAGCCATTTTTTCCAGGAAACCTTGTCATGAAATCACGATAAGTGACATAGCCCAGGCTGCCCAGGTCAGCAAAGGAACCATCTACCGCTATTTCCAGGATAAAGATGAATTAATCTTTGAGACAGTTTCCTCCGGATTCGATGACCTGTGTAGTCTCCTGAGTCAAAATATCCCTGAAGATGCACCCTTCAGTGAGCAGATCCGCAGCGTCTGCAAGCAGATCAGCGGCTTTTTCAACCGAAGGCATCAACTCCTGCGGCTCATGCAGGCTGAGGAAGGCCGGATCGCCTGGTGTAAGAGGTATATCCGTGAAGAATGCATGCAAAAGCATAAAAATCTGGTCGACCTCGTGGCTCTGATTATCTCCAAAGGAATGGCTGAAGGGAAGATCCGGAAGGATGTGCCTGCTCATAATCTGGCCACCCTGCTGCTTGGCATGCTGAAGGCACAAGCACGCAGCCTAGCTGATTTCCCGGCGGCCATGAAGCAGCATGACCTGATTGCCGATTTATTCTGCCGTGGAGCAGGGCCGCTTGAAGAAAAGGCATCTTTGCTGAAGATACCGGACCATACGTAATGTGCTGAATATATCCCCTTTTTCATTTCCGCTCATCCTCCATGAGAAGGAATTCATGAGAGAGTATTGTCCATGAAAAAAAGAATAACTGCCATGCTCATCCTCGGTCTGGCCAGCCTTACCGGATGGCAGCTTTACTACCGGATCATGAGCGGGACCAGGGCTGTGCACCGTCAAAAGGGGACCGCTGTCGTGCCCGTTGAAGTATTGCCTGTTCAAAAGACTACCATACGCGATATCCAGACCTTTACCGGCACCCTGGTGCCCAAAGCACATTTCGAGGTCGCTCCCAAGATTGGCGGACGACTGGAGAAACTTCTGGTTGATATAGGCGATACGATCAAGCGTGATCAACTGATCGCCCTGCTGGACGATGACGAATATGCGCAGAGCCGGGAACAGGCCCAGGCGGAACTAACGGTAGCCAGGGCCAATCTTGAAGAACAGCGCTGCACCCTGGAGGTGAATCAGCGGGAATATGAAAGAATCAAAACCCTGCACGAAAAAAGGGTAGCCTCTGATTCCGAATTCGATTCCAGCCTGGCCAGATACAAAACGCAGATGGCCAAATATCAGGTGGCTATGGCCCAGGTTTCTCAAAAAGAAGCCGCCCTTAAGGCAGATGAGGTACGATTGTCTTATACGCGGATCCGGGCCTGGTGGCAGGACGGAGCCGGCCTCAGGGTGGTTGGCGAGCGCTTTGTAGATGAAGGGGCTATGCTCAGCGCTCATGATCCGATTGTTTCCATCTATGATATCAACTCCCTTTTGGCTGTGATCTTTGTCATTGAGGCAGACTACCCGAAATTACGGATAGGCCAGAAGGCACTCGTGGCCATTGATGCTTTTTCTGAAAAATCCTTTACCGGCCAGGTCGCCCGCATAGCTCCTGTGTTGAAAAGCGCCACTCGCCAGGCCAGAGTGGAGATAGAAATTTCCAACCCTGACTGGCTCATCAAACCCGGCATGTTTGCCCGTATCCGCCTTGAATATGATAAGCACGATGAGGCAATGGTGGTACCTGTTGCCGCCCTGGCCAAGCGCAATGGCCGGCAGGGAATCTTCCTGGCTGATACTGAAGATATGAAAGCCCGGTTTGTTCCGGTAGACCTGGGCCTGGTTCAAGAAACTCTGGCCGAAATAGTGAATCCCAATCTCAGGGGACTGGTTATCACCCTGGGCCAGCATCTCCTTGAAGACGGCTCAGCCATTTCCTTCCAAAACAGCCCACATGAATCAACTGAAGACGGCTCAGCCATTCCCTTCCAGAATAGCCAGGCCGAATCACCGAAACCGAGCTCTGAGGTACACCTCCCTGAAAAGTCACTGAAGCCCGGGGAGAAGGAATGAGGCTGTCTCGCCTGGCTGTTAATCGCCCTATCTTCACAACCATGGTCGTCCTCATCGTTATCCTCCTGGGCGCTGTGTCTCTGAGCCGCCTGCCCATAGATTTAATGCCGGATATTACCTATCCGACCCTCACCATCAGCACCTCTTATGAGGACGCAAGTCCCGAAGAGATGGAGGAGCTGATTACCCGCCCCATTGAGGAGGCCATGAGCGCGGTGCCGGGAGTGGAGGAAATTACCTCCGTTTCCATGGAGGGCTCCAGCAATGTCCGGGTAACCTTTACCTGGGGTACGGATCTGGATGTTGCCGCCAATGACATTCGTGATCGCCTTGACCGCATCACCCGCCGTCTTCCGGATGATGCAGACCGGCCAATGCTTCGTAAGTTTGATCTGGCCGGTTTTCCGGTCCTGATGCTCGGGGCATCGAGTAATCTCGACCCGATTCAGATGCGCCGCATTATTGATGATCAGATCAAATACCGCCTTGAACGTATACCGGGCGTAGCCTCTCTCGATGTCTGGGGAGGGCTTGAACGTGAGATCCACGTCGATCTTCATCTGGACCGGATCAAAGCCCTCGGCCTGCCCCTTGAACAGATATTGAACCAGATTTCGGCCGAAAATATCAACCTTCCGGCCGGAACTCTGGAGCGGGGAAATCTGGAAGTGCTCATCAGGACACCGGGAGAATACACCAGCCTCGATGAGTTACGGAATGTAGTTGTGGCTGCCTTTGACGGGGCGACCGTCAAACTCAGGGATATTGCTGATATTGAGGACTCATGGCAGAAGGTCAGCCGGCTGGTGCGGATAAATGGCCGGCCTGGAGTTCGCCTGGCCGTCTATAAGCAATCGGGAACCAATACCGTGGCTGTGGCTAAAGATGCCTTGAAAGAGATTGAGAGAATCAACCAGGATATTCCGCAGCTCAACCTCATACCGATCATCGATACCTCCGAGTATATCCGTCGATCTATTACCAATGTCGGGCTGGCTGCCGTCCTTGGCGGTATCCTGGCCATTATCGTTTTGCTCTTTTTCCTGCAGAGCATCCAAAGTACGGTAGTTATCGGTTTGGCTATTCCTATCTCCATCATAGCCACTTTTGCCCTGATCTATTTCAGCGGATTTACTTTGAACCTTATGACCTTAGGGGGATTGGCCCTTGGGGTCGGCATGCTGGTGGATAATGCCATCGTGGTTATTGAAAACATCTATCGTCTCAGGGAGTCAGGAATGGGCCTTTATGAGGCCGCCATTGCCGGCAGTGAAGAGGTTACGGCCGCTATCATCGCCAGCACCCTGACCACTCTGGCCGTCTTTCTGCCGACCATCTTCATGCAGGGTATGTCCGGCATCATGTTCAAGCAACTGGCCTATGTCGTAAGCTTCTCCCTGCTCTGTTCCCTGGTGGTTGCCCTTACCCTCGTTCCCATGCTTTCGGCCAAATTCCTTCACCCTGCCCTGTTGAATTCCTCAGGTCGAACGACCCTGGCCAGGAGAATCTTCAGGCTCACCGGACGGATATTGGCCACCATAGAAAGTGACTACCGGTACCTGCTTCGATTCTCTCTCAATCATCGAAAGCTCATGGTGTTTGGAACCGGTCTTCTCCTCCTGGGGGTCCTGGCTATCATACCACTCCTGGGCGTTGAATTTCTGCCCTCAACAGATGAGGGTGAGGTAAGGGTAACAGCCGAGATGGAGGTTGGCACCCGGCTCGAGATCATGGATGAGAAATTCAGGATTATTGAGTCGATTATTAAAAAGGCTGTACCTGAAGCTAAAAGCATCTCGGCCAGCATAGGCGGAGGAGGGTGGCATAGCTCAGGATCTCACAGCGGAAATGTACGAATTTCCCTTGTTCCCAGTGACCAGCGGTCGCGCTCAAGTGAAGATATTGCGGCTGATCTTCGTCAAAAGCTCCAGGGCATTCCCGGTATGACCATCAGGACCAGGGCTGGTCAGGGTCTCTTTATTCTGCGTATGGGGTCGGGGGACGGAGATAAGGTGCAGGTTGAAATACGGGGCCATGAACTGGAAACTGCCGACCTGCTGAAACACAAGGTAAAGGAACTGGTTGAGCAGGTCGAGGGAGTGACTGACGTTCGGGTAAGCCGCGAGTCAGGTGTTCCTGAGGAACTTATCATGGTTGATCGCCCGAAGGCTGCTGATATGAAACTTACGGTGAACCAGGTTGCCGAAACCCTCCAGACAGCCCTGTCCGGCACCGGTACCGGGTATTTTCGTGAAGCAGGGCATGAATACAGAATTCTGGTAAGGTTAAAATCTGCCGATCAGCTCAGCCTGAAGGAGCTCCTTGACCTCACCTTGATGAACGCCGACAGGGAGCCTGTAGTCCTCCGAAACGTAGTTCAGACCAGGGCCCATCAGGGGCCGGTAAGTATTGAACGAAAAAATCAGGAAAGGGTGGTTACGGTCTCAGCCAATATCAGTGGCCGGGATCTTGGCTCTGTAATACGAGATGTTCAAAAAAAGCTTCAATCACTACCCATACCACGAAATTTCAGCCTGAACCTGGCCGGGGATTATGAAGAGCAGCAGAAAGCCTTTCGGGAACTGGCCTTAAGTTTTCTCCTGGCCATTCTGCTGGTTTACATGGTTATGGCCTGCCAGTTCGAATCACTGCGCGACCCCTTTGTGGTCATGTTTTCTGTACCGCTGGCTGCTATCGGCGTTATTTTGATCCTCTTCCTGACCAATACCACCTTTAATGTCCAGGCCTTTATCGGCTGTATCATGCTCGGAGGAATTGTAGTCAATAATGCTATCCTGCTGGTCGATCACACGAATCTTCTCCGCCGGCGTGACCATCTGCCTCTGCGGGAAGCTATTGAATCAGCCTGCTGCCATCGGTTACGGCCTGTCTTGATGACTGCCCTGACTACTATTTTAGGCCTGGTTCCCCTGGCCCTCGGCTTCGGTGAAGGGGGAGAGGCCCAGGCGCCCATGGCTAGAGCCGTCATCGGGGGTCTTTTCAGCTCGACCCTGATCACCCTTATCCTGATACCGGTCATTTACTCGATTTTCGAATACCGGCGCTCAGGTGATAAAAGCATCTCCGGCTGACTATCTAAGCCTCAGGTGCTTTCCCTCCATTGGAACCGGTCCTGACCAGGGCTCTTTCCACGACTCCATGGTCCCAATCGGAGGAAGGGCGCGCTCGAAGGTCACTCTCACCGCCATTGCCTTTCATAACCAGATCAGGAAAGTAATTATCATAGGCGTTGGCCGCCGGATGGCTGCCAGAGGGAAACCTTTGCCGTCCCATGTGCCTTCCTTTCTCCTCCTGACCGCCTTTCACCATGCTCAGGAGAGAGTTCACCATAGTATTGAGCCGCCTGGCCTGACCTGAAAGCTCATCACTGGCCGAGGCCATTTCCTCGGAACCGGCTGCATTCTGCTGAGTCACCCTATCCATCTGATTCATCGCCATATTTATCTGCTCAATGCCTTTGGCCTGGTCGTCATTGGCTGTCGAGACATCAGCAATAAGTTGACTGATCTTCTGAACAGCACCGGCAATCTGCCTGAGGATCCCTTCCACTTCCTGAGAGACGATAACACCATGCTCTGAATTCTTTTGAGACTCTTCGATAAGGTCGGTTGTATACCTGGCTGCCTCGGCACTCCGCTGGGCCAGGTTTCTTACCTCATCGGCTACCACGGCAAAGCCCTTACCGGCCTCACCGGCGCGTGCCGCCTCAACCGCGGCGTTGAGTGACAAAAGATTGGTTTGAAAAGCGATTTCATCTATGGTCTTAATAATCTTGGCTGTTTCATCAGATGATTTCTTGATTTTCGCAATAGCCTCCGACATTTTACTTATGGCTTCACTGCTTTTTTCCGCAGCCTCGTGGGCTTGGCTGGCCATGGTATTGGCCTGCCTGGCATGGTCGGCATTCTGCCTGGTCATGGCGGACATCTCTTCAAGATTGCTTGAAATCTCTTCCAGATTAGCGGCCTGTTCACTGGCGCCCTCAGCCATTTGCTGACTGGATTGAGCTATCTGCTGAGAAGCGGAAGAGACTTGATCAGAGCTGTTATTCAAAAGCTGGACCATATGAGCCAGTTTGCCTGTTATCCCGTGCGCTACCAGGATCCAAACGACAATAACTCCCAGCAGGGTAAGGCAGGTTACCAGAAACAATAATCTCTCGCTCCCCTGACCAACTGCTTCAACCTTAGCCTGTGATTCGGCAAGTTCATCCTCATACTGGCCGGCACCGATGACCCAATCCCATGGCTGATAATACATAATGCTGGCAATTTTCATGTGTGCTTCCGATTCACCATGATCCTTCCAGGGATATCTCTGCCTGGCAATTTCATCAGAACGTAAAGCAAGAGCCCTGGCACAAATTTCCTGTATGAAGAAACGGCCTTCAGTATCCCTGGACATCCAGATATTCTCCCCATCGCGCTGACCATCTTTCGAGACAATATAATTCCCCTTGGAATCCAGAACATAAATATAGCCGTTTTTACCAATTTTCAGCTTTCTCAGCTCATCTTTCAAGCCGGCTACGACCCTTTCCTCAGGAATACCCACATAGAGGACGCCGATAACCTCACGGATGGAGTCATAAATCGGCTTGTAAGCTGTGAGATACCAGGCATTGACCACAAAAGCACGCCCTCTGAAGGTTTCCCCACGCAGAACAGCATCAATGACCGGATTGGGAGTTCCATCAGGATTGATTCTCGGAATATACGTTCCTATGGCCCGGTTTCCATCTTCATTTTGAACGTTGGTGCAGACCCGGAGCATATCACCTTTCGCATCCATCCTTTGAAAAATGGTGCAGGTGACATCTACCATCCTCTTCACTTCGTCTACTATGGGTGAAGGAGTATTCATATCTTTATTTTGACCAAGCCAGATATCTCCAATCCACATCTTCGGAAGGGATACGGTGCTCTTCACTTTGGTAAATTGATTGATTGATCTCCACGAGACGGATTCATCTTTGATGAGTCTGACCTGACCAGTATTGCTGAACAAGTAATAAGCCACATTCAGGGCAGAGTCGACTAACTGCTGAGATACACTCTCCTGGCTGGCACACATGGAATAGGCACCACGCACGATCGGATCAAGGCTGGAAGTTGCCAATCCAAGGCACTCTTTCGAGGCCACGTTATTCATCAGGCGATTCTGCCGGAAGATAATCACGATGATAGTGAGTAAGGGAATGATTGACAAAAGTAATCCCGTGACCAGCAATTTGTTTTGTAATCTCATCTTCTGAAACATTTTCTTCCCTCCTGTTCCTCTCATAGCAATCAATTATATCTTCGGTACGCTAAAATAGTAAAATCGGCAAGAAAAATGGCAGGATGCAAACCTTTCATACACGTTCATATCCTCACCCTGCCCTCTCTCCCCAGGGAAGAGAGGGTTTACGGTGAGGGGGCGTTCCGAATGGCGTGGCCTTAAAGCCGAAAACCTCCGGCTACAGGCCGAACCACCGGTCCAAAGCAAGACTTTCGGATAGAGTGCCTTAAGAGGCTTTCGGATAGAGCGCCTTAATCGGTGATTTGCTTCATATATTTTAAATATTCACTATCAGTGCTTAAAATTAAGGTGCTGTTGTTTTTGAGCGTTCCTTTGTAACTCTCCAGGGTCTGAAGGAAGGAATAGAATCCGGGGTCCTTTCCATAGGCCTCAGCATATATCTTCGTTGCCTCTGCATCAGCTTTTCCCTTTATCTCCTGAGCCTTCTTATAAGCTTCCGAGGTGATCTTCTGCAATTCCTTTTCCCGCTCGCCATCGATTTCCGCTTTTCTCCCCTGCCCTTCCGAGCGGAATTTTTCAGCGATGCGTTTCCGTTCCGATATCATTCTTTCATAGACCTTCCTGAGCACCTCCTGGATATAGTTAACCCGCTTGATTCTCACATCCAGAAGCTCTATGCCGTATTGGGGCATGGCCTCGGATGCCTTCCGGAAGATGAGTGTTCGTAAATGGTCCCGGCCCTTTTCTATTTGCTGGCCCAGCGCCTTTCCCTCAAAGTTCATCTCCTCCTCCATACTGGTCTCAAGCTTTCTATTGGTGTTGCGTACCGCCTCTATAAGGAGATTTTCGGATATGAAATTGCGGGTTGCACTATCAATGATATCATCAAGGCGGCTCTGGGCATTTCTCTCATCCGTTACTGACTGGTAATATTTGAGAGGATCAGCAATGCGCCATCTGGCAAAGGTGTCCACCCAGAGATATTTTTTGTCAGAGGTAGGGATCTGGTTCTCATCCCCATCCCACTCGAGAACTCTGTTGTCAAATCGTACCACCGTTTGAATGAACGGGACCTTGACATGCAGGCCGGCCTCTTTAACGGCCTTGCCTACAGGTTTTCCAAACTGAAGGATAATGGCCTGCTCCGTCTCATCAAGCGTGTAGACAGCCCCCTTAATGAAAACCACAGCTATGATACTCAGGATAAGTACTATCACCACAGAGATCTTCATGGTTTCACCTCCTTTTTCAGAAGCTGAAGGAGAGGCACAAGACCCTTCTGCTCCTCATCAACAATGTAGACATTATCTATCTGAGGAAGAATCTCAGACATATTCTCCAGGTAAAACCTGCGGCGTGTGACCTCCCTGGCCTTATTGTACTCTTCCCAGACAGCGAGAAATCTGCCTGCATCCCCCTGGGCCCGGTTGATACGATTGGTGGCATATCCTTCCGCCTGGCGGATTGTCTGCTCTGCCTGCCCCTTAGCCTGGGGCACCACCTTGTTGTAAGCCTCAAGGGCCTGGTTGATGATACGTTCCTTCTCCTGCCGGGCTTCATTGACCTCATTGAAAGCGTCCTGGACCGGCTTTGGAGGATTCACATCCTGCAGTTTGATCGTGACTACCTCTACTCCGGTTTCATAATCGTCCAGAAGCTGCTGCGTGAGCTGCTGGGCCTCAACTTCTATTTCCTGGCGACTCAGGACAATGACCTCGTCCACACTTCGGTCCCCTACGACCAGACGCATAACCGACTCAGAGATATCCCGAAGGGTTTCTTCCACATGACGTACCTTGAAGAGGTACTTAATCGGATCTTTTATTCGATACTGAACAATCCATTCCACATCCGCTGTGTTTAAATCGCCGGTAAGCATGAGGGATTCCTGCGGATAAGGCTTTGGTGAATATTGTGTTTGTATTCCCGATTTCAGGGTGCGGAAGCCAAACTCCTCTTTAAAGATCCTCTGCACTTTCGGTTTCTTAACAGTTTCTATGCCAAAAGGAATTTTAAAGTGCAATCCAGGCTCTGTGGTGCGGATATACTGGCCGAACCGCTGAACAACCCCCACCTCGTCAGCATCAACCGTATAATAGGCTGTCGTTGAGAGCCATAAGGCGGCAATCACCACCACGGCGGTAAGGATCCACCTCTTCTTTACAGGCGGCAAGGTAATTTTTATTTCCTGCATATCAAACGGGCTTTGTCTGTGTCTTTGAACCATGATCACCTCTTTCTGTTTTATGGTAAAATACCTTAAAAGCTTATGGGGGGTATCCCCGTGAAAATATCCTCCAGGATATCAAAATAACTCTCTGCCGGTCAAAGGAATTTTTTCACGCTTCTCTGACCAGGCCAGGTGAGAAATCACCGGCCTGAAATTCTCATTTGAGGTCAGAATGGCCTGCAAAAAGGGTAGTATGATGCCTTTTTGAAATATTAGTAGAGGAGAGCAGGTTTGAACACAGAACATCCAATTCCCTAACCTCTTTGAAAATCTGTGACTCAGCTATGGAGAGTATCCGAAAAAAGACAATCAGTCACATATAAAAAGGGGGGTGGGACTGTCTGGTAATCCACCTTACCTTCAAGGTCATAGATATTACACCCAACCTTATAAAATCTCTGTACGTTCGATTCAGAACGTAATCAAAGTACTCTTTTCCTGCTCAGTTACCCTATAATTAACAACAAATTTCGCAATCCAGGGGAAAGAGGTATCTTTCCTGGCAGCCAGGAAAAACTGGCAATGAATATGCATCTATCAAAATGAAATCTACTTATTGAAGCAATGATATCCAGTGAATCTGAAAGGTTAATTCAATAGAAACTTACTTTCCGGTGTGCAGATAAGATTTCTATGGTGCGGGCTAAAATCTTTTTCATATCAATATCCAGGACACTTAAAAAGGAAATGATACCTTGAAATAGCCGGACCTGGCTGTGCATACGCTTTCTTAAGAGAAAAGAAAGTGGTTCCTGAAAGGAGGTGAAGGTTCATAGCTTATATTTTATAATCGTACTCATATGGAAACGGAACCATTGAGGGGGGAAAGACGAAAGGGATCTCTTAAGATGATCATGAAAAGGAATAAGATTGCTCTACTATGGATTTTCGTGGGCCTGGTTACTCTTTCTTTCATATATTCGCCAACTATCCAGGCACAAAACTGGATGGCTTTGCCGCCATATAATACCTTGTGGCCTTTGTGGTCTCCTGCTCTATCCCCAGTTAATCCTGCTACAGGACTGCCCACACCGGTTGTAACGCAATTGACTCCGAATACGGTGCTGCCTGTAGAGCCTGGGTTAACCTGGGATCCATCTGCGGCCAATCCCTGGTTGCTGTATAATACCCCTGTGGGAATGGCTTATTACGATCCTCTTTTCGGTGTAAATCTCTGGCCGCCAACGTACCTGATTGATACCAGCGGATTTCCGTCACCACTTGCTCTTCCATCAGGCTATGAGCTGCTGCCGCCCACAACCACGAGCTGGCTGACCTCTACCCTGCCGGCAGGCAATGCAGCCATACTGGATTATTTATTCACTATCGGGACAGTTTCTGTTCCGCCGGTATTTCTGGCTCCAAGTGCTCTTATCTAATGAATGGGCGATCATATATATCCTGTGATGCCAGTGGAAAAGGCAAAGTAACGTGAAAGCATGCGCAGCCAGGCCCAAAATCTTTATCCACCGGCTAAGATTGGATTGTTGCTGGACAGATATATTCATCCTGAGGCTCACTGAACTGAACAGTAAGGTTCTGTGCCTGCACGATTTGAAGCGTGAAGGGGTGTCGGAACGAAAATCAGCCGGAGGGGGCACTTGCGATCATTGTTGGGGGACAGCTTACCGGCATCATGCTGAATCACCCGGATAAGAGCCGCCAGGTAAACAGTATCACCTGTGATAAGGTTGAACCGGCGTGAAGGAGATATTACTCCCAAAAAGGATTCACGGATAAACTCACCGAGAGATATTCCCCTCTGATTTGCTTTTTGGATCGCTCTCGTTTTTCATTCCGGCGATAGCATAATAGTTGTTCTTTTCATAGAGCTACTCCTTTATGTAATCCCTTTATGCATATGCATAATATGCCCGCGCCATAACCGTTTGTCAAAGGAAAGGTAAGCAGTTGATGAACAGGTTTAAACTACTACCGCTGGTAGTGGTGCTATAATTCAGAAGGGTGATCCGCTAAGGAGAATAAAACACTTAGGATTTTCATCGTCTACCGGATCGGTAAATTCGTCGAAAAAATCGGTAGATTATCGGTAGATTCATCATCCCTTCACCCTGATAACGTACCGGGTACTGCGTCCTCTGCCTTGCGGCTCGAGGATCCCGAGTTTCACCAGAGCCAACAGATCGCGGCGAATAGTATCATACACGACCGGCAGGTTATCGCGACACCAGCCGCTGGTGACAAATCCCTGCCCGGTCGCCTGGGCCACGATCTTCCTCTGCCGCTCGTTCAGTTGTGCCTCTATGGCCGGACTGACCAGCAACTGCTTCTCCGGCACCCGCAGCCGCTCAACATGATCACCCGGACCCGGGAAGGTGACCTGGAAATACCCCATATCGGTGCCGAGGATCGGCTGATCGAGCCCGTGATCGAGCATCTGGTCGCGCATACGGCGGAAGCCGCTGCCGCGTTCCTCTATACGGTGAAAGTAGGACAGGCACTGGGCCAGAACAGGATTTCGCGAACAGGGCCGGTATTTTCCCCTTCGCAGACTGGCCAGCGTGATCGGTCGGGGGGGAAGGCCAGGGCTTAAGATGGTGATACGATCGGCGAAGATCTCGAGGATGATCTTGCGGCCGGCATCCTCATACTGGCGGTGCGCCACAGCATTCACCAGGGCCTCGCGCAAGCCGTCGACCGGATATTCGTCGAGACGCAGGCGGTTGAGGCCGACAATGCGCATGGGATGGCGGGTGTTGCGATCGATGAAGGCGATGGCCCGCTCGATGGCGAGCGGCATAGGGCCGCGGATATCTTCATGGTCTCGCGGGTCACCGTCCGGTTCGGTGCTCCGATAGGCATCGGCCAGGATCCGGCACTGAGGAAACACCATGGAGGGATCCCTGGCCAGGAGGACGATGCCTGCGGCTGTGGCGTAGGTTTCGCCCGTGCTCCCGTCACGCCAGACAAGGCCGCGCGTAGAGGCCATAGACAGAAGATCCTCCACTGAAAGGCTCATGGCATCCCGGTTCTCGGCTGCGGCGATTAACCTGCGAAGTATCTCATGGTCGAGATCCTGCCATCGAAGGCGAGCGACCGGCTGCGATTCGAACGGAGAGGTGGCCTCGATGGTCTGCTCGGCAATCGCATTCTCGTCGCTGGTCGGGCCGAGGCCGAATCGATCCTGCAGCAGCCTGACCAGGGCGGCGCGGACTTCCTTCTGTAATTCAATGACGTTACCGAAGCGCTTGTACTTAGGCCCGTCTGCGTCAAGCTCTGCCAGTAACCTGGCTGTTCCCGGTTCACGCTGGAGCTGCCGCTCGCCCTTGATGAAGGCGAGAATGGGAATCCCGGCCTCCCTGGCCCGCCTATACTCGGCGTGGGTGATGGACAGCTCGCCCACCATGGTGCCGTACTGACGGCCCACTATGAGAAGATAGACATTGCAGCAGTCAAGGACTTTGAGGCAGCCGTCCAGGCTCTTATCCGGTGAGGCCGGCTCAAACTCATAGAGCACCGGCAGGCAATGGGCCGAGAGAAACGGGTCGGTGTTAACCAGGTTCTGCACGATGAGGCGCTCATCCTCAAGCTCTTTCTGCACCGAGCTCACGAATATGCGAAGTGTTGTGGTCATAGATGTGCCTCTGATCTACCGTTATGGACAAATCCATTGCATACTTATCCACCAGTTTCATATCCAAGTACCTTTTAGCCGCGTTGTCGTCTTTTGAACATTTTGCCATGAGAGGAGCGGATGTAATTTCAGACTTACCACCATTGATGTCAATATCAGTATCAATCCGATTCCTGAGCCTGCCACCATAGTGCTCTTTCTATTCTGATGGTAATGGCTGCAAATGGTTAAATTTTAGAGATCAATTTTCTATCCTGGGATCGCTTTTTTAAGTCCTTGGCAAAGCTCTTCCTAAAACCTACCTTCACGCTTACCCTTCCAATATGTTGAGGATTTCTTTCTTACTCACAGGCTCTATTTTCTCTCCTTCCTGGATAGCACGAATCATTGCAACATCCTCTAGGGCTTCGGTGATAAGGTCGTGGAAAATGTCCTTCCTTTCTTCAAGTGCTTCAATAAGAGCTTCCTTGAAAAGCTGCTTCAGTTTGCTTTCATCAATTGATATTTGCATTATATCCTCTCTAAGGTTTTAATAATATTGTTTTCTTAATTATTATTGGTTACCAATGGGTAAAAGTCAAGACTAAAAGATACCGCTCAGATGTGGCAGATAATAAACCATGTGTGAAGATCTTCCGATATGAAAGACCTATAGCTCATTCATTCCGTTTGTTGGATAACGAAGTGTTGCTTATCATATATGAGCGAAAGTGATTGTTTAATCATTCGCTCCCCTGATAATGTATTGGGTACTCCTGCCAATGATTATTACTCCTTTTCGAATCCCTGGCTGGTGAATTTTAAAGTCCGGCTGTTCTCGGTGACCGTACGAACAACGTGATCCGGAGCACCGTCAGGAATCTCGGCTTCTATTTCGAGGATGACTGTTACTTTTGATCCGACCAGACCGGAGAGATGGGCTATCACCTCATCGGCGATGCGGCTGGCATCGCGTCCGACACGGGTCGTATCAAGGGTGACCGTGCCATGGAATCGTTTCGGCTGAGCTGTCGCCGGAGGGGGACTTGGCGTTCCTGAGGGGCCGACGACTGGTCCTGGTCCCAGTCCTGGTGTCTGCATGGTCGTTCCTTCGCCACCGGCGCTTTTCCCGGCAGGCGTGGCCACGACAGGCGGATGAGATCTCTCGGCCTCCAGTTGCCTTTCCGCGATATCCGGTTTGACCAGCAAGCCCGGTGCATCGACATCGGCCAGTGATACGGCCTGTCCGGCCCGCAAGCCGCGATAACGGCCTTCTTTTTCGTCGAAGCTGTCAGCGAAGGCGAAGGCATCCTGCTTCCAGGTCGGTAATCCAAGCCCATCGCGGATCGCACCAAACAACACCGCAGAATCCTTGAGCCGCGGCAGGTAAAGGTAACGGCCGAAATCTTCGACAAGCTGCTTCATGGCTACATGATCCCCCCGCCAAAGCGGGACGCGGTCAAGTTCTATGCGAAGCCGTGTGGCCGCAAAGCTGGTGATCAGCCCTTCATCACTCTTGAGTTTTTTACTCGCCCGCACGGCCAGTGCCTCCTGGCCCGAAAGGCGCAGGGCCTGCCACTCGATCGCTGCCTGCGGTGTTTCCTGACCCGGCACCAGCAGCCAATGATAGGTTTCCGGCAGCCGGGCCGTCACCACACCGGCAGCAGTAACCCTTTGTGACTCGGCCTGTTTTACCTGCTGCGGGTCGAGATTCAAAGCCATCTTATCATCCAGGATCGATTCCCAGGCCAGATATTTGCGGGCTGCCTCGTCAAGGTCCTGCAGCCTGGTTTTGTCGGCCGCCAGAAAGACGAGAGTGTTTCGATAGAGCCGGGGTGAGCTGCCGCGCGATTCAAGAATGGCCCTGGCTGCAGTTTCAGCCGCGCTTCCCGAGCCCTTGCTGTAAGGGTGATCGATGCCCAGAACGACCAGCCTTGCGTCAAGGTCATCCGGCACATCCTGCCCGGAATGCGGCATGGGGTGAATACGGCTGAAATCCCCCGCCCGGCGAAGATCTTCACGCAGCCGCCGGTTCAGTTCCTGCGTGACCTTGTCCGGATCGCGCTTCAGTTGCTCGGCGCGTTCCTCAGCCACTTTGGTAACCGTGGGCTGGGTCGAGTACCAGTAGCGCGGACCATCCTGGTAGAGTTCCAGGGGAGATCATAGTTGACCATCAGGTGAGCCCGCTGGAGGTTGATGCCTTCGCCTGCGGCATCTGTGGCCAGCAATACCTGTACCTTCGGGTCATGCCTGAAGGATTCCTGTACCTTCATACGTTCCTCACGACCCAGGCCGCCATGGATTATGACCACAGCCTCCTTACGGCCGAGAAGCGTGGTGATGCGGGTCTCAAGGTAATTCAGGGTGTCACGGTGCTCGGTGAAGAGAACGAGCTTCTGATGTGGCGAGGATGTGGGCGGAGGGATCGGGCCGGCCCCATAGGGAAGACGCGGTTCAGATACATATCCGGCTATAGCGGTGGTGGTGAAAATCGTGACCAGCAGGCTCGCCAGCTCACGCCACTTGGTGTCCGCGCCGCTTCGGCGGACATCGAGGCTGAGCGACTCAAGGCCTTTCAGAGTTTCGATTTCAGCCTTTAACTCGGCGATGGATCTTGCCGCTGTGGCCTGATCGAGGATCTCCTCTTCGACAGCCTTGACCTCATTATCCGGCGCATCTTCAAGATCCTCGACATCTTCAAGGTCCAGTTCGGAAGACGATGGGGTCGGGATGGCAGCACTCACAGGTGTGGTCTGACCGCCGCGCTGGAGCAGTTCCAGTTCGCGGAGCCGGCTTTCCAGCCGCTCGCGTCGGCGACGCAGTGACTGGTAGATGGCCTCGGGCGAGGAGGCCAGCCTGCGCTGCAAAATGGTGAGGGCAAAGCCGACAGTACCGGCGCGCTTATCGTTTTCGAGCGCCTCAGCCCGGTTGAATTCTTCACGTACGTACTCGGTAACCGCCTTATAGAGCCGGGCTTCAGCCTCCGAGAGCTTATAGGGCACGGTATAGGCGATCCTTTCAGGAAAAAGCGGCGTGCCGTCGAACTTGAGCAGACTCTCCTTAACCATCCGGCGCATCAGATCGGAAACATCGGTCACGTGAACCCCATCACGAAAACGTCCTTCGAAACGATCGCCGTCAAGAAGCGCCATGAAAAGTTGGAAGTCCGCCTCCTTGCCATTGTGGGGTGTAGCCGTCATCAGCAGGAAATGGCGAGTGAGGGTCGAGAGCAGTTGGCCAAGCCGGTAGCGTTTGGTGTATTTTGTCTCAGTGCCGAAGATGGTAGCCGACATTTTATGCGCCTCATCACAGATCACAAAATCCCAGCGGCAATCCGGTGCTTTTAGTTTCTGCTGCACATCTTCGTTTCGCGAGAGCTTATCAAGCCGGGCTATCACCAGATTGGTCTCAAAGAACCAGTTGCCGGTGCGGGCAGCCTCGAGTTTATCGTTGGTGAGGATCTCGAAGGGCAGATGGAACCGGTGGTAGAGTTCGTCCTGCCATTGCTCGGCCAGACTGCCGGGACAGACGATGAGGCAGCGCTGAAGGTCGCCTCGGGCGATCAGCTCCTTGATAAGCAGACCTGCCATGATGGTTTTTCCTGCGCCAGGATCATCGGCCAGCAGAAAGCGTAGCGGCTGCCGCGGCAGCATGGCCCCATAGACCGCCGTGATCTGGTGCGGTAATGGTTCAACAATCGAGGTATGGACGGCGAGCACAGGATCGAAGAGATGGGCCAGGCGAAGGCGGTGGGCTTCGGAAACCAGGCGGAAAAGGTCACCCTCGCCGTCGAAGCTCCAGGGCCGGCCCTGCTCTACGAGATCGATGCGCGGCTCGTCGCTTAGATAGAGCAGCTCGTTGGCCACTTTGCCCGAGGGCGTTTTGTAAGTAAGTTCGAGGGCCTCGGAGCCAAACCACTGCACGCTGACCACCGTGACCAGGCAGTCCGGAAGGAGGCCCCGCACGGCAGCATTCGGTTGCAGATCTTCCAGTCGCATCATTCGGCCTCCTGATTGATATGGCAGCTTATAGGCAGCCAGGTAAATAACCAGGCTGAAGTTCAGAACTACTGATACAAAACAGAATGACAGGATAATTCCTTAAAAGCCAAGATCATTGATTATTGAGTTAAATATATCACACATGGAATTAATTTTCCATTTTAAACACAAAAATCCCGGTCTTTCCGCAGCCGGCAAAAGACGAAATCAGCGCGCCATCACTACATCCAGTTCCGGTGGTCTGTGACCGGAGATTAAAAGATACCGTATCCCCCACCTCGTTATAACTTATTGTTGATTGTTTACTTGTTCTTATGGTATTTTGATTAATGAGGATTTAGTTAACATATGTCTGTATAATAGACTTTTGCCAAAAGAAGGGATCAAACAGTGGCAAATACAAGGGTCAAGCAAAAAGTAAGCATTCAAATCCCATCCAGCATAGCTAAGGATTTTTCTGATGAGGCACTTTGCCTTTATCAGGACAAAATCTTGACCAAGGTTGAATATTACAAAAGCCGGTTAAGTCAGATGGAATCCAAATACCATATGACTTTCCAAGAATTTAAGAAAAAGGTGGAAGCTTCGGATAAAGAGATCTTTTCCGAATGGGATGACCTCATGCTATGGGAAGGTTATTATCTCGGATTTCAAGAGTGGTCAAAAAAAAACGATGATATACAGAAATGTATGAAATAATAAGGAAACTGAAAAATTCCCCTCTAATCGATGGTATCAAAGTTATTGAACTGATTGACGAAAAAACCTTCAAACTGCTGAAGGTAGAAGCTTACATAAGTGATCACTCTCTTCTTTACATCCACGAATTGCATACCCAGAGCTATCAAAAATATTCATACCATTGGCAAAACAGCAATGGTGAGTTAATTCTGCGATGGGATAATAAACCCCATTGGAAACACCTGGCCACTTTCCCCCATCATAGACATGAGAAAGGAGAGGTGGTAGAGTCCCACCGCATTACGATAGGCGAACTTCTTGAAACTATTCAAAATAGATTATCAGATCTGGCAACTCCATGAAGCAATAGTTTTATGAAACCCAAAAAATTTAAGAAGAACTTTTGGGAGAGTAAGGTTATGTTTCATGATCAGATTATTGAAGAAGTGAGAAAAATACGCGAAGATCATGCCGCTAAATTTAAATATAATATAAAGGCAATATATCAAGATCTAAAAAGACAAGAAAAAGAAGGAGGCCGAGTAATTGTTTCACTTCAACCTAAACGGCTTCCTGTATCCTCGCCTCATAAGGATGCTGACGACACCCGAAGGGAATCCTTCAGATGACATCTGTCTGTCCAATATCTCCTCTCGTGCCTTTGAAGACCGAAGCAGAAAAGCGCATTTTGGCAAGGGAATTATCTGGGAATGAAAATGTAGAATCCTTTCATGATCGGGAGTGATGAGAGGTTTAGAAAAAGTCTGAGGATAATCTGAGACCGATTCTTTTAACCGAATAACCATGAATCAAATAGTTGTAACACCTGCTTCCCTTGCTGCATTCACCAATTGACTATCTATGCTCACCAATCCTGCCTCTTTTCTTATTGAAAGTTCTAAATAGGTGGCATCATAAGCAGACAACTGGTACATCCTGGCCAACTCATAAATTCGATGAGAAAATTGCGCCCCGCTTGAATTGTCTGCCTTTAAATCTAATTGATCAAACAAGGAAATAACCTTTAAGACCTTCGCATGGTGGATACGTTTTCTTCTTTCCGCTCCTGTTAATACATTTATCATCTCATACCACCATAAAGCAGGAATCCAGAGAGAGAAGTTTTCAGATAAATCCGAAATAAATGATCTTAGCTTGGGAGAGGATTCATCAGGCAGGAATAGTGCAGCAGAGGAACAATCAATTACCCAATCCATCAATGTCTTCTGCCCTCTTGAATATAAGATTTGATATCAACTTCTCCTTCAATTTTTTCTCTGATGGAATCAAATTCCTTAAGAATTTCATCTCGTTCCATTTTCCCCCTTTCTTCTGGAAAGGGAATTAAACGAGCTACGGGTTTTCCTCTTCTGGTGATAGTAAAGATCTGCCCCTCTTCAACTTCTTTTAATAAACGAAATAAGTTTGTTTTTGCATCAAAGGCACTGATCGTATTGTTTGAATCTTTTATTAGTTTCATAGTAACTAGTTTAATAGGCTAGTTAAAAAAAATCAAGGATTATTTTAAGGACATACGGAATAAAATAAATCGTAATTAATGAAATATTCTATCGGTCTAATATTGACAGGTAATCTTGGTGGCGTTACGTGAGGGAGGGGGGCTATAGCATGAAGAAAATCATTACGTTTCTGTTTATCCTGTTTTTGGGATTAAGCGTTAAGACCACAGGTGCAGCAGGACTTGCTGACAGTCCCTGGCCCTGTAAGGGGCACGATGCGCGCCGAACCGGGCAAAGCCACTATGTGGGTGCACAAACAAATGCCCTGAAGTGGAGCTTTCAAACAGAGGGATCAATACTTTCTTCCCCCGTCATTGGTGAGGATGGCACGATTTACTTTGGGAGTGATGATGGCTCTGTCTATGCCCTTACCCCGGCAGGTACATTAAAATGGAAATACCAGCTATTCTCTGAATGTGAATTTCATAAGACCCAACAGGAGGATAAATTCTTTTCTCCTCCCTGCGTAGGTGCAAACGGCACCATCTACATTGGAAGCAGTGACGGTAATTTCTATAACCTTAAGCCGGATGGCACCTTGAAATGGAGTTACCAGATGGAGGACACAATCTCCTCATCGCCTGTTATCGGAACCGATGGTACCGTATACTTTGGAAGCGAGGAGGGCAATATTTATGCTCTTGGTCCGGATGGTTCCCTGAAGTGGAATTATCAGACCGACACCCTTCCTTTTTCATTACCCTGGCCTAAGCCCGCACCTGTGTGTAATCCCTCACTGGCCATAAATATAGATGGTACGCTTTGTGCTCATGGTTCTATTCTGGATCAAAGTACGACCATATCATCGTTCTCTCTGCCCTTCCCCTTCTGCCTTTTCAGGTTGGATCAAAGCGGCAGCCTTATATCCTGCTGTAGGGTAAATACTACACCTTGGAGTGTGTCTGATAGACCACAATCATCTCCCGTCATAGATATTGATGGGAAAGCGTATATTGCCGGTGATTGTATCCAGGAAATTGCCCTGAACAGCACCCTGACAGGGGACAGCGGCGATCTCCAGGACAGTGGTTGGGATGACTGGAACTGTTATCTAAATCCAATAAGAGCATCATCGGTGGCCTTAGGAGACAATGGAACCCTCTATATTGCAGGCATATTTATAGGGCATCTTCAGTCGATTTCTCATGGTCATTATTTGGAAGAACGGTGGACCCATTATGGAAAGATTTACGCTGTCAATTCAGACGGTGGTGTAACATGGAGCCGTGAACTTTGGAGCCGTACATTCCAGGGTTGTATCTGGCCAACGTTTATTAATGAAATTGACTACTATGCAAGTGACCTGTACGGTACCCCCGGATTAGCCATAGGTGCGGATGGAACGGTCTATGTGGGAACCGGTAATGAGAGTATCTATGCGCTTGATCCAAACGGCACCGTAAAATGGAGCTATGCAACCGGTGGTTTGATTTCTACCTCGCCTGCCATTGGTGCTGACGGCACAGTGTACATCGGGTGCGATGACGGGAAACTGTATGCTTTTGGTCCCGGGCCTGCCGATAAGGAGGATACTGAGCATAAGAATCAGGACCAGGTGAACGACCCTGGTTGGATATATTCCTTTTCCCCGTGGTGGTTTAACTATCCGTGGGGCAATACCTTAATCCGGTATGACAGGGGCTTCCCACCATATTGGGAAGCTACCTGGTGGCCTTACGGTAAGGCCGGATGGTGGCCTGGTGATAACTGGTTGCTGAATTATGTGCCGCACTATTTGGGAATCACCCCTTCAATGCTCCCCTTTACCACGCAACTACCTGATTACAGTTATTACCTCTTTTACCCTCTTTCTTGAGCTGCCTGTGTCAGACTTTGGCCGAGGAGAGATGGAACAACCGCACCCCCGAAGGATGCTTTCAAAGGAGCAGCAATAATTCTGTCAGGCGAGCCTTCATAGAGCTATCAGGCAAGCCCTCTTAGAAGGGATCAAGCTCGATTTTATTTGATAAAGGAGCAGCAATAATCAATAAGGCTCTTGATCTTGAGGCTGAAGGTGGATCTGGCCGGCACCTCAAATGTTTCGCCGCCCCTGACCGCTTTCCACCTGTCCGATCCGGGCAATAAAACTTCCAGATCGCCGGAGAAGATCTCCATGACTTCCTTATCAGCCGTGTTGAATTCATACTCTCCGGGAAGCATGATGCCAAGTGTCTTCCGAGAGCCGTCCGGGAAAACGATGGTGCGGCTGCTGACCCTGCCGTCAAAGTAAACATTGGCTTTCTTGACTACCGTTACATTCTTGAATTCCGACATGATCCGCTCCTTTCAGAGAATGAAGAGACTTTTCCCTTTTTGTGATGTAAGATTATGTTAAGCCATCTCATGTTAGCATGTTATGGTCATTTTTGTTATGCCCGTATTACCTCTTTTTTAAGACTTCATTCAAAGCAAAAGGATACGGCGGGCACCCTTTTATCCTCTGGTGGCATAGTATATCACCTGAACAACAATTCCCGAATCCGATTGTAAAGGTACCAGAAGGCGCCTTATCATCAGGTAATTCTCCCATGTATATATCTACCTTTTCATGGGGCTTTTCTTCGAGCAGTTGGCAGGACAGCAAAAAGGCATTCATGCATGAACTGCAGGCATTCCTGTTATGGATAGAGAAATTGTCCGGAATGACATCTTCCAGAACCACCTTCCTGAATGGATACCTTACTTCCTCAAGCTTCTCGCCGTAAACCTCGATCTGACTAAGATCGATATTATTCACGGCGATATACCAGGCTACATGCCTTACTTCACTCAGGTCGTACTGCATGATCCGGCTTCCGATATAATCAACTTCTCCAGAATCCTGACCGGCCATAATGAGTTCAAGATCAACCATATCCCCTCCACGTGGTCCCATTCGTTCCATGCACTGGATACAGTCGACAATATTGAGGCAGGGCTTGATGGTATTGTTCAGATCAACGATGGCTTTTTCCAATCCAACTTCGTGAAAATGTCTTTTTTCATCACCAACCAAAATACCCTTCATATTCTTAAGGGCCAGGGTGATTCCTGTGGCGTAATGGACCTTCATGTTCGGCAGGTTAATAATTTTGTCCGCTTCCAAAGCCTCTCTGGCGATTTTCATCTTTTTCAACGCCAGCGGATTGGCCACTTCAATTTCAACCGGTTCTGATCTATTGAGGTTTATCATCCGGAGGCCATAATTTTTGGCCAGGTCAAGAAATCCGGTCTTTTTGAAAAACATATCAGTCATGTGGGGGCTGCCGAACGTTGCTTCAGCCAGGAATATATCTTTTACCTTGTGATCAAAGAGAAGTTCAATCAATGAGGCAACAAGCTCTCTCCTGGTATACCCTTCCAGCCCATTCAAATTAGGCTTGAGCATGACCTTGTCGCCCGGGTGCACATACGTATCCAATCCCCCGATTAAGGTAAGGGCCTGCTGTAATTCCTGTTTCAGGTTTCCTTTGGTTCTGACCAGGCTTACTTTTCCCATACGCGGTTACCAGATGCTCAAAGGTGAGCTATTCCTTTTGCCTTCGCCTTCAGTGATTTTCGCTTCACCGTCAGAAGTCGATCCGCGTCAGCCACCATGCCATCAGTATCAACGGTGAATGGTTCGGGGAACCATGCTATCAGAACCTCATACAAATATCAATGAGGTTAAAGTCACGGCATGATTATTTCATACACAGGGCAATCGCCTCTAAAGGAAATGGCACGTACCCAAGCTCAAAATTTAAGCGGTTCTTAACAAAGCAAAAATTTAAAATCAAAGAATTATGTCTATCATCCGGTTTCTGCTCTAATTCCTGATTATTACAATGTTTCAAAATGCCGGCTCATTTTGAGTTCCTTCAGGTAAGGGCCACTCCATCTGAAGGGTATCATTCCTCACTTATTTCCAAATATAAAAAGCATAATCTATTGAACATAAAACGATATTCGAAAAAAAGACATGTTCATAATGGGCTTGCCCCTCTTATTTCAGGACACAGTTGCTCCCTTTTTTATATATGTATTTTTGTCACTTTTTCCCATGGCCAAGGCCAGGATGCTTAAGCTGGCCGCGCCTATATAAGCTATCACGGAAAACCTGTATTCCGGCAGAATACGTGAAAAAGTTCATTTTGAGTCCATTGGGTTCATTTTGAAGGAAAATCTGTAAAATCCCTTCTCCTCCTGATGACTTTTATAGTGCATAATGAAAGATCAGGTTACATGGCCTCACCCCTTTCTATGGCACCCCCCTTATTGAACTTCTGATCCTCTCCGGGAGAGCTTTTCACCTTGCCCGATATTGAGCCTTTATGGCATTCCGGCTATCGAACTTCTGATCCTCTCAAGGAGAACCCGGGCCGGTTGATTGTCCGGCTGGAGGCGGATACACGCTTCGATCTCTTCATAGGCTCGCTGGTAAGAGCCCTGATAAAGATACAGCGTCCCGAGGAAATAGTAAGGCTGGTGATTCGGGGGATTAAAATCCTTAGCCTTCTGCCAGGCCCTGGCAGCCTTTTCATAGTCTTTCATCTGGGCGTAAGCCTGCCCAAGGTTCATCACATGAGTGAAAAGATCGATATTCCTTCCGGCCAGGGCCATCTCCCATTCCTGTATGGCTTCCTGGACCAGATCTTTTTCAAAAAAGGCATTACCCAGGTAAAGACGTGCTGCCGCCAGATCGGGTTTAAGAGAAAGGGCTTTCTGCCAGGCCTCAATGGCCTGGTCGATCTTTCCTGATCCATGGAGTGCTTTTCCCAGATAATAATGAGTCAAAGGATCATTCGGCTGCAGGCGGAGCACTTCCTGAAAGGAGGCCAAAGACCCGGCAAAGTCACCCTTGTCCAGATACAGGATACCAAGATGGCTGTGGGCTTCGGCACATTCCTTATCCAGTTCAATCACTTTCCGGTATTCCTGCTCAGCCTGATGAAAATTCCTCTGGTAAAAACAGACCAGGCCCAAATTGATGATGGCCTTCTTATAGTCAGGGCGAAGGGCCAGAGCCTTCTTCAATTCTGCTGCGGCCTCCTGAAAAAGCATTTGATTCAGGTAAGTATGACCAAGGTTGTTATGGGCTTCAGGATTATCCGACTCCAGGAGGACAGCCTGTTGAAAACTCCTGAGGGCCAGATCATGCTTTCCCTGCCGGCTGTAAAGCAATCCCAGGTTGTTATGGGCGGACCAGTCATTGGGATTGATCCTGAGAGCGGTCTCAAAATGACCAGCCGCCTTCTCCAGATCTCCCAGGCCAAGGAAAATATTCCCCGCCTGGCTA
>JBLIRT010000170.1:0-6886 GCA_049472445.1 bacterium
ATTTTTATCATAAACTATATTTTCATTTAACTTCTTAGTTTTAGTTGAAATTTTATTTTTAAATATATCTTCTTTTAAATATAAATTATAAAACAATATTCCTACTAAAATAGTCCCTATAACCAATATTTTTTTCATTTTATCACTCTCCTCATTTTTCGAAAATTGCCTGCTGATCGCTCTCGTGAGATAATCTTAGTCCCTTACCTTTCCTGAAATATACCTGAAGTGCGATCAGCAATACCTCCTTCAATAATACCTCTTCATACAAGGGCTCTCCTTTCATTAGGCCAATTTTACATAGCTCCTCACCTCCTCGATGGCTTTATGAATCAGGTTACATTCACCCTCCTGGCTATATTCCAAGGCGGACAGAATCATCCTCACTATTGAGGATATGAATTTTCCCTGGTGAAAGATTAAAACTTTCACCACCTATCATCACCCCCCTTACTTCGCTGGTGTGTTAAGATACTCCATCTTATTCACTTGCTTAAAATCCGAAGGAGGAACCTGTAAGATTCCAGCTTATTGAAAAATAAACTATGTTGTGATACATCGTAAAATCGACAATTTTACTAAAATTAACTACACGATCTTCATTTTTGGTGATAACTGCTTAAAATTTTCATCAAAAAGGATCAGAAAAGAGAGCGTTCAGGCTATCGAACCCGATTTATACTTGCTTTTTACTCACTTTTTGAGTATCATCAGGGCAAAATATCTCGATCTGCAACGGATGGCTTTTCATTTCCGCTTGTAAAGCAGCCGTCCGATTTTTAAATCCCCAGAAAACAAATTGCTTACTGAATATCATCTCTATGCAGAAACCTCCGGGTCTATCGAAAATTTCCGGGATCATGAAATAAAGGAGAAAGATACCCTTATGAAGATAGTGGCTTTGAGTGATACCCATGGCTTCCACGATAAAATAGATATCCCTCCTGCCGATATGTTAATATTTGCCGGTGATATCAGCCTCCATGGAACACTTAATGAAATCCTGCAATTCGACTTTTTTTTATCCCAACTTGACCATACCTATAAGATTGTTGTGGCCGGTAACCATGATCTTCTCTTTCAGAATGAGCACCAGGCGGCCGCAGCATCTCTCAAGAATGGAATTTACCTGCAGGATAGGGCTATAGAGATCGAAGGGATCAAAATATATGGATCTCCCTGGCAGCCATGGTTCTGTGATATGGCCTTTAACCTCTCCAGGGGTGAAGAGATCAAGAAAAAGTGGGATTTGATCCCATCTGATACCGACATTCTGATTACTCACAGCCCGCCATTCGGGATCATGGACTATGTAAGAAAAGAAAACCAGGGATGTGAGGAATTATTAAAAACAATACATCGAGTCTCCCCCAAATATCACTTCTTCGGGCACATCCACGAAGGATACGGACAGTGGGCAACGGATAAGACGATATTTGCCAACGCCAGCATTTGCAACGTCCATTTCCAGCCGGTAAATAAAGCCCATATCTGTGATTTGTCATGAAATGATGCCTCATTGCCGGTACCGGTACCTTGAGATATTTTGGTTTGCCGCGCTGAAACGAATGCTTCCTGTAATACCCTGACTGCTCCTCACCAGCAAGATAAGAGAACTGATCTTTCAGGAATCAAAAGGAAATCAGCCGATGCACTTAGGCAGATATGTTAAGATGATAATGGCAAGATATGAAGTGCATGAAAAGCTGAAAGAAAGACAGACGAGAAGAGAGGAGACAACCTATGTCGAAAATAAAAGCCAGGCAGGCCTTTGTGCAGCAATTGCTTGCTGACGGCGTAACATATATTTTTGGAAATCCCGGAACATTGGAAGAGGGCTTTTTGGATGCACTCTCCGATTTTCCTGAAATGCATTACATCCTGGGTCTCCAGGAATCAGTTGTCCTGGGCATGGCCTCGGGGTATGCCCGGGCCACCAAACGGCCGGCCATAGTGCAGTTGCACACTATGGTCGGGCTCGGGAACGCCATGGGCATGCTGTACGAAGCTGATCGCAGCCACCTGCCCTTATTGATCTATGCAGGAGAAACCTGGTCAGAGGTCGACTATTTAGAGGGCTTTTTTGCGGATAATCTGGTAGAAATGGCCAGGCCGATCACCAAATGGGCCTATCGCATCACTCATGGCAGCTCTCTGCTCCAGGTCTTACGAAAGGCTTACAAGGTGGCTATGACTCCACCCCAGGGCCCCGTCCTTCTGGCCATCCCGATGGATGTTCTTGAAGAAGAAGTTGAGCCTGATATTCACCCTTCAACCCAGGTGGATTGGCGGGTAAGCCCTGGTCACGAGGCTGTGGCCAGGATTGCCCGGGGTCTTATGGAGGCTGAAAATCCCATGATACTCTTTGGCGATCAGATCCATCTGGTCGATGCCTATGAAGAGTTGATAAAACTGGCCGGGCAGATCGGCTGCCCCATCTACGGAGCTGACTTTTCCTATCAGGGAAGATACAGCCGTGATTCCCTCTATATGAAAACCCTGAACTTTGGCTTTGGCAAATACAACCTCCCGGTCACCCGCCAGGCAGACGTGATCCTTATTGTCGGCACCCCCCTGTCCGTGGAAATGTTTCCCTTTGCCGGCTCTTATTTTCAGGAGGGGGCAAAGGTATTTCAGGTGGATCTGAATCCGTGGGAAATCGGAAAAAACTTCCAGGCTGAACTCGGACTTATGGCCGATCCCAAGGAAACCTTAATGGCTATCTCAAGGGAAGTCGAGTCCCGCCTGAGTCCGGAGTTTCAAAGGAAGGCAGGCGAAAGAAAGGCTCATTGGCTTCAGCAAAAACAAAGGGAATGGGAAGAGGAGCAGAAAATCTATGACCACCTCCGCTCACAGAGACCGATGCATCCTTCTCATATGATGAAGATTGTCGTGGAGATGCTGCCCGAGAATGCTCTCGTATATGATGAATCAATAACCTCATCACCCTTTTTAGTTCACCATATTCAATCTGCCAGATCAGGTTTCTATTTCAACAGCCGGGGCCGGTGCCTTGGCGCGGGCTGGACCGGTGCGGTGGGAGCCAAACTGGCTTTTCCTGATCACCCTGTGCTGGCCTTGTCGGGTGACGGAGCCTCCTTGTACATTAATCAAACGTTATGGACTGCAGCTCACTATAACCTGCACATGATTTTTTTAGTCTGTAACAACAGCAGTTATCGCATCCTGAAGCTGAACATCCTGGAGTACTGGGCTGAAGAGGGGATCCCCCTTCGCCGGTTTCCCCACCATGACCTCGAAAAGCCGTATATTCAGTTCAGCAGGATTGCTGAAGGGTTCGGGGTCAGGGCCTGGCAGGCAACCGATCCTGACTCATTGAGGGCCGCTCTTCAGGGGGCTTTGACCAACCCTGGCCCGCATCTTATTGATGTTGAGATTAGTGGTGATGTCAGCGAGGACATCAAAACCATTATGGGTGGATACTCATTATGAAAAATTATATATGCAATGTATGCGGCTATATTTACGACCCATCTGCTGGAGATCCGGATGGTGGTATCGCTCCCGGAACGGACTTTGAGAACCTCCCGGATGACTGGGTCTGTCCTGTCTGTGGGGCTCCCAGGAGTGAATTCTCTCCCGTGGAATAGGTTCAGAACCCAGCCTCAGGTAATTCAATGAACTGAACCCTGTGGCTCGAATTCCCTGGAGAGGGCATCCAGCCAATCTTTTATATCTTCAGGGGCAAACTCTGGAAAGAGACTGGAGAGAGCTTCTAAGAGTAAACCTAAAGTGCCGGGAGAAAAAATTTCTTTCGGATCATACAAGAGCAACACACTGCCGGTAAGGGGATTAGCCACCACCTGCTGGATGGCCTGAATTGAAGAAAGCCGCTTCTGAACCTCGGCAGCCAGAACAGAATTCCGTCTCATTCTGGAGATCTTAAGCCGCAATCTTCCAGGAATGGCGTGAACCACCTTTATTCCCTCAATATTGGTCAATTGAATTCTCCATAGTTCTTTTTAAGACCTGGTTGTTTTCCCTTCATGAATCTTTTATAGGATTAATAAAATATATCGGCATGTTTCCCTTCTGACCATGACCTTCAGCAGGCCATGGTATCAATACAGGCCAATAAGGGACCACCGTCATTTCCAACCTTGGACCCTCGCACTCGGGCTCCGGCAGGATTTCCTTCATGACCACCTGCATCTTCAAATCAAGGAGATGACGAGCTTCTGAAAGGCAATCTTAACCATGGTGCAAACCAGGTTCTGAACCAGCCTTTTCGGTATCTCACCGGCCAGGGCACTCTGGATCTCAGCTTTGCTCCTCATCATGGGGATCTGCCTGCCCCGGCTCTCAGCCAGATAGCCAAGAGCCTGCAGGGTGCTTATAATATCGGCCTCACCAATCAGGTTATGGTCATAGAGGATAAGGACATTTCCCGTGGTCGGATTCGCCTTGAGATATTTGATCCCATTGAGCCTCAAGAGCTGCTTTTTCAATTTCCCGGCCTTGTCCGGTGCGCCTTTCACCTCAACGATTTTAATACGCATTCGACCGTTCAGTGAATGGAAATATGATGAATTGACCCTCACCGCCTTTTATCCTCCCCCATGTATAGATTATGTAAAATGAATCACCCGGGTGAAACAGAGATACATATACCAAAGTGAGGTTAAAAAATGGTGAACGCCTGGTTAGACTTGCGTTAAATTTTTATGACTGTGGCTTTTGATGGAATTTATAAAAGGCATCAAAGGCATACCAGAGGAGAACATACCCTGGTACCTGGGTCAGCCCCCATCCATTACGGCGGATTTGCCATACTCCAAAAGCCCCCATCAGCAGCGGGACCATCAGTCTCAGGTTAGCTGTGCCTCCAGTCAGGTAATGTATACGATTGTCCAGATCGCTTATGGCGCGGGTGATTTTAGCAGCCGTTGAACTTGGCCCCACATCGGATAACTCTTTTTCCCCCTTGAAAGCAACTTCATAGAGGATCACCCCGATATCCCTGAGCATAGCTAAAATCTCATGATGAGAGTGGGTCTTCTCATTATACCGAACCAGGACACTTCCCGAAGAAGTGTTCGTATGAACCTTCCGGATACCTGCCTGATTCTCCAGGTGTACCTTGATGTGCTCCATGAAATCAGGCCGGCGACCTGCCTGATCCATACGCACGCGAAGCCTTCCCGGCGTGTTGCTGACCATCTGGCATTGGCCTGTTACTCCTTTCATACGCTTTCTCCTTGTCTATTCTTCTTACTTCCGATCTCCAATCAGACCTGACCTGAGATTTTCCCGGCCAGTGGGTAGTTAATAATGGTCTTAAGGCATTGAGGGAGGCAACAACAGCCGAACCATTACTGATCAGGGTTGTGGTCACAGGGCCAATCCCACCAACCAGGGCCAGAACAATAGCTGCTGTATTCGGGTACCAATTGAGCTTCCAGTTCTGCTCGATGAGGTGAATTGCCTCTCTTGATATATCAATAGCTTGGGGAATCTTCCACAGGTTCCCCTCAAGGAGAGAAATATGGGCTGTTTCCATAGCCACATCTGCTCCTCCTTTAACCGCTATGCCGACATCCGCCTGAACCAGGGCCGGCGTATCATTTATTCCATCTCCTACTACCGCCACCTTGTACCCGTGGTCCTGAAGTGATCTGACAACTTCCGCCTTTTCTTCAGGAAAGGCATCAGCATAGTAGGACTGAAGGCCCAATTTCCCGGCCACGTTCCCGGCAATAGCCGGATGATCTCCGGTCAGCATAATAATGTTCTTTATCCCCCTCCTCTGCAGGGCCTGAATAACCTTTGGCGATTCCGGTCTTATGGGATCCGTATAAATCAGAAGGCCGATCAATTGACCGTCAAGGGCTACGAAGAGGGGAGCTGCTGCCCGGCCATTTATTTTGAAGATATCTTTATTTGCCTCACCAGTTTTAACCTCTTTAAGATCCATGAACCGGTGGCACCCTACCAGGACGGATGAGCCGTTTATCAAGGCTTCAACACCCATGCCGATCGTATATTCAGACGCTTCACGCTCGGGAATATCGATCCTCCTCCTTTGGGCAGCTCTGACAATAGCTTCGGCTACCGGATGGGTAAGGCGGTCCTCAGAGGCAGCAGCTATGGCCAAAATCTGATCCGGGGATACATCCTTTCGATAGGAAATGATCTCAACCACTTCAGGTTCTCCCAGGGTCAAGGTCCCGGTCTTATCAAAAACGATGGTATCAATCTCTGCCAACCCTTCCAGATACCTGCCTCCTTTGATGAGAATTCCGTGGTGGGCTGCCTTGGCAATGGAACTGAGAACCGTGGTCGGAGCAGCGATACGAATGCCTGTCCCATAGTCAACAATGAGCAAAGAGGCTGTCCGGTCAACATTACCTGTTACCCCAAATGAAATGCCTGCAGCCAGAAAGCTCCAGGGCACGAATCGATTGGCAAAGCGCTCCGCATAGTTCTGAATCCTGGTTTCCCGGACCGGTGCGTTATTTACCAGTTGAATAATTTTGGATTTGGTCGTCTCAGCCCCCACTTTTTCTGCTTTGATATAAAGCTTTCCCTCCCTGACGACCGTTCCGGCGTAAACAAAATGCTCCCTTTGCTTCTCTACGGCCAGTGATTCACCGGTAAGAAACTTCTGATCCACCGTAGCCTTGCCGGACAGGATGGTCCCATCGACCGGAATAAGCTCTCCCGGATAGGCTACTATCTCATCTCCAACCTGAACCTGGTCGGCCTTGATTTGTATCTTGTCTCCATTGAGGACAATCCAGGCTAACTGGTCCTTTCCGTCAAAAAGCCGCTCAATGGCCCGATGGGACTGCTGCCTGGTAATATCACGAATAAAATTCCCCAAACAGATGAGCCAGACCATGGCTGAGATCGGAAGAGCGTCGTG
>JBLIRT010000171.1:0-6883 GCA_049472445.1 bacterium
CAGGTCTATTATATTTTAAAGATGCGCTGTATCATGGATTTCCTCAATTGCGTCGAATCGGCCATGATCAAAACGGCTGAAGAGCAATTGAGTTTGATGAGATAACCTTCCGAAAAAGGGCATTTTTTTACGTAAATTAATGGCTATTTGGCCAATAAGCCACTGACTGGCAAAAAAACCAATGAGAGATAATGAAGGAGGTACATTGAAGGTATGAGTTGGAAAAAGGAATGGAAATCGCTGGGTGTTATTGCTGCCGCCTTTCTTGCCTGCTTTTTTCTGCCGGTTGGTAATGCCCGTTTTGATACGGCCCTTCTGGAATCCATGCACTTGGTCAAATGGTATGCCAGGGAGCACGTTCTGTTATGTCTGGTACCGGCCTTTTTTATTGCCGGCGCTATTGCCGTTTTTGTAAGTCAGGCGGCAGTCATGAAGTATCTTGGGGCCAGGGCCAACAAAGTACTGGCCTATGGTGTAGCCGCTGTCTCCGGGACTGTCCTGGCCGTCTGCTCATGTACCGTGCTTCCCCTTTTTGCCGGCATCTACAAGATGGGTGCAGGGCTTGGCCCGGCCTCCGCTTTCCTTTACTCAGGCCCGGCCATAAATGTCCTGGCTATTGTCCTTACCGCCCGCGTGTTAGGGCTGGAAATCGGGATTGCCCGGGCTCTCGGTGCAGTTTTTTTCAGCGTCCTGGTCGGCCTTGGTATGCACGTCATGTTCCGCAAAGAGGAGTTGGTGAAAGCCAATGCTCAGGCCGCCATGCCTGATCCTGAGGTAAAAAGACCCCTGTGGCAGAATGCGGCCTGGTTTGCGTCCATGGTGGCCATTCTGGTTTTTGCCAACTGGGGTAAACCGAGTGAGCCAGCCGGCCTCTGGTACACCATTTACTCAGCCAAATGGACTATTACCGCCATCTGTGCTATCATTTTCGCCGGTATGCTGGTGGTCTGGTTTGATCTGACCTGGTGGAAGGTAGGGCTGGTGGCTGTATTAACCGCCCTTACGGCCCTCATCTTTCCCCATGAACCATTGATCCCTTTTGCGGCAGGAGCTATCGGGCTATCGATCATCACCAGTACTCACGGCGGAGAGATTGAAGAGTGGTTCAGCGCATCGTGGGGATTTGCCAAGCAGATTTTACCCCTTTTGCTTATCGGAGTCCTTATAGCCGGTATTCTCTTGGGCCGACCCGGCCAAGAGGGGATTATCCCATCAGCCTGGATCGCGGGGGCTGTCGGGGGTAACTCGTTTTTGGCCAATTTTTTTGCCTCGATAGCGGGAGCCTTTATGTATTTTGCTACCCTGACTGAGGTGCCGATCCTGCAGGGTCTCATTGGCAGTGGCATGGGGAAGGGGCCGGCCCTGGCTTTGCTTTTGGCCGGGCCAGCCTTATCCCTTCCCAGTATGCTGGTCCTGCGCAGCATCATGGGAACCAAAAAGACCATGGTATTTGTCTCTCTTGTGGTAGTCATGGCCACTACGACCGGCCTGATCTACGGATTTCTTTTTTAGGAGGAGGATACATCATGAAAACAATTCAAATTCTCGGTACGGGCTGTCCAAAGTGCAGGAAACTGGCTGAGCATGCAGAATCTGCAGCCAAAGAGCTTGGGATAGCCTATGAGCTGATAAAAGTCACGGACATTACCGACATTATGGCTTTTGGCGTGATGATGACACCGGCTCTGGTCATTGACGGGCAGGTGAAAGTGGCTGGAAAGGTACCTTCATCTGAAGAGATAAAAAATATGCTCAGGTAATTGGAAAAGTCCTTATAACTTATCAGGGGAGAAACCGCTATGAATAACAGCAAAGATTGTGGATGTGCCTGCACAAGTGCGCCGAAACTGATTTTTGCCTGCTCGGGAGCATCGGATACGGGAGAGCTTACTGACCGGGCTGCACGAAAGCTGAGTCAGGATGGAGCAGGCAAGATGTTTTGCCTGGCTGGAATTGGTGGAAGGGTAAGTGGGATTGTAGCCTCAACCCAGGCTGCTCCAAAGCTTTTAGCCATTGACGGATGTCCTCTCCTCTGTGCCAAAAAAACACTTAAGGAGGCCGGTTTTACCGAATTCGAGCATTTATGTCTGACTGACCTGGGCCTGTTGAAAGGTAACTCGCCGGTATCGGATGAGCTCATCGCGAAAGTAGCTGAAAAGGGAAAAACCCTATTAGCTGGCTGATTGAAAAGGGAGGAAGATAAACATGAAACCTAAATCGCTCGTGACCATAGTGCTCTTGGCCTTTATGTTAGGAAGTGTGGTTTTCCTCATTGCCGGAGGATCCAAAGAGGATTCGAAAGCAGTCGAAACAAGGAAAGAAGAAGGACTTCCTGCCGGTCAGGATGGAGCTGTTCCTCATGGTGATGATGCCTCGGTCACGTCTCCGGGAGCAAAGGCTCAGGAAGCGCTACCCCAATCATCGCCTGAGGTCATAGCCTATTACTTCCATGGAAGGGCTCGCTGCCCGTCATGCGTGAAAATTGAGACCTATACGAAAGAAGCCCTTGAGCGTGATTTTGCCCATCAACTGAAAAGCGGTCGCCTGAAATGGCGTCCGATCAATGTTGAGGAGCCGGATAACAAACACTATATACAGGATTATAAGCTCTATACCAAATCCGTCATCATAGCCGACCTGAAGGATGGCCGGCAAATACGATGGAAAAACCTCGAAAAGGTCTGGGAGCTTTTATACCATAAGGATGTTTTCCTTAATTACATCGGTGATGAAGTCAGGGCCTATTTCGGAGAAAATCCATGAGTTCCTTTTTCCTTGGAGCTTTTTCAGCCCTCTGGCTGGGGATTTTGACTTCCATCAGCCCCTGTCCTCTGGCTACGAATATTGCGGCCATCTCTTTTCTCGGCAAGCGGATTGACAGCAGCCGCCATGTGCTTTTATCAGGCCTTTTTTATACACTCGGCCGAATGATTACCTATCTTAGCCTCGGTATCCTGGCCGTAGCAGGTCTGTTATCCATACCTGGCCTGTCCCACTTCCTGCAAAAATATATGAACATGCTTCTTGGTCCACTCTTAATCCTGGTTGGCATGATTCTTCTGGAACTGATCCAGCTCAATGTTTCCGGGTCAATAACCGGCGAAAGGGTCCGGAAGCGAGCTGAAAAGGGTGATATCTGGGGGGCCGGACTTCTGGGGATGGCCTTCTCCCTTTCTTTCTGTCCTGTTTCAGCCGCCCTCTTCTTTGGGAGTCTCATCCCCCTGTCCGTGAAACACGAATCACACGTTATTTTTCCTTCACTCTATGGACTTGGCACGGGCCTGCCGGTTGTTTTCTTTGCCGTGCTCATGGCCATGGGCGCCCGCTTCGTGGGCAAAGCCTTCCAGGGGATAACCCGGATCGAGCGGTGGGTCCGGTATATTACCGGAGGCATTTTTATTGTGGTGGGGATTTATTATTCACTCACCTATATTTTTGGTGTACTCTAAGTTGAGGACATGCTTTCTCCTGAAACCAGGGGGGATTCAAAGGTGAGAGGTTTTTCAAAATACAGCCGGATTCCAGCCTTTAGCTCTTTGGGATGTCGCCAGGAGGGCCTATGAGACTGACAGTAAGAAAGAAATTATTTTTGGCTACCGGCATTGTATTTGTCCTGGTGATAATGGTCAGTATGGTAGGAATCTGGAGCATATGGCGGGTGGGAATGGGTATATCCCTGGTTGAAGACCACTGTACCATAAACCGCTGCTGGAATGCGGATACCATCAGAGGATTAAAAATATCCTTTGAAAAGACCATTTCTCCTGTTCGTGCATTTGCAGAAAGCGGGACCAGTAGGGAATGCATCATACAGTTTGATAAGGCTGCCGAACAACTGGTAAAAGATATGGAAGAGGCCATGAACATGGCGGAATCCCTGAATGAGCCCAGATATATTCTTCTGAATAGCTCATTAAATAATGTCCGGAAAGAAATTCTGGAAGTAATATCATTATCCGGTCAGATCCTGGCCAAGCCCGGTTTCATGGGAGATGCAACCGGCGAAAAGGTGACGGGGAGAGATGTCAAACCAGATAGTCTTCCGGATCGGGATGCCGACTTGATGATGCAACGAATACATGGCCTATCGGCGGGAGTAATAAATCAATTAAATTCCATCCTTAATTATTATGCAGAGGATACCAGGGCAACCCTTGAGAAAGCCAATAGGCTTCGCTTCGATTTGGCAGCAGCCATGGTGTTGATCTTTTTTCTCCTGGCCCTTGCTATTTTAGGCTCAGGTTTTCTTCTGGCCCGGGGGATAACAACCCCGATTCAAAAGTTAGTCCAGGCTACCCAGCGCGTCGCCTCCGGAGAGTTGACCTGTAAAGTACCCATCTCCTCTTTGGATGAGATCGGAGAACTGGCCCAACATTTTAACGCCATGACCGAAGACCTGCAAAAATATCAGAATAAACTTTTGGCTAATGAGCGATTAGCCACGCTTGGAACCTTTGTCTCTTATGTGAGTCATGAGCTGCGAAACCCGTTGAGTGTTTTGAAAAATGGTATATTTTTCCTTGAGACACAATCCATGTACGATGAAGCCACGTTTCGAAAATATTTTAAGATGATGCGAGAGGAGATTGACATCGCCAGGAAAATAATAGATGACTGTTTAAGCTTTGCCAGGGAGAGAAAATTAGACCTTAAGGCGATAGATATTAATATATTAGTGGAAAAAGCCTTTACTCTGACAGATATCCCGGACCATATTCAGATCAAAAAGGAATTTTGTTCTGATCTGCCCTCTCTTATGGTGGATAAGAATCAGATTCTTCAGGTCCTTACCAACGTCATCATCAATGCTGTTGCGGCTATGAATAAGGAGGGAACGTTAACGATCATTACCAGGAGAGGCCAGGATTATGATGAGGTTATATTCACGGATACGGGGCCTGGTATACCTCAACAAAATTTGAAAAAATTATTTGATCCGTTCTTTACGACCAAATCCAAGGGTACGGGTTTAGGCCTGGCCATATGTAAATACATTGTGGAGAACCATGGCGGGCTCATCTGGGCTGAAAATATTAAAGGTCGTGGTGCATCTTTTTACATCCGGCTTCCCCTTGAGCCGGCCAGGAAGCTTATAGACCATCATCACGAAGAAACTTTGGCCCTGTCATAAGAACCGGAAAATTTCGGAAGCACCATATCCGGCCAGTGAATCTCCTCACCCTTATCCAGGCATGATCTTACTTTTAAGCCTGATCTGAGTAATCGAATTTTCGAACTGCCTCGTTTTGCCATTCCTCGATATCATCAGATAATTGCTCATCAAATTCAGAAAGTTTACTCAGGCACAAGAGCAATGCTGCCCGAACATCTTTCTTTTGAAGTTCGTCAGAGTTTTTATGTTCATCAACCTCTTTTTCCTTGACTTTTTCTTCCATCCCTCTATCCTCAGTGTTTTTACAGATATTATTTTTCAGTTGAGATTAATCAAAGGGCATTTACCTTTAACCAATGTTCATTCTGAATCGGGTGCGGTCACATTATGCGGTTAACCAGGAGGAGTCTCAGGATGATTATTTGTAAAAAAAGATGGATGCCCTACTATGCAAGAATGCCGTAAAGATACATAATCCACTGCCGATCGACACCATATGAAGATGCAAATACAATACCAGAGATAAAAGCCGCTGTCGCCCGGAAGGCCATTCTTATTGGCTTTCACTTTGATAACCTCGACCATAGGCTCGAGTGTATCTAAGGTAAGTCAACTTCCTCTCGACTTTACCCTGGATAACCTCTTTCCTTATTATGTGAAGAATGAGAGGGAAAGCCAAGCCTTTCATATTTCAGAGTCAAAACATATTTCATGAATGAAATGGCTTGAGAGAAAGGCGAATTCCTCTTAAATCCATCATTCCTGCATTCCTGAAGTCCTCTGCTATTTTTTAAATGCTGGCATCGGAATTGCTATTTATGATGTTAGATAACTTCATTAATTTAACTTATTATATTTTAAATGAAAGGGGGGATTTATATGTCAATAGCATTTTACTTAATTTTGGCTATCTTAGCTACTCTGAGCATATTCTGTGTTATGCTCGCCAATCTCAGCTTCAAGGTGAAAGAGAATATTACTGAGAAAGAGCGGTTCGTGGTTCATGGTATTGACGACGATAATTGCTTTATTCATCATATTATTCGAAAGAATAAAGGGGAAGATGTAGCATGTTGGTCCGCACCATGGAAGGGCCTTTATCATTGAATAACCATAAGGAAATAATGGAATTGCTGGCATGGTAAAACGAATTGGATTAATGGGATGCGGCAGGAGGGTGGAGAGGCGGGAAGATGATCTCTTTTCAAGGTAAAGAGGAACTTATAAGGTTAATCCAAAGAGTTAAAAATGATCAATACCTCCGGTCGAAAGGATTACCGCTCGAGGGGATGATAGAGACAGCCGGATTTTCGCCAGAAGTAAGAAAATGCTTTCAGGAGTTGAAAGAACGAGCTGCCAGAGAAAGCGGGGATGTACTCAAGGAACTGAGGGATATATTTTTTAGGGAACTCGAATAGTAAGAATTGCTCAACGATTTCTACACCAGGATTTTTATACTAAAATTTCCCTCCTTAAAACTTAGCCTATAACTTATTTCAAAATTGAAATATTTTCGTTTTTGGAAAAGAGTAATCTTTTTTGGGCGGCAGCAATCACCCTTGACTATGACAGCTTTGGCAATCAAAATTAACAGGCAGGGTTATAGTAAAAGCAGTAGCTTGACCTGACTGGTTACGATGATTATGATACCTGAGCCTTCCTTTATATCTTTCAAGGATTGATTTACATATATTGAGGCCGAGGCCAAGCTTATGAGTCTTGGTGGTAAAGAAAGGTTCAAAAATCCTATACCGTATCTTTTCCGGTATC